>JAVXWL010000010.1:0-6511 GCA_032230565.1 Pseudonocardiales bacterium | reverse complement strand
GAACATGCGCCGTGGTCACTACGAACTAGCCGTCGACCTCAACCCGAACCACCGGATTCCAGCAGCCTTTACCGAACTCGCGTTCGCCATCTGAACAGCACACAGGCCGCCGTCGACCGTGCCCACCATCCGCTAACGCAACAGCGCCCCACAAACTCCTTGTAGTCCATCGGCAGAGGCCCGGAGCTCCTAGCAACGCAAAGCGCCGCTGCAAGTAGACCAGCGCGCTCACCAGCTCGTCGTACGACGGCTTCCGGCCGCTGGCAGCTCCCACGAACGGACCAACGACCACACCCCGCCGCACGTCATGAACGGTCCTGAGCAGTCACGCCCTGTCAGTCCCGTCGGAGGGGTCTTCACGTTATTGGACGGGCAGGGGGCCTTGCGGGTCGGGTCCTTGCCAGAGTTCGGGGCCGAGGATGTCGTTCAGCTGAGCGTGCATCCTCTTTCGGAAGTAGGCGGTCACGAGCCATGGGCGGGTGAAAATCCGGATCTCGCCGACTTCGCCCTCAGCGTTGAGGGTGAAGATCTCGACGAGTTGCAGCACGTGGCCGTCCACGATTTCGTCGATCACCGCCGCGAACGCCGATTGGCCCTCGACGTGGAAAACGGCACGGACCTTAAGGTCGCTGTAACTTTGCACCGCCGCCTTGAGGATACGCTCGACGACAGCCTTCCCCGACGGCTCGCCGCTCAGGATCGGCGAGTACAGGGTGACTATCTTGGCCGTTGTTAAACTTGGGCGACGGTCCGCGGTCATTTCAGTGATGGCCCCGACAGTCTGGGGTTACCGTTGCGCGGTGTGTCGAGCCAAGACTGCTATGAGTAGAGGCATCTCCTTGTGGCCCCTTGATCCGCCGGAACTTGGCTTCGGCGAGGAGCATCCCGGCTGCGGTCCACTCGGTTCCTGTCCCAGACAGCCCACTGGTCGGACGGCGACCTGCGCCCCCGTCGATGACCACGTGTAGCAGCCATGTAGCAACGACCTCCGACAGCAGCCATCGCGCGCAAGCTTCGCCATCGCATCGGCGCGAGTAATCCGACTAGCGCACACCACCGCACACGGTCTGCCCGGGCTTTGGGAGCGAGGGGCCGTGGGTTCGAATCCCGCCACCCCGACCAGGCAAAATAGAGATCGGTACAAGATCGAAAATGTCGCTGAATGTAGCAACGGTGTAGCCACGACTGCTCACAGGTCTTCCCACCCAATACTGTCGAGCGCCTCTCGCATGGCCTCGAGGTCGGTGTGTGTGCGTAGATGCCCAAGGTGACATCGACGTCGGCGTGTCGAGCAATCCGCTGGACGGCGTGCGGTGGTGTCTTGAGTTGGGGAGCAAGCTCACCACGGTGTGACGGAAAGTCGTGTAGCCGCACGTGTGGTACCCAGTACGAGCGCGGATCCCGTCAAGTGCCGATCCTGCTCGCGACCTCACCGGAGGTTGTGGGTTCGAGCTACCGCGATGCAGACTTCGCGGTAGATGAACGCCACCACCTGCGCACGGTGGGCATACATGCCCACTCGACGGCAGGGATGATCGGTCGCCCCTCCTTAGCGACAACGGACAAGGGACGAAATCTGCTCAAATCTTTTCAGTCCAGTTCAAACACCGTTTGGCGGCAGTGCGCTCCTGATAATGCTGCTTGCATATTGTCGCGAGGACAATGACAGATCTGTCGCCATCCGTACGCTCGTGCTCATCCAGCTGATGCCTTCGCTGACCGACCTCGCGCTCGGGCTAGTGACTCTAGCGGTGAGGTGTCGGGACATGGGCGCCCGGCGTTCGCATGGGCGGCGGGAACCGCGCTCGCAGGAGTTTGACTCTGTTTGCCGCAGCCCCGTCCGTCCCTCCGCCGCTGCTATGGACGAGGGCACCGCCCGAGGCTCTAGCGAAGTGCCAGCCTTGCCGCCATTGTACCCAGGGCGAGCTTCTGCCCGGCGACCATGAATACCCGGCTGTGAGAGTGGAACGGCGCCCCTCAGGACGTGCTGTCTTTGCCGGAGCGACCCTCTGCCTTCTCAACGAGGGGTTCAGCCTTCTCCTTGACCTTCTCTGCGAGGGGTTCAGCCTTCTCCATGATCTTGTCGGCGAGGAGCTTAGCCTTCTCCTTGGCCTCCTCGGCAAACGACTCAGTTCTCTCAAGGACCTTGTCAACGAGCGGCTCAGCCTCATCGAGGGTCTGCTCCACCACGCCTCTGATCTTCTCCCCTGAAGCCTCTGCTGAGGTATCCGCTGAGGTATCGGCTGAAATATCCGGTGAGGTGTCCGGTGAGGTGTCCGATGCCGTCTCGGCTGAGGTGTCCGCTGAGGTTTTCGCTGAAGTCATTGTGTTCGCTGCTCCCTTCGCTGCCAATCGGAGATACCCAATCCGTGATTCGGAAGGGGTAGCGGGAGATGATCGACAGCGTAGTGCCCTAGGCCCCTTCGTGGAAGGATCGACAGCTTGCGGTGCTCCCCAGGCTGGCTCCGCGTCCGGTTCCGGGTGTTCTGTCGCAAATTTCTTCAGCGTGTCCATGAGTGTCTGCGGTTAAGTGTCCGTTCACCGCTTTGGAGCGAGGGTGCATCTCCACTCTCGATCTTCGGTGATCTTGCTCCCGGGAAGTCGCCACCGTGGTACGGCAGCGAAGTGCCGCAACCATGGCACCCGAGCCAGTGCCTATCCGTCGATGAGCGCGGGAATCCTTAGGTAGACGCGGATGGTTGTGCCGCCGTTTTCGCTGTGGGTACGGACGGGGTCGGCGAGCCGTTTGATCAGGAGCAGGCCGCGTCCGCGAGTCTGGTGTGGATAACGTCGCGCTTCGAAGCTGGACTTCGGCTTGCTCTTGATCGCTGTCTACATCGATCGAGGTCATGGTGAGAGCACCGGGTTCTGCGGTGTTTCCAGGGTCGGAACGCACTGACATGCCGAAATGCAAGGACGACTCACCTTTCGGAACGATCAAGGCCTGGAGCCCCGAGCTGTTCGACGAAGGTCTTCTGCTCGAAGAAGCCCACTACGCTGGCGATCACTTCAGGCTGACGTTGATAAGATCAATCCTGGTAGGTCACATGTACACCGGTGGGTTCAGACGCGCTCCCGGCAAAGGTCCGGTATTCGTGCCCCGCATGCGCCACTGCACGGTCACCCGGTCACCATCGACACTGATCCTTTTTAACTGCGAAGGCAAGATCGCGGAAGGCCGCGACCAAGCTCGCTACATACATCGCGATACCCTCTCCCGACAGCGGGCCAGGCAAGGTTGGGTCGACATAGGTGCCGTCCGGCGCGAACAGGTCAGTCACGGCAGCGCCATCGTGATCATTCCATCCCTGCATATATGCTGGGCGACCTCAACGGCTGCGGACTCACCGGGGTTCAATCGGTCAGTCATCGGAAATCGCTCAGATGCTACGGGTCCCGATTCCGTCACTCAGCGTCAAACTAATGCTGTGCCTCAACACCCGTTAGCCTTGATCGTCCGTCCGCCCAGCAGGCCGGAGGTGACGACAGGTCCAGGATCCGCACACGGCCTGCCGAGGCTTCGACGGGCTGGTCATCACGGGCGGAGGGGATGCCGACCGTTCGGCCACACTTGTACTCTTTTCTAAGAGAGTTAGCTCTAGCGAGCGGATCCGCCGATGAGTGCGCTGGCCGGTTTCCATCACGTCAAGTTGCCTGGAGCAGTGTCGAACGCAGCCGCGCCTGGTATCAGCGCGTGCTCGATCTTGTTCCGCATATCGATTTCGTCGAAGACGGTGTGCTGATGGGGGTCGCGATGAGAAGCGCGGACGGCAGTTTTGAACTCGCGCTGCGTCGGGACTCGGTGCGGGCCGCAGCGCTAGCCGGTTTCGATCCATTTCGCGTTGGCGGTGCCCACCCACTCGGATCTGCAGAAGTGGCGGGATCGGTTGGACAAGCTCGGCGAGCCGCACGGCGGCATCGTTGTGGGCCATATCGGCTGGGTGATCGCCGGGGTGCATGATCGTGACGGCATCGAGATCCGGCTCTACACCGTCGAGAGATACGACGGGCGATGAACGACTAGGGCCAGATGCGGCTCCCGCAGCGGCCAGATCGGAGCGCTCGCCTAGACTTGTTCCACCTACTGCCCGGCCGGGGCTGTGCCGGCCCGTCCCGTCTTTCCTTGAGGAGCACTTCGTGAAGAGCACCGTCGAACAACTCAGCCCGACGCGGGTGAAAATCAACGTCGAGGTGCCGTTCGACGAGCTGAAGCCAGACTTCGACCGCGCCTACCGGAAGATCGCCCACCAGGTCAACATCCCGGGATTCCGGCCGGGTAAGGCGCCTGCCCGGATCTTGGAGCAGCGGCTGGGTCGCGGCGTGGTGCTCGAGGAAGTGGTCAGCGGGATGGTGTCGGCGAAGTATGCCGAGATTGTCCGGGCGGGCGAGGTTCACCCACTGGGCCGTCCGGAGATCGAGGTCACCGAGGTCGAGGATGGCGACCACGTCGCGTTCACCGCTGAGGTCGACGTCCGGCCGAAGATCGAGATGCCGGCGTTCAACGAGCTAGCGGTGTCGGTCGACGACGTCGCGGTGACCGACGCGGAGGTCGACGAACAGCTGGACGGTCTCCGTACCCGCTTCGGCACGCTGACCACCGTCGAGCGTCCCATCCAACAGGGTGACTTCGTTTCGCTGGACCTCTCGGCGACCGTCGACGGCGCGGAGGTCGCAGACTTGGCAACCACCGATCTTTCCTACGAGGTTGGCTCCGGCCAGCTCATGGAAGGCATCGACGACGCGCTGGTTGGCGCCTCGCAGGGCGACGAGCGAACGGTCACCGCCGTTTTGGCTGCCGGAGAGTATGCCGGGCGCGAGGCGGAGGTTACGGCGAAAATCCAAGCGGTGAAAGAGCGAGAGTTGCCCGCGGCCGACGACGAGTTTGCCCAACTCGCCAGCGAATTCGACACCATCGATGAGCTCCGCGCTGACCTTCGCACGCGGCTTGGCCGGGTCAAAGCGATGCAGCAGGGCGCCCAAGCCAGAGACAAGATTCTCAAGATCCTGCTTGACACCACCGAGGTCCCCTTGCCGGCGGCGATCGTCGAGTCTGAGTTCGAGTCGCGTAAGCACGAGGCCCTGCACGCTTTTGAACACAATGAGGCTCGTCTGGGCCAGTGGCTGGAGCAACAGGGCCATACCCGCGAGCATTTCGAGACCGACCTGCGAAACGCGGCGCAGGAAACAGTCAAGGCGCAGCTCCTGCTCGATGCGATCGCCGATGCTGAAGATGTTTCGGTCAACGACAGCGAGCTCAGCGAGCGCCTCATGTACCAGGCGCAGCGCCAAGGTGTCAGCCCCAACGACTACGCCCTGCAGCTTCAGGAAGCTGGCGAGTTGGGCACTGTCTACGCTGATGTCCGCCGCGGCAAGGCGCTGGCCGCTGTGCTCAGCCAGGCCACCATCACCGATGCCAGCGGAAATACGGTCGACATCGACTCGCTGATCGACTCGGCGGGCCAGGGGCACCCGATGGCCGCCCGGTGATCCCGGCTGCCGACGCCGTAACGCTCTGAGCGAACTGTGGGCGCGCCAGGAAGTAGTCGGTGCTCTCCTTCGTTAGGGTCGGCAGTGCCCACCGCGTCGGAGTCCGGATAGATCTCCCAGCCGGACCCTCACCCATCCGCAGGTGGCCCTGATGACAGAAGGCAGGCATACGTGACCTCCGACCACATCGCTTCGGCCGTGCCGCTGCCGGGCGCTCCCACGATGCGGGCCGCCACGGCTGGCCTCAACCTGACGGACTCGGTGTATGAGCGGCTGCTCCGGGAACGCATCATCGTGCTCGGATCCCAGGTTGAGGAGAACATCGCCAACCAGATCTGCGCCCAGCTGTTGTTGCTGTCGGCGGAGGATCCTGACCAGGACATCAGGCTCTACATCAACTCGCCGGGCGGCTCGGTCACCGCGGGGATGGCCATCTACGACACGATGCACCTGATCGAGCCCGACGTGGCGACCTACGCGATGGGCTTGGCCGCCTCGATGGGGCAGTTCCTGCTGTCCGCGGGGGCCCGAGGCAAGCGATACGCCCTGCCGCATGCCCGGATTCTCATGCACCAGCCGTCAGCGGGCGTGTCCGGCACAGCGGCGGACATCGCGATCCAGGCGGACATGTTGATCAAGCACAAGCGTGAGATGGCAGAGCTCATCGCCGAGCAGACCGGCCAGCCGGTAGAACGGATCATCGCCGACTCCGACCGGGACCGTTGGTTCACCGCGGAAGAGGCCCGCGAGTACGGCTTCGTCGACTACGTCCTGACCCGCGCCAACTCGTTGCCCGACGCGAGCCTCTGATGCTTCAAGGAGCCCCGATGAATCACCTGTCCGGAGGCGGTATGCCGCACGATCGCATGCCCCAAAATCACCTGTCCCAAAATTACCTGCCCCAGTCGCGCTACGTCCTGCCCTCGTTCATCGAGCGCACCAGCTACGGGGTCAAGGAATCCAACCCTTATAACAAGCTGTTCGAGGAGCGCATCATCTTCCTCGGCGAACAGATCAACAACAC
>JAVXWL010000270.1:0-7450 GCA_032230565.1 Pseudonocardiales bacterium | reverse complement strand
GAGGTCATCGACCAAGGTTACGGTGACCTTCTGCGCCATGCGCGTCGTCCTCCCTCAGGGACGTGGTGGACGGAGCCATCGCACGACGACTCCACAACGACAAGGAGTAGGTTAGCCCATTTCCGTGCAGATTGCGAAATCACCCGTCATCGGCGTCCGCTATTGTGGTCGTACCAGCGGAAACAGGATGGTCTCCCGGATACCCGAACCAGTGAGCGCCATGAGGAGCCGGTCGATCCCCATTCCCATGCCGCCACTTGGTGGCATTCCGTACTCCATGGCGGTCAAGAACTCCTCGTCCAGCGGCATCGCCTCGTCATCACCCGCCGCCGTGAGTGCAGCCTGGGCCTCGAAACGCTCCCGTTGCACTACCGGATCGACTAGCTCTGAGTAAGCAGTGGCCGACTCCACCGAACGGATGTAGAGATCCCATTTCTCGGCCAGACCCGCAGCGCTGCGGTGTTCCCTGGTCAGCGGGGCGGTGTCCACCGGAAAGTCCTTGACGAAGGTCGGCGCGTGCAGCCCTGGTACCACGAGTTGCTCGAACAACTCCTCAACCAGCTTTCCGGGTAGCCAGGCGGGATTGCATGTAAGACCCACTCGCTCGGCGTAGCCGAGCAACTCCGTACGCCCCGTCAGCGGAGTGATCTCCTCGCCAAGCGCCTTGGAGACAGCGCCGAACAGGCTGATCTGAGCCCATTGCCCGCCGATGTCGTAGTCACTGCCGTCAGCAAGTCGAAGTGTGGTGCATCCGAACACGTCGCGGGCGACTGTCTGATACAGCGTGCGGGTCAGCTGCGCCATGCCCTCGTAGTCGGTGTAGGCCTGATACACCTCAAGCATGGTGAACTCCGGCGAGTGCGTCGAGTCCGCGCCCTCGTTGCGGAACACTCGGTTGAGCTCGAAGACCCGCTCCATCCCACCCACCACACAACGCTTTAGGTAAAGTTCTGGGGCGATCCGCAGGTACAGGTCGGTATTGAGAGCGTTGGAGTGCGTCACAAACGGCCGTGCCGCGGCACCACCATGCACGATCTGCAGCATGGGTGTCTCAACTTCGACGAACGCAAGAGAATGCAGCATCGCGCGGATCGATCGGACCGCGTCGGCACGTACCCGGGCAGTCCGCCGGGCCGCATCACGAACGATGAGATCGAGATAACGCTGGCGAACCCGGGTTTCCTCGGCCAGTTCCTTGTGCGCGGTCGGAAGAGGCCGTAATGCCTTGGCCGCCATCTGCCATTGGGTAGCTTGCACCGACAGCTCCCCGCGACGCGAGGTGACGACCTCGCCGGTCACGGACACGTGGTCTCCGAGGTCGACATCGGCCTTCCACGCGGCCAGCCCGTCAGCACCCACATTGGCCAGGCTGAGCATGGCCTGCAACTCAGTACCGTCGCCCTCGCGCAACGTTGCAAAGCAGAGTTTGCCGGCGGTGCGCAGGAAAATAACCCGCCCGGTCACGGATACGTGTTCGCCGGTGACCGCGTCCGGCGGCAGCCCGATGTACGCGTCGCGGATTTCCTTCAGCGTTCGGGTACGCGGAACTGCGACGGGGTATGGGTGCGGCCCGGAAGCCAACATCCGTTCCCGCTTGCGCCTGCGTACCTGCATCTGGTCCGGCAAGTCGTCGTCTGCGTGGGATAGCTCCATAGTCACGCCGGACAACTTAGTGATCCGCCATGAAAGGGCGGTTCGCGCCCGGCAGGTGACGCTTGGCGCCAGCGTGACTGGCCCTGCCAGTCACGCTGGCGACCCGCCGCGCGACCCAGATCATCGAGACTGCCCGCGGAGATAGTGATTCCCGAACTCAACACCAGCGTTGTCTGGCGGCGGCAGAAGAGCTCTCCTGTGGAGTTCGGGAACCGCTGAGCGGTGCGAGAGCGAGGGTGTACGGATTAGGTGATGTTGCGGTCGAAGACCATCCGCAATCCCCGCAGGGTGAGGTGCGGGGCGTGGTGGGTGATGGTCTGAGACTCGGCGATCAGCAGCGGGGCCAGCCCGCCGGTGGCGATCACCGCCACCTCAGCCTCGGCTCCTGGGGCCAGCTCCGTAGCGATCCGCTGGACCAGCCCGTCCACTTGCCCGGCGAAGCCGAACAGCAACCCGGACTGCAACGCCTCCACGGTGCTCTTGCCGATCACCGAGCGGGGTCGCACCAGCTGAACCTTCAACAGTTGAGCCGCGCGGGTGGCGAGCGCATCGATGGAGATCTCGATTCCCGGCGCCAGTGCACCGCCGAGAAATTCGCCACGTTCGCTGATCACGTCGAAGTTGGTGGAGGTGCCGAAGTCGACCACGATCGCCGGGCCGCCGTAGAGCGTGTAGGCGGCCAGCGTGTTGACGATCCGATCAGCACCCAGCTCGCGCGGGTTGTCGTAGAGCAACGGCACGCCAGTGCGGACCCCGGGCTCGACGATCACCCGGGGCAGCTGCGGCCAGTACCGGTCCACCATCACTTTCAGCTCGCGTAGCAGCGCGGGCACGGTGGACAGCGCCGCAATACCAGTGATTTTCCGCGAGTATTCGCCGAGCAGCCCGCGGACGGTCAGCGCCATCTCATCTGCGGTCATCCTGGCGTCGGTACGCATCCGCCAGTCATGCACCAGCGCGGCATCCTCGCGCTGCTTGACGTCGGCCGCGCGATTACCGTCGAACAGGCCCAAGACGATGTTGGTGTTACCGATGTCTACGGTGAGCAGCACTCGCGCGCGCCCGTCAGACGCCGGCTGAGCCGGCAATCAGGTCTCCGGCCGGGGCATGCGCCGGATCGTGGCCCTGATGTGCGATCCGATTATCGGCGTCAACGAACACCACCCGCGGCAGGTAACGCCGGGACTCGTCGTCGTCCATCGTGGCGTAGGCAATGAGGATCACCAGGTCACCCGGCGCCACCAGGTGCGCGGCGGCGCCGTTGATCCCGACCACCCCGCTGCCCCGCGCGCCTGGAATGACGTAGGTCTCCAGCCGGGCACCGTTTGTGACATCCACGATGGCCACCCGCTCGCCGGCGAGCAGGTCGGCGGCGTCCATCAGGTCCTCGTCGACTGTCACCGACCCCACGTAGTGCAGATCCGCATGGGTGACGGTGGCCCGATGGATCTTGGACTTCAGCATCGTCCGGAACATCACAGGGCTCCTCGTCCGTTGGGGTCGGCACCCAGCCGCAGGCCGACGTTGTCGATCAGCCGGGTGGTCCCGACGGTGGCCGCCAGCAACAATCGAGCCGGTCCGTGCCGCGGCGCCCGGCCGAGCTCCGGATCACGTAGTGCCAGGTACTCCATCTCGACGCCGGGTTGCCCTGCCAACACCTCGCTGGCCGCTGCGAGCACCGCGTCATGGCCCTGCGCACCGGCCTGAGCACCGGCCCGCAGGGCCGCCGACAACGCGACCGCGGCACTGCGAGCCTCGGCGTCGAGGTGGACGTTGCGCGACGACAGCGCGAGCCCGTCGGCTTCCCGCACTGTGGGGATCCCCAGAACCTGCACCCCCATCCGGAGATCGGCCACCATCCGCCGCACCAGCACCAGCTGCTGGTAGTCCTTCTCGCCGAACAACGCCCGATCCGGACCGACGATCCCGAACAGCTTGGCTACCACTGTGAGCACGGCGGCGAAGTGTCCGGCTCGGCTGGCTCCTTCCAGCTGCGCACCCAGGGGACCGGGTGTCACGGTGGTGTCAGATCCGGGCGGGGACATCGTTGCCACGCTGGGCGCGTAGACCAGCTCCACGCCCTCCTCGCGGCACAGCGCGAGATCGGCGTCGAAACTGCGTGGGTATCGATCCAGGTCGCGGCGACAGCCGAACTGCAACGGATTGAGATAGATCGACACCACCGTGCGCGCATCCGCAATGGCCTCAGCGGCACGAATCAGTGCCCGGTGGCCGGCATGCAGCGCCCCCATCGTCGGGACCAGTACGACTGGGTGCCCGGCCAAGCGCAACCGGCGAGTCGCCGCAGACAGCGCAGCAGGATCTTGGTGGACGGTCAGGTCACCGCGCAACCGGCTGGTCATCGCCGTACCTGAAGGGTTTCCCGGACCTGGGTGGCGACCGCCGGAGTCAGTAGCCCGGCCGCCTCGGCACGGTCAGCTGTCCGCATCGCCTGCGCTCGGTAAGACTCGAGCAACTCCGGCGCGGAGTCCGCGAGCACCTGCAGGTGCAGCCGTACCGTGTCGAGGTCGCCGCGAGCCACCGGGCCGGTTAAAGCGCGGTCGCCGTGGCGCAGCGTGTTGTCCAGCGCCGCCTCCAGCAGCGGGCCCAGCAGCCGTTCGGCAGGAACCACGCCGGCATGCTCCAGCGCCTCCACCGCGTCGCGCACCAGAGTGGCCAGGTGATTGGCCCCATGCGCCAGCGCCGCGTGATACAGCGACCGGGCCTGCGGTGGAACGCGCACCGGCTCAGCCCCCATCTCCAGCACCAGCGCCTCCCCGACGCTCCAGCCGGTCTCGTCGGCCACCGTGACGCCGACACAGGCCGCCGCCAGCCGCGCGACGTCCTCCGCGCGCCCGGTGAAGGTCATCGCGGGATGCAGCGCGAGCGGCAGCACGCCGACAGCGGTCGCCGGAGCCAGCACGTCCACCCCCCGAGCGCCACTGGTGTGCACCACGATCTGACCGGCGCGGAACGCCCCAGTGGTCGCGAGCCCGGACACCAGTCCCGGCAGCACGTCGTCCGGGACTGCGAGCAGCACCAGGTCCGACCGCCGCACGACATCATCGGGCGCCAGCACCGGCACATCAGGGAGCAGGTTCGCCGCGCGTCGCAACGAGGCTCGGGATACCGCGCTCACCCCGACTACCACGTGTCCAGCACCGGATATCGCGGCGCCTAGCACGGACCCCACCCGGCCGGCGGAGACCACGCCCACGGCCAGCCTGGCCGGACGGGCGGCCACGCCATGGGACGCCGCTAAACCCGACCGTGGCATCGTCGCCATTGCCGTCCTCCAGAGGTTCCAGTCCCGCGCAGGCCGCGGGTACCGGACTGCCGCAGATTAACCCGCTGCAGCTATTCGCGCCGGTCGGCGTGAGCAGCTTCACTCAACGGGCAGTTCGCGGCCCGCTGGGCGCGGTGCCGGGCGGCCAGCAGCGCGTCCAACGCCTCGTGATGCCACCGCCCGGTGTCGGCGCCGACCTCGCCCGGACCCATCCGGTTTTGCGAGAAAGCGAGCTCGGTGACCGCATGCTGGTAGTCACGCACCGCGTCTGCGGCGGTCTCACCCGCCTGGCGGCCCACCGCGGCAGACCATCCCCGCCGACCGATCTGGCTGGCCAGCAGCGGGACCTCGCTGGGGGCGATCAATCCCGCGCTGGCGAATCCTGGTAACGCCGCGGCGATCACCCGTTGCTCCCGGCGGCGCTGCCAGAGCACCAGTGCGATCAACCCGCCGAACAACGGCATCATGATCATCCCATAGAAGGTGGGAAGAAAGCCCGAACCAGCAGATGCGTTCCACAGCGAATGCAGCCCGACTGCTGCCAGGTATCCGAGGAACGGCAGTAGCGCCCGCCGGGCCTGGTCGCGCCGGCGAACCGCCAGTCCCACGGCGATACCGATCATCGCGGTGAACACCGGATGCGCGAACGGGGCGAGCACGCCGCGCATCAAGAACACGATGGCCACTCCGTCGCCGTCCCCGACCAGCCCACCGACGGCGAACGCGCGCCCGAAGTACAGCACGTTCTCGGTGAACGCGAAGCCGGTGGCGACCAACCCCGCGTAGACGACTCCGTCCACCACGCCATCAAACTCACGGCGGCGCAACCACAGCAGCCCGACCAGGAACGTGCCCTTGACGGCCTCCTCGATGACCGGGGCGGAAATCACCGCCCCGACGAGATCACCACCCCCGGTGCCGAGCACCTGGTCACCGAACTCTGTCGCGGTGTCGTTGACCATCGCCGCACCGAGCACCGAGACTCCCGCGCCCCACAGGAACGCGGCGAGCAACAGCCGCGGTGGCTCGGGCTCCCAGCGGTCCACCCACAAGAACACCGCCACCACCGGCAACGCTGGCAGGACCGCCGCCATGGCACCGACCAGCACGGCGCCGCCACCGACTGTGCTGCTGATGACGCCGAGGGCGATGAGAAAACCGACGGCCAGGGCCACCAGAGCCAGCGCAGGCAGCACGACTTGCCGGCGGTGTGCGGAAGGCCCCGGTGAGTTCCGGCTAGCCGGTCCGAACACCGTCATGACGCCGCACCCTATGCCCTAGTGACCGGCCTATCGTTGCCTTGCCTCGTGGGTACGCCTGCGGCGAGGCGACGTAGCTGCCCCATGGGCGGCCAGCAGATCCTGCACCGTCCGTTGAGCCTGCGCCGCCGGCAGCGCCGTTGGCGGCTGTCCGGGTGCCGCTGGAGCGCCACCTCCGGACCGTCCCCGGCTTGGTCCGTGCCGGCCCTGGACGTCGGAGTCCGATGGTCCCGGGCGGCCGGGACCGAAGCGCAACCGTGGATCGGTCGACGCCGTGATGGCCGGAGGCGATGTCGGCGCCGGCCTTTTCGCTACCGGCGCAGCGCTGCGATTTCCCCCGATCGCCGCGAGCTCGGCCCGTAACTGCCCGATCTCGCGCTGCTGCGATAGCTGCACCTGCTCACGAAGCGCGCGCTCGACGGTCAGCGCGTGTTCTCGCCGGGCAACGACCTCGCGTTGGAGCTCAAGCTGGTAGACCGCCCGCAACTGATCGGCATGCTGGGCTCGTGAGCTGACCTCGCGCCGCGCTCGCGCCGTGGCGAAGGCGGCGAGCAATGCCGCCCACAGCGCCGCTACAACGCCCAGCCTCAGCAGGTGGGCATCCTGGGTGCCCAGGGCGAGCACGGCCGCGGCCGCCGCGGCCATGACCATCGTGCTCAGCATCAGAACCCGAGCGCTGCCCTGCAGCGACGGAGGCTCAAACCTCCGCACTTCGGCGGTCCCGGACATGGCGGATACCGTACCGGCTCACCGGGCTGCGGTAGACCTTGCAGCGGTGACAGGCAGCCATCGTGCGGTGACAGGGAGGTGCAGCCGGATCAGACGTCATCCGGCTCGGAATCATCGGGACCGTCTGGGGCCCGGCAGCAGTGCTCCAGCCACAGCGCAGCGCCCACCAGAGTCACCGCGCAGACGGCCCCGACCGAAGCGGCGATGGTGTCCGAGGCGGCGGATTGCAGAAGCGACCGCTGTGGCAGCACGAAGCCGAGCACCCCGAGCCAGGCTCCCGCCGTGATCGCGCCGGCCAGTGAAGACGCCTTAGCCAGCACGAGGGCCTTCGCCGCGGTGAGCGGCTGAACCGGCCGGGCACCAGGACGCCGCAGGATCCGCGCCCGCAGCGTCGTGCCCAACACCACCTCGGCGATCGCGAAGACGAGCAGCGTTGTTCCGGCCGGCTGCGGCAACGTGGGCACATCGCCATAGGACAGCTGCAGCAGCAGGTTCACCAGCACCGCCGCGATCGCACCGGCGG
>JAVXWL010000269.1:0-23684 GCA_032230565.1 Pseudonocardiales bacterium | reverse complement strand
GAGTTGGTACCCGGAAAAGACCTACAGCGCCATAGCCGAAGCCACCGCCATTCTCGCTGCGTGCGCGCTGCTTGCCCTTAAGCAGGCGGGTGGTCCTCACCCGAGCGAAGCTGGATGTGGACCACCCGATGACTTGCCCCCACCTACTCGCGGAGACGCCCACCGCCCTCGCCGATAATCGGAATACCAAGAAGCTCCAGGATTTCTTCACGGTCGCGACGGCGACCGCGACGGCGACCGCCACCATCATCATCGTCGTCGTAGCCGCCGCCACCTCGGCCATAGCTATCACCGCAGCCGCAACCGCGGCCGCCGCCACCGTGGTGGCCGAGTGTGAAGATATTTGCGACCCTCATATAGACCCCTCCTTGTAGTACTCTCTGCTTTCCCTGGGAACACCGGTTCCCAGGACGACATCTCGATGGCGCTCCGGTCGCGCAAAGATTAGGCGCCCAGAAGCGGCCCCCAACTCGTGACAGCGTCCACCGCAAACGGACCAGCAGAGAAGATTGTCCGATTGCCGCGCAGTCGCCCCAGTCGGCCCTGCTACCTACTCTCACCCCTCATGTACTTAGTCGTACTCCGAACTTTCACCCCTCGCAAGCGCGGCTACTCACGTTATATTTTCGTTATGTCACACATGGTAAACAGGAGTAGCAGCGAGTAACAAAGGCGAACACGCTCCCTCACCTACTACGTCGCTCTGGAAGGCAGTGACGTTACAGCGCACCAGGGAACGAGTTGGCACGACCGGCTCCCCAGCGGCGGAATCATCGAGCTCCGGCGGCGGGCTACAGGAGGGTCGGTACGGCGTTGGATCTGCGCGGTGCCGGACGCCAGGCGAGTAAGAGCGCTGGGGAGCGTTTCGCCAAGGCACGCAGTCGGTGGCGGTGGCCGGGAGACAGCGCGTCAGGGGCCCGATCGACGATCGAAGGAAGGCAGCGGGCATCATCGGCAGCGAAGCGCTCCGGCGCAGGTCAGGGTCGTAGCCCGCGATTAACCACTACTAGCAGCGAGAGGCCTGAGGTGAATGTGCCGAGGTAGATGTGTCGCGTGGCACGTTGCGCCTGGCAATGTCGATCGGCGCACGCCGCGACCCTTAACTTCATCCTGGTCAATACTCGATCCGACTCGTTCATCGGGATCGGCGATTCACTCAAGCCCGACATTTGCCAGTAAAGTGATCCCATGATGATGCCCACCGCCACAATCCGGTTGCACCCCAACCGCCATTGTGCTCACGATGCTGGTCGCTGTCCTGGGACTTGTGCTGGGTTGTGGCGGTAGCGCGGGAAGCCCTGCTGGCGGGGGTGGAGGCCCGACGCCGTTAACCGACGGTCCGGCCGAAGATCACCGTCATCAATCAGGATGAGGCGCCGCATACCGTGACTGCCGACGACAAGTGATTCGACACCGGCACCATCTCCGGTGGGCAGCGTGGCGAAATCACTGCCTCACCAAGCCGGGCAGCTACCCCTACATCTGCACGATCCCGTACATGAAGGACATGCTGATCGCGCGGTGAACGGGCAATCGTCGCTATCCGGGCAGGTTCAACACCACTCGATCGGCGAAGTAGTTGCCCGGGTCGTGGCCGCAGCGTGATTGGACTACGACAGCGGGATTGGGCTACGACACGTATGCCCACCTCGATCTCGCCGCTGATTCCAACGTGACTCGGGCTCTGATCAGCCAAGGCATGCTGTTTCAGGCCGAAGCGGTGACGGCCATCCTCGCCACCCTGTTGGTGCTGCTCAACACGCATCGGACAGCGGCGTTGTCGGCCGTAGTGATCGCCGGCAGCGCGCTGGGCCCCGTGCTGCCTTATCGCTGTGTTGACCTGCGGGCCCTCGGCCCGTTACCGGACATGTACGAACCCAGCTGAGTATCCGGAAAAGACCTACAGCGCCATAGCCGAAGCCACCACCGTTTTGCGCAGCGGTCGAGTTAGCTCTTCTCCAAGGAGGCAGGTGGAACCCCTCACCCGACTGATGCCGGGTGAGGGGTTCCACCTGTGACTTGCTGGACTACCTAGAGAATTCCGATACCAAGGACCTCTAGCAGCTCTTCGTGGTCGCGCTCTCCACGGCGGCCCTCGCCACCGCCATCGCCGCGGCCGTAGCCGCTGTCGGACCAGCGATAGCGACGGCCACCATTGTAATACCCGCCGCCATAACCCCAGTCGCCACGGTGGCCCCTGTCGCCGCCATGCCGGCTACCGCCACCGCAGTTTCCGCCACGTGAGAAGATGTCTGAAACCTTCATATGCCCCTCCTCAATCGTTCTCCCCTGGGACGAAATCGTTTCCCTGGGGCACCTCTTCAGGGCGACGCACTTGCGTTCCCCTGCTCGCATCGACGTAACATCGAACCGGTCCATCAAAAGATCATTCTGACCGGCGGCAACGCCCGCAAGGCGCTCGCGCCACGAACTCCCACACGCTCAGGCTTACTACCCACTTTCACCCCTCGCAAGCTGAATTACTGACGTTATACTTCTGTAATGAAACAGACGGTGAACATGCATGTACTTTGCGTGAAAAATGGCCTGTACATATCACTAACCCGGGTAATCGTCGGCGGCTGAGCTGAGCGCGTCACCGGGGCGGTCGACGATTGAGGCCGGGCGACGGGCATCATCGGCAGGCAGTGCGGCCCATCCCGCACTAGGATTGTGGCTGCAGTTCAGCAGCTTCTAGACAGCGAAGGGTCCAGGGTGACAGTGCCCGAGGTGAGCGTGCCCAAGATGAATGTGCGGCATCGGACGTTGCGCCTGGCAGTACCGATCGCGGCGCTGATCGCGGTGTTAGCCCTGGCGGCACCGGCGTGGGCGAGCACGGTGCAGATCCAGGACGACGCCCATGTCTTGAATGCCACGGTGGTGCAAAATGAGGCAGCGACCCTGCCCGTCGGGGTGTACATCTGGGCCACCACGCAGGACGCGGCCAGCAAGTCCACCTTCGACACGGACGTCCGAAGCAAGGTCAACTCGACCTTCCCGATCGTGATCGGGATCAACACACAGTCTCGGCACGAGTCGATCCAGATCGGTTCGCAGGCTCGGGTCCCGCAGAGCACCGCGGTGGCGGCGGAATCCGACGCCAGCAGCGCGTTCCTCGCGAATATGCAGACCAGCCACGACTACACGACCGCGGTCACGGCCGCGCTGGGCAAGCTGCGCTCCGATCTGGTCGGGGCCAACCGGGGAGTTGCCCCCGGGCGGCGCGTTGCACCGCACAACGCCGGTAGTAGCCTGCTCGGGATCATGATCGTGCTGGCCCTGGTCGCCGTCGCCGTGATCGTGATCAGCCGGCTGCGTCGCCGGTCTGGCTTCCGGACGGGGCCGTCCATGATGAGTTCCGGGCCGCCCCCGATGGACTCCTATGGCGGCTACGGTGGCTATGGCGGCTACGGCCCGGGCTACCGGTCGGGAATGAGCCCAGGCGCCGCTGGCGCCGCGGGTGCGTTGGGCGGCGGGCTGCTGGGCTATGAGCTCGGCAAGATGCAGGGCGAGGACCAGCAGTTCCGCCAGGACGAGATGGCGGATCGCGGCGGCCAGAACGACTATCCCGACCAGGGCAACTGGGTCGTCGGCCAGGATGGTGACTTCGACGGCGGCTCGGACTCGTCAGGCTCTTCAGGAGGCAGCGGAGACTGGTGACCTAAGTTTGCCGCACTTCACCTGCGGGTATGCGGTGCCGTCGAGCGGGATGGAGGGAGACGGGAAATGGCGGGTACGTTGACCGGCCTGCGGGTGGCCATCCTGGCGGCCCGGGGTGTGGAACAAGTTGAGCTGGTCGAGCCGCGCCAGGCGGTCACCGACGCGGGTGCGACCGTTGAGCTGGTCTCCGTCGAACCCGGCACCGTCCAGGCCACCAACCACGACATCGAGCCGGCTGACGAGTTCGACGTCGACCGGGTGGTCTCCGACGTCTCCGTCGCCGACTACGACGCGCTGCTCCTGCCGGGTGGGACGGTGAATCCCGACACCCTGCGCCAAGACAGCGCAGCGGTGGCGTTCGTGCGTGACTTCGTCACGGCCGGCAAACCGGTCGGCGCGATCTGCCACGGCCCGTGGACTCTGGTCGAGGCCGATGTCGTCCGCGGGCGCACCCTCACCAGTTATCCGAGCCTGCGCACCGACATCCGCAACGCCGGCGGCATCGTTGTCGACGAGGAAGTCGTCATCGACGGCAACATCGTTTCCAGCCGCAACCCCAACGACCTTCCCGCATTCTGCCGCGCCATCGTCGCGCTGTTTGCCACCGCCAAGGAACACGTTTCCTCCTAGCGGGTGGGCCGCGAGGTCGTCCGCGGTCATTGGCGTAGTCCCCGCCCGAGCAGCAGCAGGGTGGCCTTGCATCGCTGTCCGTCCGATCTGCGAGGATCAGCGTGAAGTGGCCGACGGGCGGAAGGGATCACGTGACGACCCAGGAAACGGCCGGTCCGCAGGCCCTCGTGACGGACGAGCGCACCGACCCGGTCGAGGCTCCGACAGTGATCGAGCGAGCCGCCCGGCGGGAGGCGGCGCGCAACAATGCGGCCGACAGCAAGCTATCCGACGTCAGCTCCTTGCAGGTCGGTCCGGCTGCCGGGATGGTCGCGCCGCAGCGTGTCCTGCACCGCGTGGTGATGCCCCGAGCGGACGACCCCCCGGAGGTGCGTCCGCTGTATCTTGATGAGCCAGAGACGGTGCACGGGCGCACCGCAGAAGTCACGTCACGATCGACGGTGACCCTGCCGCCTGCCTGCCAGCTGTCGTTCGCCACCTACTTCAACGCTTTCCCGGCCAGCTACTGGAAGCGCTGGACACGGGTGGAGGAGGTGGCGTTGCGGCTGACCGTGCGGGGTTGCGGGCGGGTGGATCTCTACCGCTCGAAGTCCAACGGTGACGTCGTCCACCTGGAAGGCAAGCAACTCGACGCGGCGGCCGAGCCAGTCCAGCTTGAGTTCCGCGAGTCGCTGGCGCCGTTTGAGGACGGCGGCTGGGTCTGGTTCGACGTCGCCACCGAACGTGGATCGCTGACCGTCACTGACGCTGCGTGGATCGTCGATGAGCCGCTGCCGGTCCGGCCGCTGGCGGTGGCGATCACAACGTTCAACCGTCCGGCGGACTGTGTCACCGCGCTGGCCGCGCTGGCCGAGGAGCAGGCGGTCCTCGACGTCGTCGCGAAGGTATTCGTGGTCGATCAGGGCAGCGTCAAGGTACGTGATCACCAGCGGTTCGCTGATGTCGCGGGCCAGCTCGGCAACCGGCTGGTGGTGATCGACCAGGAGAACCTCGGTGGATCGGGTGGTTTCACCCGTGGCATGCTCGAGGCGCTGCGCACCACTGGCGTCGAACACGTGATGCTGATGGACGATGACGTGCGGCTGGAGCCGGACAGCGTGTTGCGGGCGCAAGCCTTCGCCAGCGCGACGTCATCGCCGGTGATCGTCGGCACGCAGATGCTCAACCTCCAGGTGCGCAGCCAACTGCACGCCATGGGTGAGATCGTGGATCTGCAGACCAGCTTCTGGCGGCCGGCACCCGGGTCGGTTTACGAACACGACTTCGCGAAGCTGACGCTGCGCAACCAACGCTTGTTGCACGCCCGCATTCACTCCACGTACAACGGCTGGTGGATGTGCCTGTTTCCCCGCGAGGTGCTCGAACGCACCGGCCTGCCGTTGCCCCTGTTCATCAAATGGGACGATGCGGAGTACGCCTTGCGGGCGGCTGAGTGCGGCTTCCCGACCGTCACCCTGCCCGGGTCGGCGATCTGGCATATGCCCTGGACCGACAAGGACGACGCGACCGACTGGACGGCCTACTTCCACCTGCGAAACCGGCTGATCACCCTGGCGTTGCACAGCCCGTATGACGTCCGAAGGGCACTTGTGCAAGATGGCCTGCGTACCACCTTCAAACACCTGATGGCGATGGAGTACTCGACGGTCGCGCTGCACCACAAGTCGATCGAGGATTTCCTCGCTGGCCCGGAAGCTTTGTTTGCATCGCTGCGCGAGGGGCTCCCCGCCGTCCGCAGCTTGCGCGAGGGGTACGACGACGCTCGGATCGTTCCATCGGCCCAGCACCTGCCGATGCCGTTGTTTGATCCGGTTCGCATCGAGCGCCTGCTTGACCCGCCGGTGCACCCGGCGGCCATCGCCAAGCGTGCGCTGTCCACGATCGCCCATCACCTGCGCTCGCCCGCGCCGCCGACCCGCGACCGCCCGCAGATCAACGTGCCGGCTCGCAACGCCCGCTGGTTCGTGCTCGGCATGGTCGACTCAGCCACGGTCTCGAATGCCGATGGCAGCGGTGTGGCCTTCCGCAAGCGGGATCCGCAGCAATTCCGCGCCTTGCTCACCCGCACGGTGATGCTCTACCGGCAGCTGGTCGCGGAGTGGAGCGTGACCGCCCAGCGCTACCGCGGCGCGGTACCAGAACTCACCTCTGTCGACTGCTGGGAGCAGATGTTCAAGGGTGGCGAACCGCCGCGGTGCCATTGAGCTCGGCGGAGCTGTACGTCTCCCTAGGCCTGCGTGGCCAAGCTGGCGCGGACGGTGCGCGCCATGATCATGACGACCACGGCCGGGCCGACGAGTTGCGCCGCCACCGCAGCCACCAGCGGGGCAGTCGGGGCGAACAGTAGCGCGCCGAAGACGACGGTGCCGCCGATCCAGGCCGACATCGCGGTCCGGTGCTCGCCCAGCGCCACCAGCGCCGGCTGCAGCACCTGCGCGATCATCATGATCACCGTGCTCATCCCAAGCAGGGCGGCGACCATTGCGGGGAGCTCGAATGGAGCGTTGAAGAAGACGCGAGCGGCCCAGGGGCCGGCGATCGCTGCGCCCACGACACCGAACAGGCCGATCGCACCGGTCACCCCGACCACGCAGCGGATCTGCCGCCGCACCTGCGCGGTCTCTCCGCGCTCGACGGCGGCGGTCAGCGACGGCAGCAGGAAGGCCTGCACGGGTGAGAACAGGAACAGCGGAACCCTGGCGAGCACGAACAGCGAGACGAAGCTGGCCGCCGTGCCGGGATCGTTGGTGAGTCGCGAGGTCAGCACCACCGGCGCGATGTTCGCCAGCAGCAAGGTCAGTCCGGAGGCGGCGGCGAGAAACCCGACGCCACGAGCCATCCGAGGCAGCCCCAGCGGCGGTCCAGGGGTGCCTGGGCGGACCCCGGCGACCGTCGCCGCGACAGCCAGCACCGTTCCAAGCGCGAACGCGAACCCGAAGGCTGCCGTACCAGCTCCGGTACCAGCGATACCCACCCACACCAGCGCCCCCGAAGGGATCAGCCGGGCCAACCCCTCGGCCGCGAGGCTGGCCCCGTACCAGCCGTACCGCTGCTGCCCGCTGAACAGACCCCGAATGACGTGCACCGACGCGGACCCGGCGACGGCGACGACTACGGCGACAAGCAGCGACCAGGCCCCACCGAACACGCGGTGCACGAGCAGCGGGGACATCGCGAGCAGCAGGGTGATCACCGCGGCCGCGAGCACCGCGGTGATCACCGTGGCGGACCGCAGCACTGGCAGAGTTGGACGGTCGGTGGATAGCCGGCTGCTGACCTCCCGGCTGGTCTCCTGCTCGACAGCGATGAAGACCCCGGGTCCCGCCACCGCGCTGAGTAGGTACAACGACGCCACCGCCGCGTACTCGCGAGGCGCCAGCGCGTGACCGGCGAGGCCGAGGAAGGCATACGCGGAGATACCGAGCAGGACCAGTCCAGCGCTGACCGGTGCGACATCCGACAGCCGCGCGCGCAGCTGAGCCAGCGCGGAGCTGCTGTTCGAGTCCAGCGCGGAGCTGCTGTTCGGGCCCCATCGCGGCACGCCGCAACGGTACGGGATCCAACATTGAGGACGCGCGCGGCCAGTACGTGCTCCTGACCCGCATCGCTGCGGAGCGACCGGCTAATGTGCCGCGTGCCCGATGGACTGCTCCTGCTGGTGGCGTTGCTGGTCTGCTACCTGCCTGGGCTGGCATTGATGGCGGCGTTGGGCGTGCGGTCCGGCGCGCTGCTGATGGGCCTTGCGCCTGCGGTGTCGGTGGGCGTGGCGGTGGTAACGGGCGTCGCGACTGCGATCCTCGGGGTGGCCTTCGGTGCCATCCCGCTGGGGGTGGTCACAGCCGTGATGTTCGCGGTTGCCGCCGGGCTCCAGATGCGTCGGCGCTCGAAGCGGGGACGCCAAAGGCGGCGCCGGAGCCCGGCCACCGGATGGGTGGTGCAGGCGGTCGGTGCGGTGCTGGTAGCTGCCGGTGCCGCCGCCGGCGTTGGCACCTGGCTACGGGGGATGGGTCCGTTGTCAACCATCCCCCAGGAGCACGACATGATTGTCCATGCCGTGTTGTCGGCATACATCCAGCGCACCGGTCATGCGGCCCCGTGGCAGCTGATGCCAGCCGATGTCCTGACCGGCGCGCCGGTAGTTTTCTACCCGTCGGGGCTGCATCTGCTGGTGGCGGTGGCTGGCGGCCTCACCGGTGCCACGGTGCCGGCGCTCAATGCCGTGACCGTGGTCGTGCTGGCGGTGGGCCTGTCGCTGTCAGCGGCGAGCCTGACCGTGGTCGCGGCCCGCCAGCTACGGCTTGGCCGCCCGACGGCGCTGCTCGCGGCGGGTGTCGGGGCGCTGGTCGCGTCGGGGCTGTACCGGCCGACCTTCCAGCTGATGCACGACGGCGGCCTGCTCACCGGCGGCGCCGCTCTGGCGCTGACTCCGGGCGTGGTCGCCGGGGTGCTGATGTTGCCTCGCCTGCCGGGCACGTCGGCAGTGGCGGTCGGGGTGGCGTGCGCCGGTGTGCTGGCTGTGCATCCCAGCGCAGCCGTCTCGGTGGGAGTGACGGTCATCGCGTGGTGGGCGGGGCAGGCGCTGACCCGCCAGGGACGCCAGCAGCTGTGCGGCCAGCGCAATCTGGTCGGGCTGCTGATCGCAGCCGGGACAGCGGTGGTGCTCGGGTCCGGAACGCTCGCCGGGGCGATGGCAGCCGGTGGGCGAACCAACAGGTGGCCGCCGGACATCTCGCCCACCCCGTTCGGCGATGCGGTGGGCAGCACGCTGGCGCTGTCCTACGGCGGGCATCTTGACCCGCAGCGATCCCTGGGCCAGCTGGTCGCGGCCGTCCTCGTCGCGCTCGGAGTGGTCGCGGTGGTCGCGCTGCGCCGCGGGTTCGGTCCGGTGACCGCCTGGGCGGCGTGGAGTTTGGTGACGATCGGTGCGTTCCTGAGCCCCGGCTCTGGGTCCGCTTCCCTGATCACCGGGTTCTTCTACAACGCGCAGCTGCGAGTGTGGTCGCACGTGTCGCTGCTGGTACCGGTACTCGCGGCACTTGGCGTGGTGCTCACCGCGAACCGGTGCGCCGTGTGGTTACGCCGGCACTGTCCAGTCCCAGTTTCGCCCCTGGTCCCGGTCCTGCCGGTGGCGGCCCTGCTGGTGGCGTTGGCCTGGCTGGGCTATCTGGTGGGGCCGGCCTCGCGCTATGCCCACACCAACGTGACAGCGGTGGCGTCGCGCTATCTGACCCCCGACTTCGTCCGGGTCAACGCCGACGACCAGCGCGCCATCAGCTGGCTAGCCGGACACGTCCGCCCTGGTCAGCGAGTTCTCAACTCGGCCAATGACGGTTCCACCTACCTGTATGTCGAGCGCGGCGTCCCGGTGCTGAACGTGGACACTCTGGGGGTACCAGGCATTCCCTACACATACCGGCTCCTGGAGTCCTTTCGCTCGTACCCGACCGACAGCCAGCTGCGCGCCGTCCTGCTGCGGTACAACGTGGCCTGGGTGTATGTCGACTCCCGGGCTCCTACGATCGGTTCCGCTGGATCGCCCGAGGGCTGGGTGGGGACAGCGGGTTTCAGTCTCGCTCCTGGTCTTGCCGATCTCGCCGGACTGCCCGGGCTGGTTCCCGTGTTCACCAGCGGCTCGGTCACCGTCTACTCCCTCGACCTCGGCGTGCTGCGGACGCTGTCGGGGCGCACAATGCGCGTGCGGTAGTGATGGCATCAGGCGGATCGCCCTAGCAGGGACCCCGCTAGCCTCAAGGCCATGCGGGCGGTGGTGACCGGGGGGGCCGGCTTCATCGGTTCGAACATCGTCGATGGGCTCGTCGGCGCCGGGGCCGAGGTTCTGGTCGTCGATGATCTGAGCCGTGGTTCGCGAACCAACCTCAAGCTCGCGCTCAGTCGCACCGCGCGTCTGGTCGAGTTGGATGTTCGCGATGGTCTCGCCGTCGAGGAGGTATTCCGGTCGTTCCGGCCGGAGCTGGTGTTCCACCTTGCGGCCCAGATCGACGTGCGGGTTTCATTGGACGAGCCAGCGCGCGACGCGGCCGTCAACGTGCTCGGGTCGGTGAATGTGTTCGCCGCCGCCCACGCCGTCGGCGCGCGCCGGGTGGTCAACACCTCAACCGGTGGCGCGATCTACGGCGAGTCCGAGGTGGTGCCCACCTCGGAGGCCGTTGCAGCCGACCCTGTCTCAGCCTACGGACTGAGCAAGCTCACCGCGGAGCGCTACGCCCGCTGGTTTCACCGGACGCACGGGCTGGACGTAATGACGTTGCGGTACGGCAACGTCTACGGCCCCCGGCAGGATCCCCGCTGCGACGCCGGTGTCGTCGCGATCTTCTGCGATCGAGTCCTCGCTGGGCGCAGACCAACCATCTACGGCGATGGGCGGCAGACCCGCGATTACGTGTTCGTCGCCGACATCGTGGCGGCCAACCTGGCCGCCGCCAGGGCTGTTGCGCCAGCGCACCGCGAGTACAACGTGGGTACCGGGACCGAGGCCACGGTGCTGGAGCTGGCCCAGGCGGTTGCTGCGGCGGCCGGCGTTGACCCGGTGGACTTCGAGCCGGACTTCGCACCCGCCCGCCCCGGCGAACTTCTCCGCAGCTGCCTCGACGTCACCCGCGCCCGGTCGGATCTGGGTCTGCCGCCACCCACGCCATTGCTCGAAGGGCTTGCTCGCACCGTGGATTGGGTCCGCTCGGTGGGCGTGCGTATCGTCCCCGCGAATGAGTAGTTCTGGGGAGGGCACCGTGAGCACTATCGACGTCATGCTGCCCTACTACGGGCCCGTGGACCTGATGCAGGAGGCGGTGCGCAGCGTCCTGTTGCAGGAGGATGCGGACTGGCGGCTGACTGTGGTCGATGACTGCTATCCCGAGCTCGGCATCGCGGAATGGTTCGCCTCGCTGGCAGACGAGCGCATCCGGTACCTGCGCAATGAGCAGAATCTGGGTGCCAACCGCAACTTCCAGCGCTGTGTGGACCTCGCCGAGCATGACGTGCTGGTGATCATCGGTTGCGATGACTTGATGCTCCCGAACTACCTCAGCACCGTCCGTGCGGTGTTCGCGGAGTCTCCTGACGTCACCCTGGTCCAGCCTGGAGTGCAGGTCATCGACGAGCGCGGGGCCCCTGCTCGGGGCCTGGTCGACTCGGCAAAACGGCTGGTGTACGCGCCGCGCGTGAGCGTACGCACCGAGCTGGGCGGTGAGCAGCTCGCGGCGAGCCTGCTGCGGGGCAACTGGCTCTACTTCCCGTCCATCGCCTGGCGCAGCGCGGCAGTCCGTGAGGTTGGATTCCGCGACGGGCTCCACGTGGTGCAAGATCTCGCCCTGGTGCTCGATTTGGTCGAGCGCGGCGCGCGGCTGATGGTGGACCCTGAGGTGTGCTTCTGTTACCGGCGCCACCGGGCGAGCTACTCGTCGTGGCGAGCGCTGGACGGCAGCCGATTCGTCGAGGAGCGCTCGTTTTTCCTTGATGCGGCGGCCCGGATGGAGTCCCGCGGCTGGCACCGGGCAGCCCGGATCGCGCGCAGGCACACCTCGTCGCGGCTCAACGCCCTGACGCTGATGCCAGCGGCGGTGCGCAAGCGACACCGCAGCGGGATGCGGGTGCTGGCCCGGCACGCGTTCGGCTCGGCGCTGCCTCGCTGAGCGGCTCAGTTAAATTTGTCGAGGCACAGAGCCCTGGGTCGGCTCGGTGCCCAGCGGCTCAGTGAGCAGTCCCCGGTCGCGGTTGGTGAGCTCGGCGTCCCGCAACGCCACGGTACGAGCCAGGTCGGTCAGGTGGTTGCTGATCTCGCGCTGGCGAAGGTAGGTGTTCAGCATGCCGAACACGAAGGCGACGACCAACAGGTAGAGCACCAGGTCGGTGCCGCGCCCGACGCCGATCTGCTGGGCAACCCACGTTGTATCGTCCGGCCGCAGCACCGCGTAGATGTTCATCACGATGAACGCGAAGAACGCGATCCGCTTGCTCGCGCGGATGTGGACGTCGTGCGCCCAGCGTACGAAGTAGACCAAAGCGCCGAGTGCCGCGAGGACCAGAATGACCTGCACGATCATGGCACGCTCACCTCTGGTCGCGCACGGCCAGGTCGAACAGGATATTGATCCCGTTGATCAGGGACTGGCCCTTGCTTGTTGAGTATTCGGTGTAGCGGATCGTCACCGGCAGCTCCCGCACCGTCCACGACGACCGCGCCAGCAGCGAGACGAGCTCCGATGCGTGGGCCATGCCGTTCATCCTGATGCGCAGCTGCCCCGCGACCGCGCGGTTGAAGACCCGCAGCCCGTTGTGCGCATCGGTGAGGTGCATCTTGCGCGCCACCGGACTCAGCGCCACCACCAAACCCAGCGCGATCCGCTTCAGCAGCGGCACCCGGTGTTGCTGGCCATCGTGCTGATCGAGGAAACGGGAGCCCAGGACGACGTCGGCGAGCCCGCTGCGGGCGGCGTCGACCATGCGGTCAGCATCGGCGACCTGATGTTGACCGTCCGCGTCGAAGGTCACGAAGAACCGACCACCCGGACGGGCCAGCGCGTAGCACAACCCGGTCTGCAAAGCCGCACCCTGTCCCAGGTTGATCGGGTGGCGAACCAGATGCGCCGCGGTAGTAGCGATCTGCGTCGCGGATCCATCGGTGCTGCCGTCGTCGACGCACACGATGTTGCGGAACCTCGCGTGCAGGTCGGCGACCACTTGCGCGATCACGGTGACCTCGTTGTACACGGGGATGATCACCCACGTGTCGTCATTGGCCATCTGCGACTCCTGATCGCCGGGCGAGGCGCCGTGGCGCAGGTTAGCAGTGTCGGTACGGCCGCCAAGCCCGACGTGCGTCCAAACCTTGCGGGTGGGGTTACTGTCTCGCCATGCCCGCTCGGCGGCTACCCTCGACGCCCGTGACGCCGATGCCCATGAATGGGCCACAGCCCGACCTTATCGTGGTGGGTTCCGGTTTCTTCGGTCTGACCATCGCCGAACGAGTCGCCAGCCAGCTGGATCGCCGGGTCCTGGTGCTGGACCGCCGGCACCACATCGGCGGCAACGCCTACTCCGAGGCCGAACCCGAGACCGGCATCGAGGTGCACCGCTACGGTGCACACCTGTTCCACACCTCGAACAAACGGGTCTGGGACTACGTCAACCAGTTCACCGATTTCACCGGCTACCAGCATCGGGTGTTCACCAGCTACCAGGGCCGGGTGTACCCGATGCCGGTGAACCTGGGCACGATCTGCGAATATTTCGGCAAGCACCTGACCCCGGATCAGGCCAGAGCGTTGGTCACCGAGCAGGCCGCCGAGATCCAGGGCAAGGACGCTACCAACCTGGAAGAAAAGGCTATCTCGCTGATCGGCCGGCCACTTTATGAAGCGTTCGTGCGGGGTTACACCGCCAAGCAGTGGCAGACCGATCCCACCGAGTTGCCACCGGGCATCATCTCCCGGCTTCCCGTCCGCTATACGTTCAACAACCGGTACTTCAACGACACCTACGAGGGTCTGCCCGTCGACGGATACACCGCGTGGCTGCACCGGATGGCGCAGCACCCGAATATCGGCGTCCGCCTGAACACCGACTGGTTCGACGTGCAGAGTGACCTGCCGCAGGTGCCCGTCGTCTACACCGGGCCGCTGGACCGCTATTTCGACCACGCCGAGGGTGAACTGGGCTGGCGCACCCTCGACTTCGAACAAGAAGTACTCGGAACCGGTGATTTTCAGGGCACGCCGGTGATGAACTACGCCGACCTGGATGTGCCCTACACCCGGATCCACGAGTTCCGGCACTTCCATCCCGAGCGGGATTACCGCACCGACAAGACAGTGATCTTCCGCGAGTACTCTCGATTCGCGCAGCGCGGTGACGAACCCTATTATCCCATCAACACCGCCGGGGACCGGGCGAAGCTGGAGCGCTACCGGGAGCTGGCCCGCAAGGAAACCGCCAATCGCAATGTGCTTTTCGGTGGACGGCTCGGTACGTACAAATACCTGGATATGCACATGGCGATCGGCTCTGCGCTGTCGATGTACGATAACAAGATCGCCCCGTATTTCACCGAGAACCAGTCGCTGGACGACCCGGCGGCGGGCCAGCCAGAGGGTTGGTGATCTGCGGGTTCACCATGGAGGGGGTGGCCGGCCGGCTCGGGGCCGCTGCCGAGGACTACCCTGCGGCGACGCCAACGCCGAGCCCGCTATCTCGCCAAGGACTGGGGAGTTCATGCCGAGCAGCACTGTCTGCAGCCCGGACGCAGTGAGCGCCAGCACGCCCGTCGAGCCGTTCTCGACACTGCTGCAGCGCGTGATCCTGCCCCGCCGAGCCGACCCGATGGCCGTCCGGGCGCTGTACGTCGATGAGCAGTCGGCCACCGCCCGGCGGGTGTGGCCACCGGCCGGAGCCACCGGCGCGCACGATCCGCGTGACGTCGATATCGAGGTCACCCTGGCCAACCCCAACGCTCGACGGGTGCGCGCGCTGTCGCGCACCAGCGTGGCAGTGCCCGAGCAGACCGAGGTGTCCTTCGCGGCGTACTTCAACGCCTTCCCGGCCAGCTACTGGCGGCGCTGGACCGCGCTGCGCACCGTGCGGCTGTGCCTGAACGTCGAGGGCGCCGGCCGGATCGACGTCTACCGCTCCAAGGCCGACGCCACGGCGATCCACGTGCACGGTGAACTCGTAGAAGGCGCTGCGGGGCGTCAGATAGACATCGAGCTGGACCTCACCCCGTTCGAGGACGGCGGCTGGTACTGGTTCGACCTCAGCACCGAGGACTCGGAGTTGATCGTGCACTCCGCCGGCTGGCACGCGCCGGTCGAGGCGCCGGGACGCGCTGCGGTGACCATCGGCATGCCGACCTTCAACCGCCCGACCGACTGCGTGGCCACCCTGCAAGCGATCGGCTCCGACGAGCTGGTCCGCTCGATCGTCACCGCGGTGGTGATCCCCGACCAGGGTGTGAACAAGGTCCGCGACCAGGACGGCTTCGCGCAGGCGCAGGCTGTGTTGGGGGATCGGCTGCGCATCATCGACCAACCCAACATCGGCGGCTCCGGCGGTTACGCGCGGGTGATGTACGAGGCGCTGGAGACCACTGACTGCGAGCAGATCCTCTACATGGACGACGACATCGTCCTAGAGCCTGACTCGATCCTGCGTGCGGTGGCGTTCTCCCGGTTCGCGCGCCGACCGATGCTCGTCGGTGGCCAGATGCTGCAGGCCCAGGCCCGGTCCCGGCTGCACGCCTGGGGTGAGATCGTCGACCGGCAACGGATGCGGTGGAACAAGGCGCCGGGCACCGAGTACGACCACGACTTCGCCCAGCAATCGCTGCGCCAGACGTCCTGGATGCACCGCCGCACCGACGTTGACTACAACGCCTGGTGGATGTGCCTGATCCCGCGCACCATCGCCGAGGACATCGGGCTGCCGCTGCCACTGTTCATCAAATGGGACGACGTCGAGTACGGGCTGCGGGCCCGCACCGCGGGTTATCCCACCGCCACCGTCCCCGGCGTGGCCATCTGGCACATGTCGTTTGCCGACAAGGACGACGCCACCGACTGGCAGGCCTACTTCCACCTGCGCAACAGGCTGGTCGGCGCGGCGCTGCACGGCACCGAAGAGCGGCCTACGGCGATGCTCGCCGACAGCCTCAAACACGCACTGAAGCATGCCCTGGCGATGGAGTACTCGACGTTGGCGCTGCAGGAGATGGCGATCCGCGACTTCATGGCCGGTCCGGAGGCGCTGTTCGACAAGCTGCCCACGGCGCTGGGTGCGGTCCGGGCCCGCTGCGCGGAGTTCACCGACGGCCAGGTGATGGACTCCCAAGAGCTGCCACTACCGGCCGCCGGGGCGCTTGCAGTGCAGCGGATGCTCAAACCGCCCACCAACCCCGTCACCATCGGGGCGACCCTGCTCAAGCGCTTGGCCCATCAACTGCGCCCGGTCGATACCCAGGCCCAGCACCGCCCGCAGCTGTCGCTGGCCCGGGCCGACGCCCGGTGGTTCGTGCTCTCCGGGCTGGACGGGGTGACCGTTTCCACAGCAGATGGCCGCGGCGTCACCTACCGCAAGCGTGACCCCCGGGCGTTTCGCTCGATGCTCGCCCGCTCGGTGGCGCTGCACCGGGAACTCGCCCGGGATTTCCCCCGGCTGCGCAAGCGCTACCGCGATGCCGCACCAGGGCTCACTGACCGGACCGGCTGGAAACGGGTATTCGACGCGTGATGCTGCAACTGACGCTCCCAAGGCGAGCCACCACAGACGATCAGGAGATCGCGCTGCTGTCGGCAGTGCAACGCAGGATCGGGATACCTCCGGTCGTGACCGCGGCCCGCGGGCTGTCGTACTTCGGCGAACACGCCCTGGGCTGGTTGGCGCTGGGCGCGCTGGGCGCGCTGATCGACCGGCGGCGCCGGCGGGACTGGCTGGTCTCCGCGGCCACGGTCGCCGCGGCGCACGGCACCTCGATCGCGGTGAAGCGGGTGGTACGCCGGCAACGCCCGGTTGACCCATCCGTTGAAGTCCTGGCCGGCACGCCGAGCCAGCTGTCCTTCCCGTCCTCGCACGCGGCGTCGACCACGGCAGCAGCGGTGCTCTATGGCGGCCTGCTGCGCCGCCGGCTGACCCCGGTGATGGTGGTACCGATGCTGATCAGCAGACTGGTGCTCGGCGTGCACTACCCGAGCGACGTGCTGGTGGGCTCCGCGCTGGGCGCGGCCATCGGTACTGGGATGCGACGGCGGCTACTTTCGAGAGGACGTCGATGACCACCACCGCGCCGCGGATCTCCACCAGGGCAGACAACGCGCTGCTCGGTCTGGTCCGCACCATGCGGCCCCGGCAATGGGTGAAGAACGTCCTGGTGCTGGCCGCGCCGTTCGCCGGCGGCACCATCTTCCACCAGTCCGTGCTCGTCGCCGTAGGAATCGCGTTTATCGCGTTCTCGCTCGCCGCGTCCGGGGTGTACCTCGTCAACGACGTCCAGGACGTCGCGGCCGACCGTGCCCACCCGACAAAGCGCAACCGGCCGATCGCCGCCGGAGTGGTGGCACCGCGGCTGGCGCTGGCCGTGGCAGCGGTGTTGTTCGTGGGCGCGATCGGGGTGTCGGTCCTCGCGTCGCGGGATCTGGTCCTGGTCACCCTGATCTACATCGCGGTGCAGTTGTCTTACTGCTTGTGGCTTAAACACCAGCCGGTGGTGGACATCTCCATCGTCGCGTCGGGCTTTCTACTGCGGGCGATCGCCGGTGGTGCGGCCGCGGGGATCGCGCTGTCCCAGTGGTTCCTGCTGACCACCGCGTTCGGATCCCTGTTCATGGTCGCCGGCAAGCGCTACGCCGAGATCCGGCTCGCTGAGCGCACCGGCGCGAAGATCCGCAAGTCGCTGGAGCGCTACACCGCGTCCTACCTACGCTTCGTGTGGACCCTGTCCGCCACTGGCGTGATCATGACCTACGGGCTGTGGGCGTTTCAGCTCAGCCAGACCCACCATTCGCGCTGGCCGGTGATCTCCCTGGTGCCCTTCGTGGTCGCCATCCTCCGGTACGCGGTCGACGTCGACGTCGGCAACGGCGGCGAACCCGAAGAGATCGCCCTAGGCGACCGCACCTTGCAAGTCCTAGGCGCCGCCCTAGTCCTCACCCTCATCGCCGCCGTCTACCTCTAGTCCGCGCCGCCCGCGTGTCGTCGTGAACTCGACACCACCGACGTTTTTCGTGCTGCCTGTGGATGGGCGCGATCGAGTACGACGGCAGGGGGCACCTCACCGCCTGGCAGCGACAGTCCGACGCCTGAGCAAGTTGGACGCTGCCGGATGGTCAGTGCTCCGTTTCACCGCACCAGACATCCTGCACATCCCCGATGCCACAGCCGCTCAAGTCCGGGAAGCCATCGCCCGCCGCCGCCTGGTGTCGTGAACTCGACACCACCGACGTTTCTGGTGTGCCCACAGGTCGGTGCTCGCCGTGAACTCGACGTCACTGCCGGCCGTGTTACCGGGGTAGAACTGCGCCGGGTGGGATCCGCCCGGTGACGAGCCTCAGATGGGAAGGCGACGGAAGATAGTGCGGGGGACGTGGCGCAGTGCGGACATGACGTAGCGCATGGGGGCGGGGGCCCAGGCTTGCTCGCGGCCGTTCGCGACGGCGTCGACGATGACCTCGGCGACCTGCTGCGGGGTAACCGACAGTGGAGCGGCTTTCATGCCGGCCGTCATCTTGGTATGCACGAAGCCGGGGCGGATCACCGAGACCTTGACACCAGAGGGGCGCAGCGCCTCGGTGAGACCGGTGTAGAAGGCGTCCAAGCCGGCCTTGCTGGCGCCGTAGGCGAAGTTCGACCGCCGGGGCCGCTCGGCGGCGGCCGACGACAGTGCGACCAGCGCACCGTGGCCTTGCCGTTGCAGCGCCTCAGCGACCAACACCCCGACCGACACCGCACCCACATAGTTGACCTGCGCGAGTTCGACTGCGGTGGCGTGGTCGGTCCAGGCCTTCTCCTGGTCGCCGAGCAGCCCGAAGGCGACCAAGGTGACGTCGATGTCGCCGTCTGCGAAGGCTTTCTCAATCGTCGCGGCGTGCGATGCGGTGTCCGCCGCGTCGAACGGCAGCGCCGTCACCGTGGCGCCGGCGCGTTCCAGCCGCTGCGTGGCGGCATCCAGCCGCGGCGAAGGGCGAGCGGCCAGGATCACCCGCAGCGGCCGCCGGGTGGCGTAGTACTGCGCAGTGGCCAGCGCGATCTCGGAGGTGCCGCCCAACAGCAGCAGGGACTGGGGGTTGCCGACAGCGTCGATCACAGTTCAAGTCTCCTGGAGAGGTCAGAGGCGAAGATCCCGTCGGGGTCGGGGTCGGCGGCGGCGCGGACCTTGCGCCACTCGTCGATCCGCGGGTACATGCGGTGCAGTGTGGCCGCGGACGTCCGCGACTCCTTGGCCAGATACAGCCGGCCGCCAGCGTCGAGCACCTGCTCGTCGAGACGGTCGCAGAACTCCGCGAGACCCCGGCGGATCGGGAAGTCCACCGTGATCGTCCAGCCCGGCTGGGGGAACGACAGCGGCGCCTCGCTGGCCGCGCCAAAACGTTTGAGCACGTTGAGAAACGACACGTGGCCTGATGCCGCGATCTGTTCGACGATGCCACGGAAGGAGTCTTGCGCGCTCAGCGGTACCACGAACTGGTACTGCAAGAAGCCCCGTGAGCCGTACGCCCGGTTCCATTCGCCGATCATGTCCAGCGGGTGATAGAAGGTGGTTAGGTTCTGCACCTCGCCGCGGCGACGCTTCGGCGCCTTGCGGTACCACGCCTCGGTCAGCGCGCCGAAGATCGCCCGGTTGGCTAGGCCGTTGGGGAACATGTTGGGCGCGGTGAGCAGTTGCGGCGCGTCGAACGCCAACGGGGCGCTGCGCAGCTTCGAGGGCAGCTCATCACGCTTTGCCAACGAGCCGCGGGTGAGCACCGCGCGACCCAGCTTCGCACCCGTGGAGATCGCGTCGAACCAGGCAGCGGAGTAGTCGTAGCGGTCGTCGGAACCGTCGGTGAGCAGCGCCATCAGCTCGTCGAGGTTGGCGGTGCGGTCGGTGTCGACGACGAAGTACGCCGACTCGACGTGGGTGAGCGCGATCGTGGCGCGCACGATGATCCCGGTCAGCCCCATCCCGCCGACGGTGGCCCAGAACAGCTCGTCATCGGGGGTCAGGGTGGCGACCGAGCCGTCGGCGGTGACCAGATCCAGGGCCCGGACGTGGTTGCCGAAGCTGCCCGCGCTGTGGTGGTTCTTGCCGTGGATATCGGCCGCGATCGCGCCACCGACGGTGACCTGCCGGGTTCCCGGCAGCACGGGAACCCACAAACCGAACGGCAGCGCGGCGCGCATCAGCGCGTCGAGGCTCACACCGGCGTCGACCACGGCCAGGCCGCTGTCCGCGTCGAGGGAGTGGATCCGGTTGTAGCTGGTCATGTCGATGACCAGCCCGCCCGCGTTCTGTGCCGGGTCGCCGTAGGAGCGCCCCAACCCCCGCGCGATCACGCCCCGACTGCCCGGATCACGGACAGCTCGCTGGATCGATTCCAGAGTTGGCTCGATCAGCACCCGAGCACTGCTCGACGCAGTCCTGCCCCACCCGGTCAACGCACGCGACACGATCTCAGACATCGCCCGCAGGCTACCTTCACCCCGACATGCGGGTATATCGGGGCTATCGGGCCTGGTATAGCCCCGACATGTCCCCATATCGGGAGAAGGGGACGTGGGTGGTGGTGCGCTGGTAGGTGTCGTGGGTGGCCGGGTCGGCGGAGAGTTGCACGGCGCCCCAGTCGATATCGGGATGGCCGGCCAGGCGGGTGGGAACCTCGTAGAGGCGGCCGTAGGGGCGGATCGCAGCGAAGTTGCCGCCCTGGTCTTGCGCCGTGGTGATCGCGGAGAGCCGACCCTCGCGGCGGGGGGCCTCGATCACCACCCGGGGAGCATCGGCCAGCCCGTCGGCCACCCCGACGATGTCGCGCACGCAGGGGAACAGGAACGCCTGCGGCCAACTCACCAGCACCGGCCCGCGGCCGGCCAGGAACTCGTTGAACCCGACCACGCGGCGCAGCCGGGGACCGGTGACGGCCAGCCAACCGTCCGGGTCAGTGCTGGCATCGGTCGCGCGGATCCTGATCCGGTCGGCACCAGCCGGAACCTGCGCCGCGTCGAGCCCGATGGATCGCCACGGGAAGTAGTCCGGCGGGCCGTCCAGATGGTCCTGGTTGAGACGCACCCGGTCGTAGGGCACGCGGTCTCCCAGGGTGGTGACTCCGCCATACCGAGCCCGACCGAACTCCAGGACCAGCGTGTTGCCTCGATCGGTGCGACCCGACACCGAGACCGCCACCCCACTGGCCGTAGGAAGCCCGAACCAGGGGCTGGTCAGAGTTCCGGTGTTCCGCGGGCCGCCGACCCGGCTTCCCCAGAGCTCGGTGGAGATCCCGGTGCCGGGCGCGTCCGGTGGCGGTGACGCGGGGTCGAAACCGGCCAGGGCGGTGAACCCGGCCAGCTGCTGCGCAGGGCCGGGGCCGAACACGCCAACGGGGGCCAGCACCGGGCCGTCGGGCAGCACCTGGATGTCGTCGGCCAGGCCGCAGTACGGGCCGCCGGTCAGCCGATGCAGGTTCATCAGCGCGAGGGAACCGGTTGGCCGACGCACCGGTGCGGCCAGCAACGAGCCAAGCAGCACCGCCACCGCGGTGCCTGCCGCCGCCACCGCAAGCACCGCGGGCGCGGCCACCGCGACCCGTGAGTGGCGGCGCAGCGCGGCGCCGACCCCCACCACGGCGAGCCAGAGCAGTGGGGAGTCCAGCAGCAGCCCGAGCGGGCGCACCGGGCCGGCTGCCCAGGGCACGTCGTAGACCGCCGGCTGCCACCAGGCGTTCGGGCCGGCGAAGGCCAGCCCGGCCGCCGCGGCCACCAGCACTCCCCCGGCTACTCCGACGCCGAGCTCAAGCCGGTCGGCACCCGGCGTCCTGGCGCGCCGCACCAGCAAGACCACCGCTACCACCAGAAAGGATGCGAACAAGCCGGCCAAGGCGCCGAAGTGGTGCGACCACTTCGACGGCGTCAGCCACAGCAGCGCCAATGCGCTGGCCACCACGGCAGCCGACCGCGCAGCAGCGCCGCCATAGACGTCGCCTCGCTGGGCCCGGCGGGCCAGCAGCACCCCGACCACCGGCAGCAGCGCGAGCGTCAGCAGCACCGGGATCCGTTTGGTGGCGCTGCCGTCCTGGTCATTTCCGAGCAGGAACCGGTACCGGTCCGGCTCGTGGTACCAGGGCAGCGACGGTCCGAATGAGGTGTGCCAGCGGGTCGCGGTGACCAGCCCATACCAGGTCTGGTCAGCGAAGATCACGGTAAGACCGACCGCGCCAATGCAACCCAGCAGCAGCACCCGCGCCGCCACCCCAGCCCGCCCGCGCGCTGACTCGCGCAGGATTGCGACGATGCGCGGCGCGAATACCACGATTGGGGCGGCGACGAGCAGCCCACTGGGGCTGATCGGGACGGTCAGCCCCGCGACCAGTGCAGCCCACCCCAGCGCGGCGAGTCCACGAGCCCTCCACAGCAGCGCCAGCACAGCGGTGACACCGAACGCCACATACGGCTCGGGGCGCACCCCGAGGTTGTAGGGCAGCCAAGCGGCGAGCAGGCACACCGCCGCCAGCAGCCGGATCCGGACGGTGGCCGCGACCGCGGGCAGCGCCGCACCGAGCACTCCCCGACTCAGCACGAACCACGTCGCCGTGCCCAGCACGATGCTGGGCAGCCGCAGCCACAGCGGCGCCAGACTGAACTGGGTCAGCGGTGCGAGCAGCTGTTCGGTCAGCGCGAACGGCGTCTCCGAAGCGTTCCACCACCGGTAGTAGTTGCCGACGTTGCCGGTCACAGCGTTGCGGGCGATCGTCGTGGCGAAGCCGTCGTCGTCGGTCAGCGGACCGATGACCGCCCAGCAGGCCAGTACCCCGAGTACGCCGACGTCTACCCAGGCCATGCGCCACGCAGTGGGTGGGCGCGCGGGATCCTCAGCCGCGCGTCGAGTGCGGGCCAGCAGGCCGAGCGCGATCAGCGCCGCGAGCAGTTGCACAGCGATGAGCAGGATCTTGACCGGGCTTGGGCTGGTGGCGAATGGGCTGGCGGTGCGGGCGGTGACGGCCATCCCGGCGGCCTGCTCCGCGTCGAGGTCGGTACGGAAGGCGAACACCTTGGGCACCGGTTCGGCCACCGTGATCGTCTTATTGTTCCCGATGGTGATCGCTGTTCCGGTCGGGTCGGCGCGCACCCGGGTCTGGCAGTCGCTGAGGGTTCCGGCGACCGGCTGGGTGCTCACCACCCGGGCACCCAACAGCAGCTGGGCCACGCCGGCCTCGGTCCGCAGCACCAGCCCGTCCGCGTAGGGGCCGGTCGCCAGCACGGTGACAGCACCGCCCCGGTCAGTCGCGGCGCGAATCGCCGAGCACGGCACGGTCGCCGCCAGCTCCGCTGGCCGGTACGGCGCGAACAACGCCGTACTCGACACCACGGAATGCCCCGGCGCGGGCCAGCTCACCGTGGTCTGATCCGCGATCACCGGCACGAACGGCAGCACCAACGCCACCAACACACCCAGCAGTCCGACCAGCAAGGCGAGTGCGGTCCCGTCAGACCGATGCGCAACGAACAGTGCCGAACCCCCGCAAAATCGTTCCTAGCCAGCTGTCCCGTTCGGGACGCTGAGCGTACTCAGAGCTCGTCAGGCGGGCTCGACGGCGAGGATGTCAGGCAGGTCGCCGGGGTGCACGATGGACAGGCGGTGGGTTGTCCGGGTCAGGGCGACGTAGAGGTCGTTAAGACCGCGCGGTGACTCGGCCACGATCGCC
>JAVXWL010000245.1:0-2984 GCA_032230565.1 Pseudonocardiales bacterium | reverse complement strand
TCACGGTCGGCCTACCGGATGCAGCCCTGCTGCCACCCGGACCCCATCGGGGTTGTCACGTTTTGCACGAGCGAGATACGACCGGGTCGGGCGCCCCCTGCACCCCGGGACGGCGGTGTTCTTCCAGCTAGCCGGACGTAACCAACTAGCGCCTGCCGCTTCCCAGCGGCCAGTCCTAGACCCCAGCAAAGCATTCCATCCACGGGGTTGGAAGTGACGGGGCATCATCGGGGGTTCACTCACGTTCGCCCGTGTCGCTTGCCAGCGTGATGGGACCACCCGATTGCCACGACCTAGGGACCACCAGAGCGGCATGATGATGTTCATTGGTTCTCTCGTTCTGGTCAATCCGACGCGCCGCTGGCGGGGTGTTGGGGTCGTTGCCGGCGGCGGTAGGATTCTCCTTCGATGATGAGTTCGTAGCTGGTGGCCACGAGCCGGTCGACGGCGGACTGGGCGAGCAGCGGGTCGCTCATTAACCCGATCCACTCGGCCGCATCCCGGTTCGAGGTCATGATGGTGGCCGCCTTGTGGTGTCGCTCGACGATCAGCTCGTAGAAGTCGGCGGTCTCGGTGTGGTCCATCGTTTTGAGCGCGAAGTCGTCGATGATGAGCAGCTCGACGCGGGTCAGGCGGCGCATTTCGGCCTCGACGCTGTTGTCCAGCCGGGCCGCTTTGAGCGTGCGGAACAGCTGATCGGCGCGGGCGAACAAGACCGTGTGGCGGCGTCGGATCGCGACGTGTCCAAGAGCCGTGGCCAGATGGGTTTTCCCGACGCCGACTGGTCCGAGCAGCAGTGCGCCGCGGGCGTCGTCGAGGAAGCGTAGTGAGCACAGCTCGTTCCAGAGCCCGCGGTCGAAGCTGGCGCCGGTGTCGGCGCTGAAGGTGTCGATGCGCATGCTCGGGTCGAGCTTCGCGGCCCGCGCGCGCAGCTGCGCTGAGGTGCGGTCGCGGCGTTCTACCTCGTCAGCGAGCAGCAGGGTGAGGAAGTCCGCGTGCGGCAACTGCTCGGTGCGGGCCAGCGCGAGCCGCTCGGGGAGGGTGTCCAGGCAGCGGCCGAGTTTCACCTTGCGCAGCAGGGCTTTCAGCTCCGCATCGACGCTCGGCGCCGGTGACGCCGGTGCGCGCGGGCTCATGAGCTCACCGGCCCGGCCAGTGTCGAGCTGGCCGCGAACTCGCCCGGGTCGCGGGCGAAGCGGGCCGGCCCGCCGACCACCTTCGCCGCAACGGCGGCCGGCTGACGTTCGACGGCCTGCTCAAGCATGCGGGCGATCTTGCCCACGTCGACGACGTCCAGTTCGAGTGCCCGTGCGCAGGCCTGCTCGACCGGCGCGGCGCCGTAGGTGCGGACCAGGCCGAGCAGCCGGTAGACGGTGCGCATCCGGGTCCAGGGCAGCGGTGTGTCCAGCAGCCGGGTCGCGTAGACACCCACTCCCGGGCCGGCCGCGGCGGCCTTCGCGGTGAGCGTGGCCACATCACGCAGCGCGTACTCGGCCCGCCCGACCGGATAGTCGGCCGGGTCGGTCGACCGGCCGCCGGGCTTGACCCGCGGGTGGGTCTTGACCAGCTGCCCGCGGTGGAACACCTTGACCAGCGCCGAGTCGGCACGCACCTCGACTCGTTGCCCGACCAGCTCGGCCGGGATCGAGTAGAGCCCGCGGGCGACCTCGATGTGCAGATCCCGGGCCACCTTCGGGGTCGCGAAGATCGGCACGTCATACCGCCCGGTCGGTGCCGGCAACAGGAACCCGGCTTCCTCGGCGACGAACTGCTCGACCGGGCGCTGATAGGTGGTGCCGTGCAGGCGCAACCCCGCCGTCGTGGCGCACCACGCCTGGGCCCGGCGCTGCGCGTCGGCCAGGTCAGCAAACACCTCACCGGCGAAGAAGTTGCCCCGCACGTACTGCACCACCCGCTCCACCCTGGGCTTGTCCTTCGGTGAACGCACCCTGGCCGGGTCGGTGCCGAACCCCCGCGCCTGCGCGTAGTCCAGCCAACCCACCGTGAAGCGCGGGTTGACCGGGTCGGCGTCGGCGATGATCGGACTCATGTTGTCCGGCACCAGCACCGCGAAGATCCCACCGAAGAACACCCACGCCGCCTCGCAGCCGGCGATCACCGCGTCCAGAGTCTGCCGGAACGTCAGCCACACGAACATGTGCCGGGAGCAGACCGCGGTGAAGATCAACGCGTGCACCACCCGCCGCCGCCGGACTCCGGATCGGTGATCAGACCCATCCGGGCGAAATCGAGCTGGCACTCCACGCCCGGGTCACCGTCGGCTACCCGCACCGTCAGCTGCCGCCGCCCGAACCCGCACCGCTCGACCGCGAACCGGTGCAACGTGCGATACGGCACGTTCACGCCACCTCGGGCCAGCTTGCCGTGCACGTTGGTCAACCGCAGCCCGTCCGCACCGGCCACCCACTCGCGGATCTGAGCCTCCAACGGCACCAGCAACTCCCACGCGGCCCCATGCCCGGACTGTCTCGCCGGGCGCACCACAGCGACCACCGCCCCAATCAACTCATCAGACAGCTGATCGTTGCCGCCGTCGCGGACCAGACCCGCGGCCAGCGCGGCCTCCACATAGCGGCGTGCAGTCTTGCGATCCACTCCCGCCCGCTCCGCAGCCGTGCGCAGCCCCTCACCAGCCAGCCAGCACCGCAAGACTTCCTGAACCTCGTTCACCCGAACCTCCCGGAACGCCACCCGCGACCTCCACGTCATCAGCGATGACGCGATCGCTAGCGGCAGGCCTCGACCGAACCGGCGCACGACACGCCGGTGGTCCCATAACTGGCAACCCAGGTGGTCCCATAACCGTGGCAAGAATCGACCCAAACCGGTCCCATACTCGTGGCGAGCGACAGCGACGCGCTGCGGACATCCGCTGCCGCTGGGGGTGCTCCAGCAGGTGGCCCCGCTATGAGCGCTGCTGTTAGCCCACAATGACCGCCCCACGGGAGCCGTCGCGTTCCGAT
>JAVXWL010000187.1:0-3501 GCA_032230565.1 Pseudonocardiales bacterium | reverse complement strand
GACCAGCGCGGCGAGAGCGACAACGGCGACCACACCGACGACGGTGTAATCACCCCCGCTCAGGTCGAGACCCCCGCCCTGGGCGAGGATAAACCGGGACATCGGCCCTCCATGGTTTTCGTGCAGTGCACCGACCGGGCCGCCCCGCAAGACGGCGCCACGGCCGACCAGTCTAGGCATGCCGCCGCTGCTCACCTCGCCCGGTGTCCGCTGCGGCCCCGCCCGACCGCTGTCTTGTTCCCGAACTCAACCGCAGAGTTGTCTGCGTCGCCCGCGCAGCTCTGCGGTTGAGTTCGGGAACAGGAGCGCTGTTGAGGCGTTAGCGTGCGTGGCGAGGATGTGCGGGGACGGGAGGCGGGAAGCGGTGACGCACTGTGACGGGCGCGGGCAGATGCTGTTGCAGCGGCTGCTCGCTACCGCCGGCGGGGCCGGCAGTCCGACCACCGCCGGCAGGGTCGATGGTGGCTTTGCGAGCGAATCGCCGCTGCGGCACGTCACGACAATTCCCGCCCGGGCGGCGACGACGGTGCCGTGGCCCTGCTGGGTGCCCGACCGGCTGCGCGAGTCGCTCAACGCGGCGGGTGTGGCGGCACCGTGGGGGCACCAGGTCGCCGTCGCCGAACTGGCTCGGGAGGGCCGCCACGTCGTGGTCGCCACTGGGACCGCGTCGGGCAAATCGCTGGCCTACCAGCTGCCGGTGCTCACCCGCCTGCTGGCTGATCAGCAGGCCACCGCGCTGTATCTGGCTCCGACCAAGGCGTTGGGCGCTGACCAGATCCGGGCGGTGACCGCGCTGGACCTACCCGGGGTACGGCCAGCCAGCTTCGACGGCGACACCGCGATGGCGCAGCGGGACTGGGTGCGTGCACATGCCCGGTGGGTGTTCACCAACCCGGACATGCTGCACCACGGCCTGCTCGCCCGGCACGACCGCTGGGCGCGCCTGCTGCGACGGCTGAGCTTCGTAGTGATCGACGAGTGCCACGCTTACCGCGGGGTGTTCGGCTCGCATGTCGCGCTGCTGCTGCGCCGGTTGCGGCGGGTCGCGGCCCGCTATGGCGCACATCCGGTGTTCGTGCTGGCGTCGGCGACGGTTGCCGAACCGGCCATCTCCGCGTCCCGGCTCACCGGCCTGGACACGGTGGCCGTCACCGACGACGGCTCGCCGTGCGGCGAGCGCACCATCGCGCTGTGGGAACCACCGCTGCTCGACGAGCTGACCGGTGAGAACGGGGCGCCGGTGCGCCGCTCGGCGGGTGCTGAGGCCGCCCGGATGCTGGCCGACCTGGTGATCGAAGGCGCCCGAACTTTGGTGTTCGTCCGCTCGCGGCGAGGCGCCGAGCTGACCGCGCTGGGGGCCCAGCGGGCGCTGTCCGCTGCAGCGGCAGGGGATCTCGCTGGTCGGGTCGCCGCCTACCGGGGAGGTTACCTCCCCGAAGAGCGCCGCGCCTTGGAGACCGCGTTGGACTCCGGAGACCTGGTCGGGGTCGCCTCGACCAACGCGCTGGAGCTGGGGGTTGACATCACCGGGCTCGACGCGGTGGTGCTGGCCGGCTACCCCGGCACCCGGGCATCGTTCTGGCAGCAGGCTGGCCGGGCCGGCCGGGCTGGATCGGGAGCGCTGGTCGTGTTCGTCGCCCGAGATGATCCGTTGGACACCTACCTGGTGCACCACAGTGCCGCCCTGCTCGGCGCGGCGATCGAGACCACCGTGCTCGACCCAACGAACCCCTACGTGTTGCGTCCGCAGCTGGCCTGCGCCGCCGCCGAGCTGCCACTGACCGACGCCTGCGTCGAGGCGTTGGGCGGCGACGTGGCCCGCTCTGTGGTCGCGGACCTGGTCGCCGAAGGGCTGCTGCGACGCCGGTCCGGTGGCTGGTTCTGGGTCGCCGCGCGCCAGCGCCCGCATTCTGGGGTGGACATTCGCGGCTCGGGTGGGCATCCGGTGGCGGTGGTGGAGGCTGACACCGGTCGTCTGCTGGGCACCGTCGACCCCGGATCGGCCTGCACCGCAGTACACCCGGGAGCGGTGTACCTGCATCGGGGTGACTCCTTTGTGGTCGACGAGCTTGATCTGGATTCCGGTGTCGCCCTGGTGCACCTTGAGGAGCCGCAGTGGCACACGTCGGCTCGGGTAACGACGGACATCTGCGTGGTATCGACGCTGGACCAGCGGCGCTGCGGTGGGGTCTCGGTGACGCTGGGAGAGGTGGAGGTGACCTCGCAGGTGGTGGGCTACCTGCGGCGGTTGCCTTCGGGGCAGGTGCTCGATGCGGTGCCGTTGGAGCTGCCGCCCTCGACGCTGCGAACCAGGGCGGTCTGGTTCACCGTCTCCGAGCACTTACTTGAGGCCGCCGGGTTGCCTTCCGCCGCTTGGCCCGGAGCTCTGCATGCCGCCGAACACGCCGCGATCGGCCTGCTCCCGCTGGTCGCCACCTGCGATCGGTGGGACATCGGTGGTGTCTCCACCGCGCGGCATGCCGACACCGGTGAACCGACAGTCTTCGTCCATGACGGCCACCCCGGCGGCGCTGGATTCGCCGATCGGGGCCACGCCGCGCTGGCACCCTGGCTGACCGCGACCCGCGACGCCATCGCCGCCTGCGAGTGTCCGTCGGGGTGCCCGTCGTGCGTGCAGTCCCCCAAATGTGGCAACGGCAACGACCCCCTGGACAAATCCGGCGCGATCGTTGTCCTCGACACCGTCCTAACCTCACTGCACGCCACTCCTGGCCGTGAACTCGACAGCACGGACCTTGTCGTCGAGCAGAACGTCGGTGCGGTCGAGTTCACGGCGGCTGGCGCTACCGGCCGGGCCGGCGCGGGCTTGGGCGGTGGCGGCGCCTAGGGGTGCTGGCCAGTTGCGGGGGTGAGCGGTTGCTCGTACCAGCACATCCCAGCCGCGTAGCTGGCACGATGCCAGCTGGACGCGCATCCGGTCGGTCACTCGTCGGGCTTGGCTGCACGCGTACTGCTCACCGGCGACGGCTGTCGCGGCACCGGCCAGCGCGGCGAGATCAGCCGCAGCCTCCACCTGGTGGCGGACAACCATCGCCTCGCCCAGGTGCAACCCGAACACCATCATGCTGACCAGCACCGCGATGGCCCCGGCCACCCACACCGTGGCCACGCCCCGGTCGTCGCTCATGGCAGTGGCTCCGGTTCGAGCACCGCCACGGCCTGCGCCCCGACGTCAACGCCTGGCAACAACCCGGCGGCCGGATTCACCGAGACCCGGGCGGTGATCTCGTCACCGCCGATGGTGACAGCCACCACAGCGCCGCGGGGCGCGATCCGCCGGGCGATCTCCTCAGCGCGGTCCGGCTCACCCCGCGCCGTCAGCCGGGCCGCTTCCCGGGCGGCGTCGATGCAACGCAGCTGCGCCGCCACCGCCGACACCGCGGCCATGACCAGGGCGAGTACCGCCACCAGCGAGCACAGGGCCAGCGCCGCCTCCACGGTGACCGAGCCCCGGTCGCCGGTAAGCATTAGAACTGCACC
>JAVXWL010000180.1:0-5620 GCA_032230565.1 Pseudonocardiales bacterium | reverse complement strand
ACGGAGCTCCGGCGGGACACGGTGGAATGCCCGGCGCTGAGTGGATGTGCTTCGCGAGGAACCGGTCCGGCTGGCTCACGGTGCACACACAGTCACGGGGACCCAATCAGGGAGACGGGGAGGCAGGCGGAGAGTTCTCCCGGTCTGGGTCCCTGTCTTGCCTTCGCCTTCCTCTTCCGACCAGACCGGAATCGTCGCCTCTGCCGACCAGTCCATGGTGCCTGGATCGGTCTCATCGGCCCCGACTAGCGCAGCAAGTACGTGCCTGCTAGCCGCCGCCCCCACCCGCGCCGCCGCACAACTGACTATCACCCAGCTCACCACGCTGCTGCGCCACGCCGGACGCCACCGCGGGTCCCCGACGAAAAAGCCGCCATGAAGCTCGTATTCGCCACCCTGATCCGCGCCGCCGACCGCTGGTGTCGCGTATCGATCAGCGACCTGGAACGTCACCAGCTCACACTGCTACGCGCCGAGCTGGGACTCGACCCACCCCCGGCCAACACCAATGACCGCAAAACCAACCGGAGCAACAGCGCCGCCGCATGACAGTAGGCCACCGATTTACAGGACGCTCAGGACTTGACCGCAGCCGGGAACCCGCGGGCAGGGCGCCACTCAGGATCCCGGCCCGCAGCTGCTCATAGAGCTGCCGGTACGCAGGTCTTTCGACCCGCCGGTTCCACGCTCCTGCGAACTCAGGTCTAACGGTGCCGCTATCGCACTCAAAGGTGTGAGAGCTGAAACTGTCGTCGCAGGTAGAAGTGCTAGAAGGCGTGGTACGGGCTCCTCGTAATGAGCAGGTCAAGGGTTCGATTCCCTTAGGCGGCTCCACCTCTCACCTGCTGTTTCCTCAGAGTGGGACGTAGGTCTACTGCTCGGCTCATACAGCCGTCGTTCAATCACAGCCGCACTCGCATCAAGCGGCCGCCCTGGGCAAGACGGCATGAGAGCAGGACGCCATGCGGAGGACGCGCTCGTCTGGCTGGGAATGACGACCGGCACGCGCTGGGTGGCGAGCCGCAGCGCAGGGCCCTCGCAGCCATGTGCCGGCCGGACCGGTGGGACAACCAAGCCGTTCATCTGATCTTGGAGACCGGCGAGATCTATCTGATCTTAACGCGGCCGGTAAACATCGGCGCGGTGCTCGACGCGGAGGACGGGTGACGAGGTGTATCGCGTCGTCGATCTCGTACGGGATGCGAAAGGCCCCTCGCCGTGCGGAGTGGATTCCGGTGAGCTCATGGTGCAGGGCGTGGCCGACGCGATGCGGGTTGTCCAGCAGGGTTCCTGTGATGAAACTCGATGACCGCTGCCGCGACGCCTTCGGGCAGCTTGTGCTGAATGGTGCGGCCGGTGCTGGCCGTCACGCGCAACCGGTATGGCTCGGTCACGGCCGAGGCCGCAAGGCCCGCACAGCATCGACTCCTTCGATCACCTCGCCGCGAGCGATCTCCTCGCGCGCTTCGCGGATGTCCGCCATGGCTTCACCGTCACTCGGGATTTCCAGGGTCTCTTCGAGCGCGCCGAGATCCTCATACCCGATCAGCACGGCGGCTGGCCGACCGTTGCGGGTGACAACGACGCGCTCGTGCTCCCGCTCGCCCCTGTCAAACGAAATCGGACAGGTGGTCACGCACGTTGCGTAGCGGCTCCACGGCCATAGCCACAATTGTGCTACACGTTGGTGGACCGAGGAGGCCTACGAAACCTTGCCCAGCCATCACGAAGCCATGGTCCACATAGCCATGATCATGACCATGTCCCGCCGCCTCGCCCACACCGGGAACCAATAACCACCGTTCCCAGACGCCCTCTCAGTCTTATCGGGCGGGGACACAATCCAGACGATCGAGGATCAAGGACGCCAAGATCGAGTCAACACGGGGAACACACCACTTGACCCCCGGACATCAACTCCCCACGACAGCCCAGATCACCCGGCGTGAACGGACATCCGTTGTTGCCCCTCCCGGTGTAGCTCTGGGCATAGTTGCCGGTGATGGTGGTACTGCTGCTGCCGGTGGTGGTGCCGCTGCCGGTGGTGGTGCCGCTACCGCTTCCGCCGCTACCGGTACCGGTGCTACCGCTACCGGTGCTACCGCTTCCGCCGCTACCCGTACCGGCGCCTCCGGTGCCGCCACCACCACCGCCGTCGTGGGTGGGCATCACAAAAGCAGCGGGAGCGGGAAAGGCTGACACAGAGGTGGCAGCGGTAGCGGTCCCGCTGGCGGCAATCATGCCGATCGCCAACACCGCGGTTATCAGAGTCTTTTTCTCAGTTTTCATCCTATGTTTCCGTCCGACATGTCGTGGGTGTCACCCACCCGGGCGCGCCGCAATCAGGTGGTGGAGGCGACCTCGGTGGATTCTGTAGCGTGGCGGCGTCGGTCACAGCCTGCCTCCGCTGCGGCCCCGATGATGAGGCCGAGCATGGTCAGCGCGGAGCACAGCCGCCGGGCGCCCAACCGCGTAACGCGATGAGTAATGCCTCTTACAGGTTCATCTGCTCACCTCACTCAATTCTGCAGCGCCAGGTTACCCGTTGGGCACAACCGGTAAATCCGCGTTGCGCGAGAAATTCAGCGAATTCCTAGCAAGTTTCGCGTAACCATTGCTATGCGTAGGTGATTGCAAACGCGCCGTGCACAGAGACGGCGCCGTTGACACTGAACGGCGTCTGGCGAATCTCAGCCTCCCCAGGACGGGTAGCGCCCAGATACGCCGGGAGCCTCCGACGAGTGCGTGTTGTGGCCATTCCGCAGCTGTGGGATGGAGGTCGTTGGGTGGTGGGTATGGTGCGCTGGGCACGCGGTGGTGTTGGGGGAGGTGGCCGGTGGCGTGGATCGAGCGGACTGCGTATCCACGCCTGTCTGGATCGCCGTCTGCCCGCGAATTGGCGGAGGTTTTCGCCCGTCGGCTGATAAGTTGGCGTGGGCGCAGGTCAGGACCATCTCGGAGCATCATCGGCTGGCGCTGCCGGTACTGCTGTTGTGTACAAGGAGCTGGGGTTTTTTCCGCCGCACCACGCCCACGATGTCGTCAGGCAGATAACGGAGCACGTGCGCCGATTGAACTTCAGATGCCGGGATCCTGGCCGAGATCGACCACCACGGTCACCGGTCAAAAGATCATTTGTTTCCTCGGAAGCCGCAGATGGGGGCACCCTAGGCGAGCTGCACGGGTAGGCAGCCCTGGGCCGTGCCGATGTCCACCACGGTGTGGTATCGGTCTCAGGGGAAGTTCTGGGTTAGAGCGTCACCGGTCCAATCCCAGTAGTGCCTTTCCTGCTGCGGCTGATTGCGCAACAAGCGATCATGAAGGTGCTCGGTCAACAGCGCAGCCGACGCGGCATGGCACAACAAAAGCCGCGTTGTTCAAACCGGCGCCACATCAGACGTCCTGGGGACCCAACCCTCCGCCAATGGCGCGTCCCAGCTCGTGGAGACCACCACGGTGAAGGCCGGCGGACATCACGGTTGTAGAAATCGACCGCTCTAGGGCCGTGGCTAACCGCGCCGTCAGATTGCTTGGTTGATCAGGCCACCTATCGGCTCGTCCGCTACGCGAACGACTTGTAGTCATGATCGCGCAGCAAGGCGCACGCCGGGACCTTAAGACACCGACGGCACTGCGAAGTGATGCTCGACACTTCGGTCGCGCTGTACCGCACACCGACTACATAACGCCGCTCAGCAACTTTGGCCGGCCGCGTGGCGCTTCTGTACGACCTGCCCTATATCCTGCCGAGTATGAATGTGAGCAGCGACTTTCCCTCCGACATCGGTGTGCGGGTAACCGAGCACGGACTCGACGCTCGTGTGGTCACCGTGGTAGGGCAGATCGACACGCCAACTGCGCTGGAACTGGCCACCTCTTTGATCGCGCAGCTGACCGTTGCCCGAGTCGTGGTTGTGGACCTCGATGGTGTGATGTCCTTGGGATCTGCCGGGCTGTCCGCGCTATTCGAGGGAAACGAACTCGCTACCCAACAAGATCATGCCCTGCGATTGGTGTGCAACTCTCGAATCGCCAACTGGGCGCTGGCGGCCGCCGGACTGCGAGATTGCTTTACCTTCGCCGATAGTGTGCCGGACGCAGTAAAGGACTCACCATCCATGCAGGGTGCCATCGAAGCACGAATCGCGCGCCGACATCATCGAAACCGAAGCCGCCGGTCACCATTACGCAAGCAGCGTCGTCAGGTGCACAGCAGAGCATTGTAGCGTTGACTGAGCGCAGATACTCAACCGAGGCGACCGCCAAGATCAAATAACGCGAGCGAGTTCGGTGAAGGCGTCAGTAGCTGGTTTCGCGGATTGAGGTTGGCGCCGAGTTCGAAGTGGCCGCGGTGGGCGTTCTGCACGTAGGCGTGGCCAGGACTGATGAAGCCGAGTTGTTTGAGAATACCCATTGGCCGCGACCCGGACTTCCCCCGGCCGTGATCGGCTCAACCGGGGTTGTTCACGTACTGCTTGACGACGCATGGGCGGCGGGACGCGTCGCCGACTTCAGGTCGTCAGCGATGCCCAGAACACTCTGAAGCGATGGTGAATACCAGCGCACGGGGTGAAAGCAACGTGGTGCGAGTGGCGCTGCAGTCGCCCCATAGCTGCACCTCAGTACGCCGCGCCAGGCTGCAGCGCGGCAGCATCGAGGAGCTGCCCAACGTGCTGTGCCCATGGACAGACCTAAGGCGCCACAGCAATGCTCGAGGGAACCGGCGCCAAGGCGTCCATGATCTGAGCCCGCCAACCGCGTTCGCGTGCGCAGCGGAGTTAAGAACAACGCGGAAACCCCGCTCAGCCCGCTGAATGCGAAGCGAATCCGTTGCTGGGTAGGTGCGCCGTAAGCCAGAAGATTAAGTGGGTGAGGATCTGCTCGCGCTCGGGCTCGTTGAACACTTCGTGATAAGGCCCGGGTACCGGCGTAGAGTCTTGTCCGCCGAGCGCAGCAGTGCAGCGGGCAGGCGTTGCATCACCGAGAGTATCTCGGCCCCGGTTCGAGCCCTGACGCTGCCCCGATACACCAGGTTCGCCACAAATCGGCAGCTGGCGCCGCCACAGCAAGCCGTAGTAGTGCCGTCCGTGCCCGCCATCGCTGTCGAAGGTCTGGATGGCGATCGGGCGATCGTGCTGGTATTCCTCGATCAGCAGGCACATCAGGGCGGCGAAGGCAAACCATTGCTCGTCACCGGCCGGCTGTCTATCACAGCGCAGCGGGTCGTTGGCCACAGGAACGTTGCCGACGACGTACTTCGGGAGGGCCCATGAGCGCGGGCGTCGAGGTGGTGGTGGAGGGGCTGACGAAGTCGTTCGATCGGTCTGTCATCTGGTCTGACGTCACGCTCACCCTGCCAGCGGGCGAGATCAGCGTGCTACTGGGACCGTCCGGCACCGGGAGGTCGGTATTTCTCAAAAGCCTGATCGGGTTGCTCAAACCGGAACGTGGCTCGATTTTCATTCACGACACCGATCTGGTGCACTGCAGCGAGCGCAGGCTGTATGAGATCCGAAAGCTGTTCGGGGTGTTGTTCCAAGACGGCGCGTTGTTCGGTTCGATGAACCTCTACGACAACGTCGCTTTCCCGCTGCGCGAGCACACCCGCAAGTCCGAGCGT
>JAVXWL010000048.1:0-8807 GCA_032230565.1 Pseudonocardiales bacterium | reverse complement strand
CTCGTCATTCGACAGGTCACCCAGCGACGCCGGACCAGGCTCGCTGCGCCCGAATTCCCCATCCTCGACCAACTTTTCCAGCATATCCTCAGGCGCCTTGGCCACCCGACGCCCTTCGCGGGATGCGACGGCGACGCTCAACATCCTCACCTCCTCGACCCGATTCCCGGCGACACCGAAAATTCCTGGTAGCAACCTCACCCACCGCGAGAAGCCAGAAACACGACTTCAGCTCCCGGAATGCAGGCGATAGCCGACTTCGCCAACAACCTACACTTCGAGATCGTCCACGCCGCACAGATTCTAGAGAACGAGGGGCCGTGGGTAGCTCGATAAACGGCCAGCGACACAATGGTTCAGCCGCGCCATCATCTCACTGCGCGGTCGAGCAGACTGATTCGCGCGCACCGGGCATCCGGGCCCAGCGTGACGGTCGTCGGCGGGTGGCAGGTCGACGACCACGTGCTGCGTCACGCCGTGACGACCGCCGACGCACGCGTCTGGTTGACGGCACTCCCATCGACCGGTCATGTCGCGGGAATGGAGCCACGGCTGCCGTCCAATGCGGAATGGCCTTGTCCATTGGACTGTCCATTAACTCCAGTCCTCTGGGGCATGCTAGGGACTCGACAGCGTAACCAGAGCAGACAAAGTCCTAGGTAATGCCTCCCTGAATGGGTGAACTTGCGACTCGGTCTCCGATCACCTTCTTGCCGGGGACGGTGAAAGCGCTTCTCTCCGGTCGACGCAATTTTGGCAAGCCTCCCCCTATGGCCAGCGCGATCGCGGCAATCCCGTGACGCGGCGAAGACGAGGATCAGCGTGGAAGTCAGGGAGCCATCTATGAGACTCCGCCGTACCACCGATGCTGGATGCGACCACCGATTAGCTGAAGCGGCCAGGGAACTGCTTGATGATGCCGTTCGAGAGTGTGTCGGCCATGGCCATGATGTGGTCACGGTAGGGGTTCCAGACACCGACGCTTTCCGCGTAGTGCCTCGTGAGCTCATCAGAGCCCATCTCGACCACCTGGTCCAGATGTGTCCTCATCATGGTCTGCACCGCACCTAGCGGCCAGTTCCCCGGGTTGGCGGCGTGGAGGAAGTCGGCGATCTGGTTGCCGTTTGCATAAAACGCGGCTTTGGCCTGCCCGACCTCCGCCGGATTGCCCGTCTTGGCCGCCTTGAGCACCCCGACCGCAGTCTGGATGTGTTGCTGGAGCAGGGCAGTGAGCTTGTCGCCCGCAGCGGCACCGTAGTAGGGCTTGACGGCGTTTGCCGATCTCCGTTTGGTTAGCGAGTAGGCGCTCCTGAGTCGCCTGCCGGTCCGGCGAGTTGTCCGCGAAGCTCACGATCGCCAAGCGAGTCCACGTCCCATGGTCCTGCCACAACGTACGCATGGTGTCATGGAACGCGCTCGCCTTTGTACTCGGAGACTGAGCGGTCGCAGCCCTTCATCCGGAGTCCCCGGAGCCGCAGGCGGCTGCGGCAACGGCTACCGCGGCGATACCAGCCGCGAGCCGTGAACCAATCGAACGCCAGGTAGTACTCATCACAGACTCCTTTATAACTCTAACGCTAACGTTAAATGTTAATACTTTGTGGCCAGGAGCCAAGCATGCAGAGCTAGCTATCCGCAGATGCCCGCGTGCGCGGCTCGACCGATGCCGGGACCCTGGCTGAGGCACCGCCAGCCACCATTTCCGACGTGGTTTGGGTACTACATCGCCGGACTGATCCCCCGTCGCGGTCCATCACCATCGCTTCAACCGTCGCCGCTGCTCTGCTTTGCTCAGCCACGCCCGGGTTCGGGGTGAGCTCGGGCGGCGCGGTGATGTGGGGCAGGCGGTGGGCCGCCCGGTGGTGATTTGCCGCAGGGTCGGTAGAGGCTCCAGGTCCCAGGCCGCCGCAGGCGGTCGCGTCAGCAATGCCGCAGAGCGGTTCGGCGATCACGTCCAGGAGGCGGTGGGCGTGTCGCTTCCCGGCGTGGAGTAAGTGGGGAGGGCGGGGCGAGCACCACGGAGGTTGCGCGCTTGGTCGCAGGTCGCGGAGGCGGTTCGACGTTGGTTTCTTTGTTCTCGCGCGGGCGCTGGGTGAACCGCTTGGGCCTGATGGTCAGGTGAACCAGCGCCGCCCTTGGCCAGTGATGACGCGGCCGAATTGGAGTTCGGGGAAGTGTGCGCCGGCGCCGAGGGTGGTGGCGTCCTCGAGCTCGCGGAACAGTCGTTCGCGGACCTGGTGTGCGAGCTCGGGATCGACGTCGCCAATCGATCGCCAGGTGGGTTCGTCGAGCTGGACCGGGCAGACGATCGCGTCGCCCAGCAGCAGTGCGCGGCGGCCTGCGGAGGAGACCACGACGCACAGATGTCCGGGGGTGTGTCCGGGTGTCATGGTCAGGCTGACGCCCGGCGCGATGGTGGTATCGCGGTTGACGGGCCGCAGGCGGTCGCCGCGCTTGGACGCGGCGCGAAAGCCATGTCGGATGTGGTCGAACATCCACACGTCGGGGTCGGCGACGAAGTGGTCCCAGTCGGGTGCGCCGAACCAAATGGTGGCGTAGGAGAAGACCGGGGCGGCGTCTCTGTCAAAAAGCCAGCCGCAGTGGTCGGCGTGTAGGTGAGTGCAGACGACGTCGGTGATGTCGGGCGCGGTGACGCCGACGGCGCGCAGCCCGAGCAGCAGCTGACCACCGACCAGCAGCCGGCGGGGCCCGTCGTTGCGCATCTCGGGTCCCATGCCAGCGTCGATGAGGATCGTCCGATCACCGGTTCGCACCAGGAAACAGCCAATGGGCAGCCAGGCCATTCCGTGGCGGGTGAACAGGTCCTCGTGGCCGTCCGGGCGGGCGTGGTCGCCGAAGTAGGCAGGCGAAGCCCGGAAGGTCCCATCAGCGACGGGATGGATGTCGATGTCACCGATCAGCATTGGTCTCCTCGGGGTGCGCTCGTCGGTCGCTGGCGCAGGGTCGGCAGAGACCTCCATGGTCCAGGGCCGCCGCAGGCGGTCGCGTGAGCGATGCGCAGCACCCTGGAGGCTGGAGGGGCCGACCCGCAGGGTTCGAGTCCCTGGCGACGCACGACATCTCACCAGTACAAATGCGTGGAAGAAGATGCTATCTGAGGATCGTCATCCATCGGACTGTCCATTAACGCGCTGCAGGCTGCCGTTATGGCACGCAGGAAGCAGTCTCCGAGGGATCGGCCGGCATCCGCCAGCGGGGCGGCACGTACCAGATCCGACCCGCGACAGCACCGGTTGCTGAGCATCGGCTTCGTCCGCCCGGCATTAGAAGCCACTCCCCTGGCACAGCTGTGTCGGCAGGGACCGCGCCCCTTCGAGCAGCTCTAGGTCGCTCGCCAAGTAGTCGGTCGGTGAGGAATGTCCCCAGCCATCGGCCCGATATCAGTGCTGCCACCGCCGGGACAAGAGGCACCGTTCGGCCAGGACGGCGCCTCTCCCGCGACCGAGCAGCTCATCGTCGAGGAGGTTCGTCGCATCGTCGACGACTGCTACGCGCAGGCCGTCACGACATTACGCGAGCACCGCGAGCAACTCGACCGACTGGCGCACACCCTGCTCCAGCGAGAAACCCTGACGAGGACGAGGCTTACGCAGCCGCCGGACTCCATCGGGAAACCGCCCCAGCGGCGATCGCTCGCGGGGAGGCGCCCGGCACCGAGCCGGCCCGGGCCTGCCGCCGGAGAACGCGCCGGTTGATGCGCAACCATCACGACAGCTGACAGCACAACTGTCCAGCGTCGGGTGAGCTCGCGGTGAACACGGAGCGTGATCCCGGCATCTAACCTCGATGAGCCACCAACGTCACAAGCTGGGGGTCGATCTCGTCCAGTGAGCGGACGACGACGTCGGCGAGCGCGAGGGCATCCTCGGCTGGCGGAAAGGCGGCATTAGGCACGGCGATGACCTTCAACCCGGCCCCGGCGGCTGACCGCAGCCCGTTGCTCGAGTCCTCGATCGCTACCGCTCGCTGCGGGTACACGCCCAGCTGCTGCACCACCTCCTGATAGACCGCAGGCGAGGGCTTGCCGGCCTCTACCTCCTCGGTGGACACGGTGATCTGAAACCAACTCGCCAACCCAGCCGACTCCAGCACGACGTCGATCAGCCGTCGTGGCGAGGAAGATGCAAGCCCCAACCACCAGTGGCTCCCCAGCCGTTGGACCACCTCGACGGCGCCCGGAACAAGGGGCAGCCGCGAGCGGTACCGAGCCGTCATTCGGTCAACGACGGTAGCAGCGACGTCCCCCGGCTGGCCGGGTACGCCAACCACGTCGGTCAGGTACGCAGACCACTCCGCGGTGCTCATGCCCTGCATCGCGCGGGTCGCTTCTACGGGCCACGGTCGGCCGGCCTCGGCGGCAACACCGCGGCGGACCTCGTCCCACTGCTCCTCAGAATCCACCAGCACACCGTCGAGGTCGAACACCACGGCCTGCACCGCATCGCCTGCCGTGCCTGACGTGCCGTTAATCCGCAACCTCTCTTCGTCTCCGGCGAAAGCCCCACGCAGCCGCGTGCTCTACTGCTTCACTCAAAATACTGCGTAGCACTCACAAGATTTTTCATCTCGACTTGCGCCCGTACCGACCGCTCTTGGGCGCGGCTGGTCAAGGCGATCACCACCACGGTCGCCACGATCACCGGCTCAGTTGAGAGGCCAGATGCCGGGCGCAGCCTCGCGCTCACAAGCGCTTCGCCTGCGAAACCTCCAAGTCGTCCGTAGAGTGAGAGCGCCTAGCCGTTGTCGATTAGTCGGTGTGACGCGGTCTAGGCACGGCAGTCGGCAGAAGCGGCCCGCGGGCCGGCCTGGTGCTGTTTGACTTCGTCTTCCACGACCCTCTCTCCACACATACCACCGGCCAGGCGTCCCGGTCGTCGACGCCCCGCCCGAGCGGGGCGAGGTCGAGGTAGTCGGTTCGCCAGAACACGCTGAGCCCAGGCAGCTCCCCGTTGTCCGCCGTGTTCTGGCCCTCAGCCGCCCTCGCCCACACGCGCGAGCGGCGGTGTCAACTGCACACGATGCCGACGATGACGTGCTCAGTTGGTCTGCTCGATGGACACATCCATGGCGCGGATCGCGTCGAAGAGCCGATCAGGGTTCCAATCCGGCTTGATATCGTCGCGCAACTCGGCTCCCTCGCCCATCGTAAGGGTAGCGATCCGAGTATCGTCACCGATCTGAATATAGTAGTTGGTGAAGGTTGGACGGCCTGCGCCAGTAGGAACCGACTTAGGGCTCATCTGTTCGGCCTTGACCGTGGCCTTCACTCCTTGGCAGGCGCTGGCGTTAAGGCGTTCCTCGATCGCGGTGGCGATCTCTCGGGCGTCGTCTACAAGCATGTGGCTATCTCCTCCGCCGTGTCGCATACAAATACGGGTAGATACTTATCACCCTGCTCGCCGGCAGCTCTGTACCGGTCCACTGTCCCCACCTGCACGCCCGACCCGCGGTCGGCCCAGGCGCGGAACGGCACGGCCGCTTCGGCGAACGCGCGAACGCCGCGGCGGAGATCGGTTAGGCGTTCGCTGGTTTGAGCGCAGCAAGCGACTCGAACCCCGATAGCTCGATGAGCCGGCGGGTGGGAGAGCCGAGTGGCACGATGAGTTCCAGCGCGATCCTCAGCGCCTGTAGCCGAGATGCCAGCGTGAACAGAATTCTTACTCCGGCGCTGTCCATGTACGTGAGATCGGTCAGGTCGACCGACACTATAGCCGGCTGGTTAGACATCGCCTCCCGGATCTCGTCTTCAACTGCAGCGGCGTTTGCTAGATCGATCTCGCCGCTGAGACTGATGCGCATTGACCTGTCCTCAGCGCTGACTTCGACCCTCGCGTCGGTCATCGAGGTGCCTCCTCGCCCAGGCGACGACGGATAACCACGTTGGTTCCGGTGTGGCCGTGATCGATCCGCAGATCGTCACTGCACTTCTGCATGAACGTCGTCCCGCGTCCTCGGTTCTCACCGCGAGGCGGGCGCCAACGGCCCGTATCTCGCACGGTGGCGACGACATCGGGCATCTGGAGCTCTAGATGCATACTCACGGTGCCGCCACCAGGTCCATAGGCGTGTTCAACGGCATTGGTGGACGCTTCACCGACTGCGATGAGCAGGTCAGCGATCGCACGCGGCGACGCCCCGACTGCCGATAGCCAGCGGCGCATCGCAAAGCGGATGTCTCTCAGTGACCATGGGAGCGCCGGCACGACGAGGTCTAACGGACCGATCTCGCCACTGTCTTGACGGCGCAGCGCCAGTATCGCCACATCATCGCCAGGGGCATCACCGCCGACCAGCCGGGCCATGACCTCCGCGCAGACGGAGTCGACCGGGCCAGCCACGATCGAGGCACACAGCCGCTCCATGCCAACGTCGAGCATGGTGTTTCGACTTTCGACCAGGCCGTCAGTGTAAAAGCAGAGCAACGCACCCGGCACCACGTTGATGGTCGTCATCCGGCGTCGCAGTCCACCGGGTACACCGACCGGATGATCGCTGGGCACGTCAAGCAGGACTGCAGGGTGACCCGGCAGGGCGAGTACCGGCGGAGGATGGCCCGCCGAGGACAGGTGCAGCCGGTCAAATGACGGCTCAAACATCGCCAACAGCACCGTGGCCATTATTTCTGGATCGAAGTGTTGTACCTGCTGATCGAGTCTGCTCAGCACCTCGGCGGGATCACCGCCGAGCAGTGCATAGCTTCGCAACACGCTGCGCAGCCGACCCATCACGTCAGCGGCAACAAAACCGCGACCGACCACATCTCCGATCACAATGCATAACCAGCCGGAAGGAAGGGTGAAAACGTCATACCAATCACCGCTGACCCCGCCATTCTCCGCGGGAACGTAGCGGGCCGCTAACTCAAGGCCCGGCACCACCGGCAGTTGCGCTGGCAGCAGGCTGCGTTGAAGCACTGCAGCTGCAGTCCGTTCCACTTCAGCGCGCCGGGATTGGGTCGCGAGAGCGATCCGGTCGGCCACGATCTGGAGGAGACTGACGTCGTCGTCGCTGAACCGGCGGGGGGTGACTGTCCCGACGTGAACAACACCGATGACCTTCCCGCTGATCAGTAACGGAACTCCGAGAAGGGAACAGATTCCATGCTCCCGAAAGAATGGATAAAGCACATTTGTGTGATCGACCCTCGCAATGATCACTGGGCCTTTCTCTGCTGCGACGCGACCGGCGAAACCCTTCCCCATTGGGATGCGGATGCCCTGACGGACCACCGCTTCGATTCCCCTGGCAGCGGTCGCGACAAGCTGCTGAGAGGAGGAATCGAGCAGCAGCACGCTGGCTGTGTCGACCTCAAGAAGCTCACGCACCCGATCAAGTAGTTCGCCCAACAAGTCTTCGACGTCGAGGTGCGCGAGCGCGGCGTCGGTGACGGACTCAATCCGGCGCAATCGATGGTCATTGGCGGCCGGCGTGTCGCTCGGCTCGCCCGGCGTCGACACGAGCAGAGCGTAACCCACTTCCGGGTGAAACAGAGTCCCTTCTCCACCGCAGGTACGGTTTTCGGGCAGGTCCAACAACGAGGTGGCCGCCTGATCGCACGATCTGACGGTGCCGGCTGTCGTACGGCGGCTGGATGGCACCGATCAGCGCCCGGAGCCGGACGCGCTGGCTCCTCTCAGTGACCTGGCCTATGGTCAATGTGTGAGCAGTGACTTTCCCGCCGACATCCTGGAGCTGCAGGTAGCCGAGCATGATCCCGACGCTCGCGTGGTCACTGTAGTCGGCGAGATCGACGCGCTGACCGCGCCGAAACTGGCCGTCTTTCTGACCGAACAGCTTGCTGTTGCCAAGGTCGTGGTGGTGAATCTCGATGGTGTGCAGTTCCTGTCATCTGCTGGGTTGTTCGTGCTGTTAGAGGCCAACGAACTCGCTATTCGAGAAGATCGCTCGCTGCGGTTGGTATACAGCTCCCGGACTGTCAACCTGGCACTGGAGGCTACTGGATTGCGTGAATACTTCTCCTTAGCCGACAACATGTCCGATGCCCTGAAGAATTCCCCCTGATCCCGAGCGACCTCGGGTCCGCCCAGGCTCATGCGTTGATCTGCGACCGGCTCCGCTGCACTTGGTCACTCTCAATGCGGCCGTCGCGCATCCGCACGATCCGCTTGGCGAATCGGGCAACCTCCTCCTCATGCGTGATAATCACGACCGTGCGACCGGCATCATTGAGCGCGTCGAGCAACTTTATGATCTCGATGCTGGAGGTCGTGTCGAGGTTGCCGGTAGGTTCGTCGGCGAGCAGGAGCGTGGGATCGTTGATCAGCGCCCGGGCGATCGCTACCCGCTGCTGCTGACCGCCGGATAGTTCATTGGGAAGGTGCTTCTCGCGGTCGCTCAACCCAACTTGCTCCAGGGCCAGCCGAGCTGAGTTGCGCCGAGCCCGCGCGCCGGCGTAAATCAATGGAAGTTCGACGTTGCGTATTGCGCTGGTGCGCGAAACGAGGTTGAACGACTGGAAGACGAAGCCGATCTTGCGGCTGCGGATCTTGGCGAGCCGGTTGTCGGACAGCCGGCTGACATCGGTGCCGTCGAGCAAGTATCGCCCGCTAGTGGGGACGTCGAGACAGCCCAGGATGTTCATGAGCGTGGTCTTGCCCGATCCGGATGGGCCCATGATGGCAACCAGTTCACCGTCGTCGATGGTCAGGTCGATACCGTGAAGTACCGGTACCGTGATCTTACCCATCTGGTACGCCTTGCTGACATCCTCAAGCTGAATCATTCCACTCCCCTGGATATCGCGAGCAAGGATTGACAGACTGCCA
>JAVXWL010000077.1:0-6022 GCA_032230565.1 Pseudonocardiales bacterium | reverse complement strand
CTCGCCGGCAGATGTGCTGGATATTGCTATTGATCAGATGCCTCGTCCAAGGTTGGGTTCTTCGTGGTGGCCGTGCGGCTGGTGTTCGGTGCGGCTGGTGTTCGGTGCGGCTGGTGTTCGGTGCGGCTGGTGTTCGGTGCGCCTGCGATGGTCCGGCGGCCGGAGTGGCCGGTGCGGCGCTGGTCGGGTCCGCGCTCTCCCGAGACGGTGGGGGTGCTTCGGATTCGTCGAGTGTTTACTCCCCCAGGTCACCGTGCAGATTCGCATGCTCAAGATCAATAACTTCGGTCTAACCACTCCGGGCACACATAGTGCTGTTAAGTACGGCAACAGCAAGCACTGGCCTGCACTGATGGCCGACCGATCTACGCCCCAGGCACCACGGCCAGTTCTTGCGCGAGGAAGATCTGGGCACGGGATAGGACGCGGTGGTCCTCGCAGTTGCGTTGACTGTGCGCAAACAGACTCAATCGCGGTTCACACCGTAGGACACGAGGTGAGTACCTGCCGGTCCCGGACCCGCCCGAAGCACTGCGCCGTCCTGACCGAGCGCTACTCTTCGCGCGCCTGCACGTGTGAGCTGATTAGTCAAAGGAGCGTGAACGCTTGCCATGAGCGCCATTATCGTGATCGAGATCATCTTCTCAATTTTCCTGCTCGCAGCTACTGTGTTGTTCGCTGTGCGGGAGACCCGGCGGCGTAGCGGTGCCAACCCGGAGCAACAATCCGGACCTGAGAACATCGGTGAGGTGCCGGAGCACAACATCGAGCCCGAGGCAGAGCAGCACCTGAGCGAGGTCGGCCCAGCGGAGTCCAGCTAGTCGCCGACCCGCGGTCCACCAGATGAGACGCGGAATGAGTGTGGGGTGAGTAATTGGCCACTCCGGGCCGGAGCGGCGGCCGTCACTAACCTTGATCATTCGTAGGGCAGGCAGATGCGCCTCTGGTGCCTTTAGTGTGATCTCCGACTTTGCTTGTTGATCTTAAGCGCCTGGGAACCTGCACCTAAGGTTGGAAAACTGTCGTCGATGAGAGGGTTCTACTCACCTCTGCCTCTCGTTGCTTATGCGACGGTCAGCGCAGTCGCAGTGCAGCTGCCCAGAGACCCTGTGGCCCATCAATCAGTACCGGTGGCTCGGTGTCCAGGTCGGCTAGCGCATGGATCTGATCGGCCGAGGCCAGCACCAGTCGGGCACCTGCCTCGGCGGCGACTGCGATGAGGTCGTGCGCTGGTGACAGGGGATTTACTGGCAGTGGCACTGCGCCCTGTTGCATCGCCCCGGCGAAGGCCTCGGCGAAGTCGGGACCGTCGGGCAGCATGATGAGCACTCGATCGTCGGGACGGACGTCGAGCTCCCCCAGCGCAGTGGCGGCTGCGAGTGCCTGATCGCTCAGCTTGCGATAACTCATTCGATTAACCACCGTGGGAACGCTTTCGTCTCGCAGGGCCCGGTTGTCCGGGTGCGCAGTTCTGGCCTGACAGAAGGGACGACAAGCGGCCCCGGCCGGCTGCGGGAGCGACTTCAGCGCGCGCACTCTATCCAGAATTCCAGACGCTGATCATCATCTCCACAGGTCATTTCCCACGTACGTCATCTGATGTAGCCCCACCACAACAGATGAGGTAGACGAGAGGTTTCTACAACTGCGTACACCGAACCTGCAAATAGTTGAGCATGCACGTGCATGAGCGGCGTACTGGTAAGGCATGTGCAAAATGCAGCTGACTACCGGGACGGTCAACGCATTGATCGGCACTGTTGCATCCGTGGTTGGGAGCAGCGGTTGTCATGCTTGGGTGATGAGCGCCGTTGGCTGTGTCGCCCCATCGATCGCGCCCTCGGCGTTCGCTGGGTTCCGGTTTCCGCCTGAGGTGATCATTTAGGCGGTGCGGTGGTACCTGCGCTTCGGACTCTCTTACCGTGACGTGGAAGAGCTCCTGGCCGAGCGGGGCATCGAGGTCGACCACGTGACCATCTACCGCTGGGTGCAAAGGTTCACCCCGCTGCTGATCGATGCGGCACGTCCCTGCCGGCACGCCCCCGGTGATCGCTGGTTTGTAGACGAGATGTATGTGAAACTCGCTGGGCGGTGGGTGTATCTGTATCGGGTGATCGATCAGTACGGCCAGGTCATCTACGTGGTGGTGTCAGAGAAGCGGGATCTGGCGGCCACCCGCCAGTTCTTCACCCGCGCCCTCGAACAGGGCTCACGCCCGAGCGAGGTGACCACCGATCAGGCTCCCGCGTACCCGCGAGTGATCGAGGAACTGATACCTGCCGCGTGCCACGTCACCGAGCAGTACGCCAACAATCCTGTCGAAGCCGATCATGGGCGTCTGAAGGCCCGGCTACGGCCGGTGCGCGGACTGAAACGGCTGCGCTCGGCACGGGTGATCAGCACCGGGCACGCGTTCGTGCAGAATCTTCGTCGCGGTCAGTACGAACTCGGCTGGGATATCGATCAACGGCATCGGCTCACAGCGATCTTCACCGAACTCGCCCGCGCCATCTGATGGAAGCATCACAGCGGAAATTCGTCTGCTTCCCGCCTACGCAACAGAGCCCCCCGAGCTCCTACCTTCCGGAGGCTTGTGAATTAGCCTCCGGGTATGCTTTTAGTCGTGATTATTGTCGGAATGGGACAGTGCCCTCTCGGGCGGTCTTGCGTAGTCGACATTGTATGCAGTCAGAACGGCGTCCCTCATTGCGGTTTAATCAACTCCTTGTGGTGGAGTGTCACTGGGTTCTTGGCCACTGAGTGTCTCGATTAGGTGATGCGCCTACGCTGCGGGAACCTTGAATATGCGGATGACCGGACCGTTACCGTCATCGAAGATTGCGACCTGAGGCAACTGCCGGAACAGCCGCTGGTAGGCGGCCGCGTCGGCGGGGTAGGTCTTCGGTTCTTCGGTGAAGCGACCGTACATCCCCTCGCTGGCCACCACATAGCCCCCGCGCGGCGGTGGGCAATCAACGACGCGTCCGCACGGAATCAGCTGGTACCGAGCCGGGTTGAGCCACGGGGCGTAGGGCTCGATGAGGACGGTCGTGCCGGATGGTGTGCGCTCGTCGAACCAGTGCTGTGCAGCGTTCCAGGTAGACGGTGCTGGATACGGGAGCGCTGGATACGGGAGCCTGGCCACAGCGCCGACGACGAGCGCCACGACCGCGGTGCCGGCGGTGGCGAGCCCAACCGATTGGTGATGCTGCGCGCACGTCGTCATCAGCGGCTCAATAGCAAGCGCAGCGAGCACCGCCAGCGGCGGCAGGATAAGCATGATCGTGCGGTCGTTGCGCACGGCCTGCATGGCGACCACCGCACTGTAAATGACAGGGAAGCTACCGAGCACGACGGCGGTGCGCCACCGCTGCCGGTCCCAGATCGTGACCGCAAGTACCGCGACGAGGGCGAGCGCGACCAGCAGCCCCTCGTGGGTTGCCAGGTAGCCTGCGTAGAAGCCGGGGGCGTTGCCGTCCATACCGGCGTGGCCGGTGGCGTAGTGGTGCCGCTCGAACTGCACCCCCTTAAGAAATGCGGGGCGATCCAGTAGCGCATAGGGCGTAGCCGCTAGGAATGCGAGCACCGCGCACGCCCCCGCGAGCGGCAGTCCCGCTGCCGCTCTGCGAAGACCAGCGCGGTCGGTGGGCCCCAGCAGCGCGGCGAGAACGACGGGGACGGCGACGAGTACCGCGGTGTACTTCGTCGACGTCGCCAGCCCGACCGCCAGGCCGCTGACGGCGTAGGCGAGCCAGCTGTCCGATCGCATCAGATGGACCGCGGCCAGCACCGCGACCGCGATGAGCAGCGCCGTTGGCACGTCCGGTGTGATGAACCGGCTGTGCGTGATGAGGGTGGGTGACAGCGCCAGCAGCATCGCGGTCACCGCCGCGGGAAGCACGCCGGTGGTGACGCGGCGCGCCGTGACCCACCCGACCAGCACGACGAGGATGCCCAGCGCGACGGTGAGGCCGCGGTGGACCACGACGGAGCCGGTGGTCGGGGCGTAGGAGACACCCATCAGCGCGCTGACCGGTGCTAGCTCGGCGAGCCCGGGGATCCAGCCGAGCAGCGGTCCGTCGAGGTGAAATGCGGCGTGTAGGTAGAAAAACAGCGACGGGTACTTGAAGAAGTGCGGGTTAGCGTCACCGTTCGACACCATCGCGTCGATGACCCGCAAGTTGACCGGCTCGTCGGGGTGGTGCATGTAGGGCAGGTCAGCAGTGAGCCCGACCAGCCGGGGGACCAACGCCAGCAGCAGCAGTCCGGTGCACACCGGCCACGCTGGCACGAAGCGCCCGAGACCTCGCATGACATGCTCCGGAGCCCTCCGCCCATTCCGGGCGCTGGCCCTAACCACCACGGCGGCATTACCGTCGTCGAGTTGAGCTTCGGTCCCAGCCTGTCGCGCCGGCTCGCCGCGGCCCAACAACCAAGTCACCCCGGATCGAGTGGCCTGCCACGTATCGGTGGCCATCGCCCCGACCGCTGTGGTCCCCACAGCGCCCGCGAGCGTTGCCAGCTTTTTCAGCATGGGTCCCTCCCGCCAGCCGCGATACGGGCCAAATCAAACCATCGACCCGGCCGACCTGCCGCCGGTGCACCCCGCACCAGCATGAACTACATCGACATCTGCGGCCATTTAGTTTCGGCTAGGGCCGCCACCGGACATCGTCAACTTGGGCGGCGGCCGGGTAGTGGAGATGATCGACGGATCGTCTGGGTGGTGGGTCGAGGGGGGCTGGTGGGTACACCCCGAGATAGAGCACCTCCAGGGGGTCTGCTCGCTGAGGAACTGGCCGCGGTTGCGGGTGACTTTGCGCAGCCAGGCGCCTCAGCGACCATGCACAATATCGCCCCGGAAAGTAAGCGACGGATGAGATTGTCAACCGGTCAGCACTCTGTGAGGTGGAGTTCGTTTCTCAACCCATTCTTCTCGCCCGGCGGCAGCGGTCTTAAGACGTGGGCCCGGAGCTGGGGTCAAGGTGGAGCGCCCGGCTGGACGAACGTGTGGGGCTCGAATATAGGATTTGGGCTTGACTAGTAGGTTTACGGGTGCTCGTGTCGATCGTGCTGCGATGTGCTACTCGCTGGTAAGTCCGTCAAGGATCGGTCTGCGGTGAATCTGCTGATCGGCCAGGTTGATACGGTGTGGGGGTTGAATCTCGGTCTGGCCCGGTGTGAGTTGCGCCGGCGCTCGGTGTGGCCGTGCTGCGTTGAAATGGTGCAGGTAGTCGGTGAGGATCCGGCGTAAGTGGCGTTCGTTGACGATGAGGATCTTGGGCTGCCCCACTTTTTCCGGATAGATCCTATTCGTGTTGTTAGGCCGTCGATCGCTGATTCTGGTAGTCGGCGTGGGCTTCCCGCGGTGTTCGGTAGCCTAGCGCCGAGTGGAGACGTTTTGTATTGTAGCGCAACTCGATGTAGCGCGTCACGTCTTTGCGGGCGTGTTCACGCGTTGGGTACACGGTTCGGTTGACCCGCTCGACCTTCAGAGTCGCGTTGAATGATTCCGCCTGAGCATTATCAAAACATGACCCTATTCGTCCCACAGAATGACGCACATCGAGCTGGGCGGCCACCTCGGCGAACGCATGGCTGAGATACTGCGAACCCCGATCGGTATGGAAGATCACCTTCGGTTCGAGCTCGTAGTTACGCGCGGCCATGCGCAACGCGTCGCTGACAAGCTCGGTGCGCATGTGGTCGGCGATCGCGTATCCGATGCATTCTTTGGTGCAGCAATCGAGGACCGTGGCCAGGTAAGCGAAACCCTGCCAGGTCGGCAAATACGTGATGTCTCCGACCAATTTGCGGCCCGGCGCGTCCGCACTGAAGTCGCGTCCTACCAGGTCCGGGACCGCTTGGGCGCCGTCACCGGGCTGCGTGGTTGTCGGCCGCCACGGGCGTGGCTGGCATGGGACCAAGCCCCGCTCACGCATGATGTCCCGGACCAGCTCGGGACCGCAGCCGTCACCCTGGCGGGCCAGCGCGGCGTGCACCCGGCGATACCCGTACGTGT
>JAVXWL010000266.1:0-7160 GCA_032230565.1 Pseudonocardiales bacterium | reverse complement strand
CGTTGCGGGTCCGGGTCTATGCCGGAGTCGATCCGGTGAGCAAGCGCCGGCATGACTTGATCGAGATCATCCCTCCGGGACCCGGGGCTGGCAAACAGGCGCGTCGGGTCCGCGACCGGCTGATCAGTCAGGTCGAAGAGCGACGGAATCCTCGAACCAACGCCACGGTGGACCAGCTACTGGAGCGCTACCTTAATCAGTTCGACGGCACCGCCAGCACGTTGACGCTTTCAGTGCGCTGGACGCGGACATCCTTGACTCGTTCTACGCAGCCCTGCGTCGATGCCGGGACCATTGCTCGGGACGGCCTTTCGTTCAGCACCGCACCGCCGTCGACCATCGTTGCGACCACCGGTGCGGTCCGCACCGCTGCCGGCCACTGGGTGCGACCACCATCCGGCACATGCATTTCATCCTGTCCGGTGCCTACAAGCGCGTGGTGCGCTGGAAGTGGGTCATGGACAGCCCGCTGCGCCAGGCCGAGCCTCCTGCCGCACCAGTGCCGAACCCGCACCCCACCCGCAGCCGGGCCTGCTCATGCTCGCCGAGCGCACGTAGCCCGACGGCGAGGTTGTGGGCTGAGGTCAGCGTGTCGGGGTGATCCTCGCCCAGTACCCGGCGGCGCCGACTCAGGGTGTCCTCGCCGAGCTGGCATCCCTGTTCATGCTGACCCAGCGCGGCGCAGGTTAACGGCGAGGTTGTGGGCCGAGCGCAGGGTGTCGGGATGGTCATCACCTAACACCCGGCGGTAGCGAGTCAGGGTATCCTCGTCGAGTTGGCGGGCCTGCTGATGCTCACCGATCGCGCTTAGACCGGCGGCGAGGTTGTGGGCCACGCGCAGAGTGTCGGGATGGTCATGGCCCAGCACCCGGCGCTGGCGGGTCAGGGTGTCCTCCATCGATTGCTGGCTCCACCGACCCAGCTCCTCACCCGGCACGCGACCAGCGTGACACAACACAATGGACCCGCTCAGGTGTTCAACCGATAACCGCAGGACACCCAATTCGGTCCACCAGCAGACACAGCTGGCAAGTCACCACATCACTGCCATGGCAACGCCCGCAGCGCCGCATCACCTGACTGATCGCCACGTTGCCTCGACCGGTCGGTGTCCACGTCGTAGGGCCGACCGCAGGACACCTCATCGGCGGTCGGGCAACTCGGCGCGTTGCCCTCAATGCGTGGCGAGCTGGGTGCGCGCTCAGGCCTCGTCTGTGATCTCATCGACGGCGGCGAGCGTCGGCGATCGTCGGTGATTACAATGCAACGCCTGGGCGATCCTTTGGTCGCGCTCGCTCTAATCGCGTGGTGGTAGATGATCGCGAGCCGGGTGCTCGACTGTCCCATCACGCCATGTTTTTTTGAGCCTGGTCCCCGGTCTAGCCCTCATTGTGCCGCCTGGATGCCGCAGGTCATTCCTGTGGTCGGGTTGGAGGTATCGCCAGGTCGGTGACGTCGGGGGTTTGGTTGATGATTGCTCGTGCTACCTGTGAGAGCAGTCGGTTGTGGTTACGGGCGTAGCTGCGCATCATGGTGAATGCCTCGGTGAGGCTTATGTGTCGGCGTTCGGCGAGGATGCCTTTGGCCTGTTCGATCAGCAGGCGGCCGTTGAGCGCGGTCTGGAGTTGCTCGGTGACCATCTCGCTGTGTCGCAGGGCGCGGACCTGCAAGATGCTGATGGTGGCCACATTGGCGAAGGACTGCGCTATCGCTGTTGCGTCGGTGGGGATGGCGTCGGGTGAGCTGCGGAACAGATTCAGCGCTCCGAGGGTCTGTTCGCGGAGCCGCATCGGCACGGCCTGGACCGCGGCGAAGCCCTGTTCGCGGGCGGCGGTGGCGAACTGTGGCCACCGTTGCGGGGCTGCGGTCAGATCAGCGCAAGCCACACTTTGGCCGCTGTGGTAGCAGTCCAGGCAGGGTCCTTCCTCGTTTTGCAGCTGGAACAGCTCCAGTAGGCGGGTCTGCTCGGTGGAGGCCGCTACCAGGTTGAGGGTGCCCCGCTGGTCGATCAGCAGGATTCCGGCCGCGTCAACATCGAGGAGCTGCACACAGCGCTCGGTGAGGGTATGGAGGAACTCGATGCCGTCGAATCCCAGCACGAGGGTGTCGGCCAGGTCGACCAGGGTCTGGGTGATGCGCTGGTCCAACATCGGGTGGTGTTCCGTTTCTGGTCTTCAGCCGCCGGAGCCCGCTGCGCCTGCGTTGTCGCTATCTGGGTCAAAGCGTAGTCTGCGCTCGACCACGTCGCTGGCCACTTGCGACAAGCGGCGGCCGGTGGAGTAGGCGTGGGCACGCAACCGCAACAACGCCACGGTCAGATCGCTACCTAGCTGCACCGAGATCATGCCGGTGGCCTGGTGGACCTCGGCCCAGCGGTACTCGAACCCGCTGCCGGGCAGGTCAGGCCCCTCGACGGTGTCCGGTCCCGACAGATGATCGAGGATCCGCGGCAGGGCCGCGTCGGCGAACAGTAACGCCTCGGTGAGCTCGGCAGCCGACAGCTTGCCCTCCAGGCCGCGGTGGATCTCCAACGCACCTACCGAGATGGCCCCCATCACCAGCGGGAACGCGAACACCGCTGACACCCCGACCGCGACCGCTGCGGGGGCGAACGCCGGCCACCGTTGCATACTGGCGTCACTGCCCAACGCGGGCACCAGCACTGGGTGGTCGTGCCCCAGCGCCTCGGTGCCCGGTCCCTCCCCGAGCATCACCTGCAGCTCTGCGACCTGTTCACTGACCGCAGTGGTGACATACAACGGCTCACACAAACCCAGCTCGCCAATCAAATACAGGCCCACGCCGCTGGCCTGCACCGCCGCCGCGCACGCCAGACACACATGATGGACCGCAACGGGCACACCCTCAGCACTGGCGAGCTCGTTGATCGCCCCCAATACCCTGATCGCCCGGTCCACCGCTGCCTCCCTCGCCGTCGGGCGTCGCCTACCTCGCCCGACGCTAGGCCCCACTCGTGCCCGGCGATGATGACCCCAGGAGTTGCGATCTTTTGAGGGTGGGGGCTCAGGCTGCCGGGACGGACGGTGTCTGCGGGCGCCACACCCTCTGGCAGGGCGACTCGCAGCTCGGCGTGCAGGGCTGCGGTGGTGGCGCAGCGCTGGTCCAGCAACAGCCGGGCCGGGTGGCGGTGAACATGACGATCCGCTCGGACAGTGCGCGGGCATCGGCGTTGTTCCGCCGTTTGTCCGCCTCGCGCTTAAGCGGCTGCAGCCGGTCTTTGGTCCGCGCTGTTTTCACGCTCTCGCAGACCGCCACCGCCTGGGCTCCCACGGTGGCTGCCTGGTCGACATCGTCGTCGAGCAGGTGGTTGGTCGCCAGCGAAATCAGGTTGAACGACCGGCTGCGGGTCATGTCCGGGCCGTAGCCGTTGATCGCCGTGGCAAGCGCGGGGATCGCCGAGCGGGTGTAGGTCGGGTCCACGCTCACGGCTAGCTCGGTGTACACGGTGCCTACCATGGCGCAGAGGTCGGTCTCGGTGAAGAACGTGGCCCAGGCCGGTGCCTCGGCGAGATCGGCTCGGGCGAACTCATCTCTACTCCGGCCCAGCAGCGCAAGCGCCTGGTCATCGCGGCCCATTTTCGCGCAGGCCCACGCCTGGTTCGCGCAGAGGATGGCGACCGCCAGGGCGCAGCCGCAGGCCTGGGCCGCGACCTGACCGAGTTGAAACTCCATCAACGCCTGATCAGGGGAATTGTGGTGGAGATGAACCCGGCCCCTCCGGTACCGGATGTTGGCCACCAACGCATCGTCGCCGCCCCGCTCGGCCAGCTCCAGAGCGCGACCGAAATAGGCTCGGGCAACGCGGAGCTGGCCGGTGTCAAACGAGGTCCATCCAGCCAGATTGTGCAGGTCGGCGACGGCGACAAAGAGCCGATCCATGACCAGGGCCGTAGCATCGCCGCCGAGCATCCGCCAACCCCACGGCAGGTAGTCAGCCACGGCGTCGTGGCAGGCACCGCCGCCGTACCGGTAATCCAGGACGCGGAAGGCCCCGGTCGCATCCTCTATCCGCTCGACGTCGCTCACCCCGATACGCCCGGAAGCCAACGGCGGTGGCAAATCCGCGGCGGGTGAGGTGTTCGCAACGAGATCGGATGTCGACATGACCAGTCCCCTGACGGACGCCGGATGACACAACCGCCGGGGACCGGAGCGGACTAACGAATCCCGCAACCTATCACAGGATCTTGAGGGGGTGTGTTCCCGACTATCGAGTGATCACTGACCTGGGTGGGGATGTCGGTGTCCCGCGCCGGGGTGGTGATCGACGCGTGTGCCTCAACCCGAAAGGTTTCGATGAGCATGGTGATGACCCGCGCTGCCTCGTGCAGGGCCGTGTGTGTGTGATAGGCGTGCATCATCGCCAGGGACGGTGTGTCCTCATGTCCGGCAGTGAGCCACCGATCGAAGCTGTGTCGAGCCACCTTCATCGCGAGATCAGCGTCGTGCCACTGTGTGCTCGCGGCAATCGCGCCGGTGGTGCCGTTGCTCTGAATCCGATCTTGCTGCGGGGAATCGTCGTGGTTCATGCCGTTGGCCGTTCCTACGCAGCGGTGGTCGGGTCGGGTGTTAGCGGGCTCGGTCCGGGCGTGGGGCAGCAGCACCATCCGCTGCCGGACGGCTGGGGGCGGGCCATGGGCGCTCGCCGCTCGTTGCAGTGCGCTCAGGGCCTGGTGCTGGGCCCGGCATATCGCAGCGGGTGTGACACCCAGGGCGGCCACGATGTCGGGGATGGACACCCCGGCCACCACCCGCAACAGCACGATCTCACGGTCCGGGCTGGACAGCGTGGCGATCAGCGTGGTGAGCCGGGCGCAGTACCGGGCGTCGACCGGCAGCTCGCGGTGCTCACCGGAATCTCGGGTAGTCGCGGGCTCCGGCTCGACAGGCGAGAAAATAGGCGGTGGAGCCACCGATGCCTCCCCGCCAAGCGCAGCACCACCGCCGGGACCGGCCGTTGTCGTCATCCCCGAACCTCCGGTCCGCGTTCCGACCGGCCGCTGGGTCCGCTCGGGCCGTAGCCCACCGGAGTTCGTGCAGACCACCCCACGACTGACCCGCCACGCCAGGCGGGACACTCCCAGCCAGCTTGGTGACATCGGGGCACACCCACGCGATGCGCGACCTCAGAGGTCGCGATGACCCTGGAATACACGAAACCTCCGGACGGCCAGTGCTCGGCGCGGGTCGCCGAACTTTAGTGACGCCGGGGTCCGGAGCGTGTGCGACGGATAGTAGCCGGGTACGTTGATCCAGGAAACCCCTTGGCCTATTAAGATGCGTGCAGGCGAGCAACCAAGCACAGGCAGCTCCGGCGGGCCGCTGCGTGATCGTCGTCAGCGACGGGAGCGTATGTGGGACCCGAACCGGGGAATGAGACCAGATCCTGAATGATCGACAGCTAGTGGTGAGGAATCGGCTACGGATCACGTGACTGGTTGAGTTTTCTCAGCCGGTAAGCGTTCACGTCGCGGCAAACGGCCGCAAGGACACCTCATCGGCGTTGGGCGCACGCTGGCAAGCTGCCCGGAATGCACGCGGTGCTGGAGCAGACCAACCTCGCCAACCGGTTGAGGATTTTGCTCGGGTCGCCGTCGGTCGAAAACAATCCCACGCCGGAACCCTTAGGCCCGCAGCGGAGCCAGCGGCCACCGCATCCGGGGCGGTCCTGCGGGTCGACGAATACATCGGTGCTGGTGATTACGTTGTTGCCGAGCCCCTTGCGGGGTGGAGGAACGCGGAGTAAGACTGGCATGGAGTTGTTGAATTCTTCGGCCGCTCAGCGGTCTGCGTCCTGTGGCGGGAGAACTGCGACCACGCCCAGCGGATGGGATGATCCGGCTGAAGCCAATCCCGCCAGCGTTCCCGGTTCTCGTTCCACAGCTCGGCCCGCGTGATGGCACGGCGGAGCGACCGGCGCACAACACGCCACAGCACGGTCCGGCGGGTAGATCCAGCCAGATCACCGTGTCGGCGCGTTCCCACAACAGATCACCGAGGAGGCGATGGTACTGGTCCTCGGTCACCCACCGTGTTTGCGCGCTGAAGCGCTGAACGTCGGACTCGAGTCCCGCCGCTTAACCCGGTCGGGGCTCATGATGCAGCGAGTCTAGCTCCTGGTGGAGCAGCTGCCTGACCGGCCAGGAGAATTCGCTGCCGCTACCCACCAGTAACAAATGTTCAGATCCGCGGCTCATGTAGTGGTAAATTCGAGGACTCGTTAAGATATTGCCGGTAAAGTTTCACACACGTGGCCATTGAGAGATATGACGTAGCTCATTCGCGCTTTCGAGTGAGGTTAGGCTACGGCGCTGGACGATCTCATGATACGTCTACTGAACGTTTACGGGTCCTGTTCGGGGTCCGGCGCCCCGGCGTGGCGAGGGGTCAGAAGACAAAGCCATCCGAAGATCTGGTTTTATGCTGCTGAAAGCTGGGAAGCGCAGTCCTGTCTGTCTGATCTGAGGAGATCAAGCGGGCGGACGGGACTGGGAGAAAGGGAACACCACCATGCTGGACAGCGGAGGCACCCGACGAATGGGGCGCGGCGGAACGTGCCTGATGTTCGCCTGGTCGATTGTCCTTCGCTCCGCGGCCACCGCGACGGTGGCCCGACCAGGTCGACCCGGCGGGCTAAGGCGGGGGACCGGCGGAGGCAGCGCTTTAACACTGCCTCCGCCGGTTGGTATTCCACCCACCCGTAGATCATGACCATGTGGACGGACTCCGGGGGTGGTCACGTGGACGAGTGGTGGTCTGACGATTTCGAGGTGCCGCATTGGGTGGTGGAGCAATTCGGCGTTGTCTCGGCCAAGCGATGCCCGTGTCCGACCTGGCCGACTCGCCAGCTGCTGACAGCACCACGCCCAGGAAGCCGAGATCGACGGAGGTCCGCGGTGGCTGACGCGGGAGACAGACCACAGGTGAGCGCACCGATGGTGGCCACCGCCGCCAAGTGGCGATCAACCTCACCACCGGCTAAAAGACCACCCTGTGGGCCTGGGTGGTCGTCGGGTGATCACAGTGATCAGCGTCGCGGAACTGTGGGTGGCCCGCCACCACACCATTTCCGGCCGTCCTCTGGGGGTGGCCAGTGCGGCGGTGTCTGATCGCGCTGACCGCGGCCGCCGCCTGGCACC
>JAVXWL010000250.1:0-4361 GCA_032230565.1 Pseudonocardiales bacterium | reverse complement strand
CCTCTCCCGGGACGTAATCACCGCGACATCACAATCCCGTGTCGCGCGCCAGCCGCCCGGCGCGGTCGCGGAGCGCCAGCGGGAGCGAGCGCTGGCCGGATGCAGCGGCAGCGCGTCCGGGCCGTGTCGGCCCGGCCTGAAGACGTACAGAAAGTCCTCCCGGACAACTGGAACCAGGGAAACTTGGAACAAACTGGAACCGCTGGAGGAGAGACGGTGGGAGAAGAATGTCATCGCTCGACTAGGCGTCGGGCGATTCCTTAGGACGGTGACGCGATCGCGTGGCATCCCAGCCGGTGTCGCTGGACTACGACGCGGCGCGTGTTGGAGTGAAGAGGAGGTCCTCAGCTGGGGCATCCTGGGTCCGGCGCGTCAACGGACAGCGGACTGCCGATCGGCTCGACGTAGGTCACATAGAGCTCGACGGGATCCACGCCAGGTTGCGGCCGATATGTACGTGACGGGAGCCGCTGGGCTCGACTAGAGACTGCCCGGGGAGGTAGGAGACGGACCGACAGTTTGCATCGGTGCGGGTGAGCGTTCCTTTCTTCACGACGGCGAGCAGGGTGCCCGGATGGTAGTGCCAACCGGTGCTACCGCCAGGCTGGATAGTGATCTGGCGCACGACGAACTCCGTCTCGCCGTCTGTGTTGAGTCGCACGTGGTCCGTTATCGTGCCGCGCGCAAGGACAGTGCCGGTCACTCCCGAGGTGGGTGTCGCCTGCGCCGCAGTAGGTAACAGGCCCATGCAGGCCGCCGCCACCGCCGTGGCCGAGATCTTCCGTATACGGAACATAAATGCTCCTCTCAGGCGGACGTCGCCGCGGGGATGTGAAGTTCATTGATCTCCGCAGCTCATCTCGCGAGTGTCGGGACGCACCGCCAACCCCCATACGTAGCGTAGTCGAGATTGAAACGGAATGCACAAAAGCGCGCGGCCGCTGTCCGCAGCGGTGAGGCGATAGGTCCCGGTAAGTGTGAAGACAATCTGGCAACGCTGACATGCTGAGTCGACATGCCGACGTCCTGCTTAACCCTGTCGTGAAACTCGGGTAATCCGTCGTGCGTGGGCGCTGACGATTTTACTCGCTGTCGCGGATGTTCGAGCCCGTCATGGGAGTCGAACAACTCAGGCTCCGCGACCTGTCGAGTAAGCCGGTGGTAGAACCCTACAACTCCGCGTTGTACAACCCTCCGTTGTTGGCCGTCGACCTTGGTCCCCAGCGATGCTCATGGTGTCAGAGCGAGCCAGCGGAAGGACTCAGCGTGTTGGCACCGAAGGAGCAAGAAGATCTGCTCGTCCAGTTGGTTGGCCTCGCGGTCGATGTGCAGCGGTGGGCCCGCAGCGTGGAGCATCGCATCAGTGCGGTCGCTGAGATGATCGAGCAGTCGTCTGCTCAAGCTTCGTCAGCCGGTCGTCCAAGTCCTGAACGGCCTGCCCGAAGGACTCGCGCAGGGCCTCGATCTGTTGCGTGATCTCGCGGTACTCAGTGCTCGGCTTGGCCACGACTGGCTCCCGCTGGACGTAGACAGCTTTCCCGGGCTGCCCCTCGGCGATGCCCTCGTTCTGCAACTCCTTCACCGCCGCTCGCGCGACCGTGACCGACACGTCGTAGAAATCCATGAGCTGCGAAGTTGACGGCAGCGCGGTGCCTACGGGGTAGATCCCGTCGGTGATCTTCGCCCGAAGATCGTCGGCGATCTGCCGGTACTTCGGACGTCTGGTGACGGCGGTCAACGGACCTCCAGCTCCTGGCCTTTCACACCTGACGCACCTAGTGCACCACACCCGTGATCGTCCTGCTGCACCCACCGTGGTAGTCTATGAGCACATAGAGTGCTATGTGTTCAAGGTTGCTTCTTTCGATCGGAGGTATCTGTGAGCAAGTTCAGTGCGGCCTCAGCTGGCGATGAGGCACCGCGCTTCTACAGCGTGGCGCAGGTTGCGCAAATGTTGGGGATGTCCACGATGACCGTCTATCGGGCCATCCGGGACGGGGAGTTTCCAGCGGTACGCATTCGTGGCCGACTGATTGTGCCCGCGAAAGCTGTTGAGGCTATGGGGGATACCACAATGACCGCCCGCGGTATCGCGGGTGCGTCCGGTTCCGCGTCAGCGGCGGTGACGCTGCCATGACGACAACGCAGATCCCAGTGCTAGCCCGCGTCGACGAGGCCCTGGACGAGATCCAGCGGTTGCGCGAGCGGATCGTGGTCCAACCGTCCAGCGCGGAACGCTTTATGGGACTCGCTGAGCTGGCCGACAGCGAGGCCCGCTGGTGGTCGATGCTCGTCGAGCAAAGCCGAAGTCGGGTGCACTGGCGCGCGGCACTGTCCGCCCGCGAACACGCCCGCCGAACTGCCCTCAGCTGGCGGCGGCGCGCAGCTATGCACCGCGCTCGGGAAGCTGGCGGTGCCACGTGACTGGGGAGTGCGTGTCTCGCTCGACCCGCAGGCGTGACTTGGTGCCGGTCGTGCAGCTGGCGTGTACCGCGTGCCAGCTGGTGTACGGGCCTGACCTGGCTGATTTCGGTACTGGCAATACCGGCTGCCCGCGCTGCGGCGGGTGGACGTGGATCGCGCAGTTGGGTAGCAGCGAGTGGTCGGCCGTGACCAGCGCTAGTCGTCTTGCTGCGCAGCCGAAAGCTTTGGAAAACGCCTGCTCCGACCCGGCGGTCACTCCGCCAAGAACGCCCGCCGGGTCGGGTCCCCGCTCACTTCGAGGTAATCGAGGAGATCACCATGGTACAGGGCAACACCTGTAGGACGACTGTCCAGAGTGGACATTTCAGCGGCCGACCTGATGGGCGGGTGCTCGGCACCCCCAGCGGTGCCGAGCCGACCGTTGATCGGAACTGGCGGGATCGGGCGGCGTGCCGCTCGGCGGATTCGGAGCTGTTCTTCCCGGTCGGGGACGACGGTCCAGCGTTGGCGCAGATCGCGCAGGCCAAGGCGATCTGTGCCCGGTGCCCTGTCGTCAAGGAGTGCCTGTCGTTCGCGTTGATGGCCATGCCGGAGGGCGTGGCGGGTGGGTTGACCGTCGAGGAGCGCCGCGGACTGCGGAACCAGCGTCACCGCGTGCCTGGTTCGACCGTAGCCGGTGCCGCGGGGTCTCCGCGGCGGTTGCCCGATGGGGTGGATGGGCAGGTCGTGGCGTCGTTGATGGCTGGGGAGCGGGTGTCGGGGGCCTCGCGGCAGGAGCTGGCGCAGGCGGCGGTCGGGTTGCACCTGGCCGGGCATGGTGCCGGGTGGATCGGGACTCGGCTGGGTGTGGGGGACCGGCAGGTGCACCGGTGGTTGCAGCGCTACCGGACTGGCACACCACTGACCGCGCGGCCTGACGGCCGGCATGCGGGCACGGCGGTGGCCTCATGAGGCCACCGGTTGCCAGGGCGTCCGCCGATCGGGGTGCTGGGTGGGCGTTGATTGAGGCGGCTCAGGCGGGTGACCGGGATGCCTTCGGGCAGCTGTATGCGCGGTACGCGGGCGGGGTGTCTCGGTTTGTCGGCAATCGGCTCCGTGATCGTGGCGCCGTCGAGGACCTCACCAGTGAGACCTTCGCGCGGGCGTTGCGCCGGATCGACTCGGTCACCGACCAGGGCCGGGATGTGGGTGCGTGGTTCACCGCGATCGCCCGCAACCTCGTTTTGGATCATGTGAAGTCCAGCCGCCACCGGCTGGAAACGGCCACCGCGGACCCACCGGATCCCAGCCCGTCGACCGGTCACCGGGGACCCGAGCAGGCGGTGATCGAAAACGACACCGCCGCGGAACTGCACCGCCACGTCGCGCGACTCCCCGCTGCCCAGCAGGAGTGCATCCGACGACGCTTCCTTCAGGAGTTGTCGGTCACCGAGACGGCAACGGCGATGGGTCGCGGCGAGGGCGCGGTCAAAGCGCTCCAGCACCGCGCGATCATCGGGCTCTGCGCGGCGATGACCGGCGACAACTCCGCGGTTGTTGCTCCCGCCACTGAGCCGGTCGGCAGAGGATTACCTGCTCATCGCGGGGGCTTTGCCGAAAAGCGCCTTCCAGCCGATCCGCTGGAACGGGCGCGGCAGGCCGTAGGCGAAGTGCGGCAACACCGGGAAGCTGCCGACCGTCACGCCGTCGAGGAGCAGGGCCGGGCGCAGCAGCTGGCCGGTTGGCACACCGAGGGCCAGGCCGACGAGTTCCAGCACCGCGGGATCGACAGTGGCGCGGTGGCGCAGACCGAGGGTGTGGCGTGATGGAAGTGATCTTGTGCTCTTACGGGGACGACGCCGACGACCACGAGGGATACGCCGCGCAGGTACTCGATGACGGCTCACTGACCAGCACCTACAGCGACGACACCAGGCCCAGGATGGTCGGGCAGGTGG
>JAVXWL010000217.1:0-7749 GCA_032230565.1 Pseudonocardiales bacterium | reverse complement strand
ATCATGGGGCTCATCACACTGCTGTCCCTTCGCCTGCCGCCCCGGGAGGTTCGGCTGGAACCATTGAGCCGTCTCGGCCGCGAGATGGCCTCCGGCTTGCGCTGGATGTGGCGGCATCGGACCATTCGGGTCATCGGACTGTTCGCGATTGGCCTCAACCTCTTCTTCTCCGCCTATTTTGTTATCATCATCGTGCTGGCTCAGGCTAGGGGGGTGTCGTCGGGGGCGATTGGCATCATGGCGACGATGATGGGTGTGGGCGGAATCCTCGGCTCCCTCTTGGCGCCGTACCTGTACCAGAGGTTAAGTCCGTATCTTTCTATCATCGGCGTGTTCTGGGTGCTGACGCTTCTTGCGCCGCTTGCAATCTTCATTAACAATGGCTACATCATGGGCGTGCTGTTCGCTGCGATGGTGTTTCTGGCCCCGACGGCGAACACGTCGATCGATACTTATCAACTTCTCCTCACCCCCGATGAGTTGCGGGGTAGAATGAGCAGCGCGATGGGTGTATTAATCGGTTCTGCCGCCGTTGCTGGGCCTGCACTCGGTGGTTTTCTCATGGAAGTGATTCCCCACAATCAGGCGATACTTCTTTGTGCGGCAGGAATCGCGGTCGTCACGGTGTTGGGCGCTATCAGCCCTACCCTTCGCGGGTTTCCCCGTCACGCAACTGCAGAGAAGATCGCGCGCATGAACAGCGTGTCGTAGGGTTTGCGCACGCTGCCGGGTAATTTGCGGAAGGAGACATCGGAGATGGACGACGACGCCAGGTACGAGGTTTTACGAAACGACGAAGAGCAGTATTCGCTATGGCTGGCCGGCCATGAGGTACCGCAGGGCTGGTATCGGGTAGGTAAGGAGGGAAGTAAAGAAGAGTGCTCAGCTTACGTCGATGAAGTGTGGACCGATATGCGGCCGCGTAGTCTGAGGGAACGAATGGACGCCGAAACATAGGCTTCATTGATCGACACAGATCTGGTCCGGGAGTGTCTCGTTTGACGACAGCTGTCGGTCGGACGAGACATTCCGTCGACTGGGATCCGCGGCGTTGCGGAGTTATATTCGGATTGCTCTGACCAAGCCGGTCTCGTATCCCACGATAACGAGTTGCGCCCGGTCTCTGGCGTCGAGTTTTGCGAGCAGCCGGCCGATGTGTGTTTTGACGGTCCCTCTGCTCAGATGTAGATGGTATTCGATCTCGCTGTTACAGAGTCCGCGTGCAATGAGGGTGAGCACCTCGCGCTCCCGGTCGGTGACGCCGGCCAACGTGCGGACTGGATGCCGGGCCGGTTCCGGCTGCCGGACGAACTCGGCGATCAGCCGCCGGGTGACGGTGGGCGCGAGTAACGCCTCGCCGGAGGCAACTACGCGCACGGCTTCCAACAATTGGCCAGGGGGTGTGTTCTTGAGAAGGAAGCCGCTGGCCCCAGCCCGCAGCGCGGCGTACACGTATTCGTCCAGATCAAACGTGGTGAGCACCAGGATCCTCGGGGCGTGCTCGGATGCGGTGATTCTCCTGGTGGCCTCGATACCGTCCATGCCCGGCATGCGCACATCCATCAGCACCACGTCGGGGCTGCATACCTGGACCTGCTCGACTGCCTCCGAGCCGGTACCGGCTTCGCCGACGACAATCAGGTCGGGCTCGGTCTCGATGAGTACTCGCAGGCTGCCCCGCAGCAGCGCTTGATCGTCGGCAATCAGTACCCGGACATGTGTCTCACTCATGCGTGCCCTAGACCTGGAAGGGCAGGCGGGCATGCACGGCGAACCCGCCGTGGGGCTGCCAACCCGCCACCAGGGTTCCGTGGTGTAGCGCGGCCCGCTCGCGCATGCCGATTAGGCCGTGCCCTGGCTCGCCGACCGGGCGGCACGGTGTGCCGTCGTCGATCACCGCAAGGTGCAGTTCGCCTGACTCGGCGGTGATGCGGATGGTGCACCGGGCTGGGGCTACCGCATGTTTGATGATGTTGGTCAGCGCCTCCTGCACTATTCGGTAGGCGGAGAGCTGGACTGCTGCGGGCAGTGCTGGAATGATCCCGCGGTCGAGCTCCACTTCGACGTCAGCGAGTCGGGCGTTCTCGATCAGCTTGGGTAGCTCGCCGAGGTCTGGGCTGGGCGCCAGGTCTGCATCCTCCGCGGATCGCAAGGAGCCGAGCACGCGCTGGATGTCGGTGAGCGCGGCGCGGCCGACTGACTCGATGACGCCGAGCGCCTCCCTGCTCTCCTGTGGACGCGTGTCGTACACGTGGTTGGCTACAGCGGCCTTCATCACGATCACGCCGATGCTGTGCGCCACCACGTCATGCATTTCCCTGGCGATCCGCAACCGCTCCTCGGAGACGGCCTGTCGCGCGCGGTGTTCGGCGATCTGGCTGTCGTACTCGCGGCGTGCCCGTAACCTTCGACCGAGCGCCCAGCCCAGGCCGATGGTGAACCACGCGAAGCCCAGCGAGGAGACTAGATCCGTGTTGAACGATCTCGTGTTCGGTGCGATGACGAGGAAGTGGGGATACAGCACGGTTGCGGTGAGCACTGATGCCAGCGCGACACCCAGCAGAGCCGCGCCGAGCGCGACGGCCGAGCGGCGTGGCCCCACGGACACCGCGACCGGGTAGAGCGCGACCGCGACGGCTAGCACAGGTCCTGTAACGAACATGCCCAGCAATGTGGCCACGATCGCCGAGGCGAGAACGACGCTGAACACCGCGATGGGCCACTGCCTACGGATCGTAAGAGGAACGCTGACTGCGAGCGCCACTAGCCACATCAGGACGACCGTCGCGCTGGAGAGCGCGGGCGCGTTGTTAACGGTCGCGTAGACGGTGACCGGGGTGATCGTGACCGCCATCAGCAGGTCGATCAGGACGAGCTGCCAAGGCCGCTGTAGAGACCGCAGCAGCAACAGGCCAGAATCGGCCCGCGCGGGTTCGGTCACATCTGTCACGGTAGCCGCAATCTCCGGGTCAGGGGATCGGAGCAGGGTCCGATCCCAGACTTCGGACCCCGCTCCGATGTGCGCGCCCCGCGCACCCGGCACCATCGGCTACATGATCGAGGTGGGCGAATTGACCAAGGACTGCGACGAGACGCGAAACGCCGACCAGCTGCTCATCACTGGGCGCGGCGAGTCGGTCAGGGAGGCCTTCGCTCCGGAGCCGGCCGAGTGTCTCCGATGCGACGTGTTCGTGCGCTCGCCTCGACGCGGCGGGCTGACCAAGGTGTTGGTCGGCATGGGTGCGACAGTGCTCGCCGAGCCCGGCGGTGGGTTGTCGGTCACTGGCCTGGACGCATGGCGGATCGCGTCGGCCGCCGCCGCGCACCACATACCCATCCAAGAACTGACGCCGCGCAGCGCGTCACCCGAGGACTGGACCTGACCCATCTCCAGCGTCGAGCACTCTGGGAGCTAGGCCGTAGGTTGGTCTCCTAGGTGTCGGGACGAAGGAGGATCATGCCCGTCGTCGAACTCAATGGGATTCGGCTCAGCTACCAGGTGACGGGCTCTGGTGAGCTGGTTGTGCTGGTGATGGGGACGGGCAGCCCAGGCCGGGTGTGGCGATTGCACCAGGTTCCGGCGCTGGTTGCGGCTGGCTACCGGGTGGTCACCGTGGACAACCGCGGTATCCCACCTTCGGATGAGTGCGCCAGCGGGATGACCATCGATGACCTGGTGGGCGATACCGTGGCGTTGATCGAGCACCTGGGCGGCGGGCCGGCGCGGCTGGTCGGGACTTCGTTGGGCTCCCGGATTGTGCAGGAGTTGGCATTGGCGCGTCCGGAGCTGGTGTCGCGGGCAGCGATGATGGCCGCGCATGGACGGTGTGACCCCGTGCAGTCGGCGTTGTCGGCGGGAGAGCGCTCCCTGTACGACGCGGGGATCGAGCTGCCGCCGACGTACTACGCGGCGGTCACCGCGTTGCTGAACCTGTCGCCACGGACCCGCAAAGACCGCCATACTGTGCAGGACTGGCTCGATTTGTTTGAGCTCTCCGGATCTGGTCTCAAGCCCGGCGTGCGAGCCCAGCTGGCAGTAGAGACTTTCCCGGACCGGCTGGTCGCCTACCGCGCGATCACGGTATCCAGCCTGGTGATCGGTTTCGCCGACGACTTGATCATTCCGCCGTATCTGGCGCGTGAGGTGGCAGCGGCGATCCCGGGGGCTCGATATGAGGAGATCGAGGATTGTGGGCATTTCGGCTACCTCGAACGCCCAGCGGAAGTCAACAAGCTGCTGGTGGAGTTCTTCGCCAGCCCCCCTAACCTGCCTGTATGACACATACCCGGCTGTACCGGAGCGGTGTCCTCGAGCTCGAGGACTTCCCGGTGCAGGACATTTCGGAGCACATCACGCAGCCGGGCGTCACCGTGTGGCTGGACATGTGCGCGCCCGATGCGGGCGACCTCGCCACGATCAGCGAGGAGCTGCAGCTGCACCGCCTCGCCGTCGAGGATGCCGGCCAAGAACGTCAGCGCCCCAAGCTTGATCGGTACGACACCCACCTGTTCGTCACTGCGTACGCGGTCGCGCTGGAGATCACCACCGGGGAACTGGAGACCTACGAGGTGGCGGTGTTCGTCACCCACAATGCGTTGGTCACCGTGCGCAAATCCGACGGGTTCGACATCGACGGTGTGGTAGCTCGCTGGGATACCTCACCAGATTTGTCGAAACACGGCGTTGCGTTCCTGCTGCACGGGCTGCTCGACTACGTCGTCGATGGCCACTTCGCCGCCGTGCAGACCCTCGACGATGAGATCGAGACGCTGGAGGATCTGCTGTTCGACGACAAGCGTCCCGAACTGTCCGTGCAACGGCGCTCGTTCGAGCTGCGCAAAAGCCTGGTGCGGCTACGTCGCGTCGTCTTGCCGATGCGTGAGGTCGTGAACTCCGTGATGCGCCGTGACCTGCATGGTTTCGATGAGGCGATGACGCCCTACTACCAGGACGTCTACGACCACGTGCTGAGGGCCACCGAGTGGACCGAGAGCCTGCGGGACCTGGTGACCACGATCCTGGAGACCAACCTGACCATCCAGGGCAACCGGCTGAACGTGATCACCAAGAAGGTCACCAGCTGGGCCGCCATCATCGCGGTGCCAACCGCGATCACCGGGTTCTACGGGCAGAACGTGCCCTATCCCGGTTTTGGCCATCCGTGGGGCTTCTACGTCTCCACCGTCGCGATCATCGTGATCTCTGTCCTGCTGTATACGTTGTTCCGCCGCCGCGACTGGATCTAGCTCGCGCATAGCCGCTATGCTGAGGCCACTGTGGCTGCCCTTCGCCCACGGTGGTGATGGCGCCCGGGCGGCAGGACTATTTGGCTCATGCTCACGACCATGGCATCAGATACCAGCTGCGGTCCGGCCGAGTCGATGACGCTGCCGTTGAGCAACACCACGAAAGTGGCTCCGGAGGACGGCAAGTGCCACATATTCGGCCTTGTAGCCGGGCACGAGCCGTTGTGCCCGAGGAGACCACCCAGGTTGGCTAGGCGCAGACCGTAACTGGCGGGCACGTTGGCGCCGACGCCAGTTAGCGTCTTAAACAGGAAGTCACATCGAGCTGCCACGGCCCTGTCTAAACCCGCATCGACCAACATGCCGGAATCGACCAGCAGTTCGGTCACATTGGTCTCGGCCCGCTGCTATCTCGGGTCAACGGCATATCGGAGCAAGGTCTGACACCAAACTTCAGACCCTGCTCCGATGTGCGCGCGGCCCACACGCGGCAACATTGTGGGCGTGATCGATGTAGGAGAGGACCGCCGGCACGGGCCGAACCGATTTTCGGGGCTCGGAGCGTCAGTCCGCAAAGCCTTGCGCGCGTCCATCGCCGCATTGATCCGAACGCTGCTGTAACGAGGACGAATGCATGCAGACGAGAACCAAGACGCAGCCTAGCTGACTATTGCCGCGTTGATGGCCCCGGGCATCCAAGTCGAGAGCCATCAATATCCAGACCGAGGAGTGACATGATCCGGCTCGAGGATGTCAGCAAGGCATACCGAATGGGTAAGATCGCGGTACCGGCGCTCCACGGTATTGACCTGACCATCGATGACGGTGAAATGGTCGCCATCATGGGCCCGTCCGGATCCGGCAAGTCCACGCTCATGAACATCCTGGGCTGTCTCGACATTCCGACCAGCGGACGTTATCTACTCGACGGCACCGACGTCAGCCGACTGTCCGACCACCGGCTAGCCAAAATCCGCAGCCACAAGATCGGGTTCGTGTTCCAGTCCTTCAACCTGGTTGCCCGCACCAGCGCACTCCGCAACGTCGAGCTTCCCTTGGTCTACGCCGGGGTGCGAACTCGACGCAATCCTGCCCGGCGGGCCTTGGAGCTCATCGGTCTGGGTGAGCGTCAGAAGCACATGCCCAATGAGGTCTCCGGCGGTCAGCAGCAACGGGTGGCCATCGCGCGGGCGCTGATCAACGATCCCTCGATTCTGCTTGCCGATGAGCCCACGGGCAACCTCGATACCCCTTCCAGCATCGAGATCATGAAGTTGCTCGGTGCGCTCAACGACGCCGGTCGCACGATCGTGATCATCACCCATGAAGAGGAGATCGCTGGGTTCACCAAGCGAGTTGTGCGGATGCGCGACGGGCACATCGAGAGTGACCAGCTACAGCGGACCCAGACGGAGGTCAGTGTGATGTCCCTGATGGACAGCGGGCTGCCGCCGGCGAAGATCAGCAAATGACGTTACGGGAGGCGGTCCTCATCGCGCTGCGTGCGGTGGGCGCCCACCGGCTGCGCTCCGCGTTGACCATGCTCGGGCTCATCATCGGAGTTTCGGCGGTCATCCTGCTGACCGCCGTTGGTAACGGAGTGCAGAAATCGATCGGTGCGCGTATCGAACCGCTGGCCAGCCTGATCACCATCGTGCCCACTACGGGGACCACCCCCGGAGGACCCACCCGGAGAAACCTGACCGATGCCGACGCCGCGGCACTGCAGAAGGCACCGGACATCGTCGCCGTCATCCCGGAGGTTACCGCCCCGTGGCTGATCAAGACCGCTACCGCCCACTCAACCGCCCACTCAACCGCCCAGTCACTGGGCACCGTTGTCGGATCCACTGACCGCTGGCTCGAAGTGAACGACCGGGATATCGAGGCCGGGTCGTTCCTTGACGAGGCCCAGGTCCGCGCCGCCGCGAGAGTGGTGGTGCTGGGCACCACCACGGTGACCAACCTGTTCGGCGGGGACTCCGCTGCTGCTTTGAGTAGCAGGGTCCAGATCAACGGCCAGACATTCGCGGTCATTGGGGTGATGAAGTCCGCCGGTTTGCCGGACGACAAGGACGTGGTCATGCCGCTGGACGCTGCGCGCAACTATGTCTTCGGTCACGGCGACGTTCTCAACCACGCCACCGTGCAAGCCGCCTCAGTGGCCGCCGTATCCGCCGCGGAGGAGCAGGTGAACAACATTCTCGACGCCCGGCACCGGATCAGAAGCCCCGCAACCCGAGATTTCGAGGCCCAGTCCCTGACGACCGCCGTCAACACTTCCAACCAGATCCTTCAGATCCTCACCTTGTTCACCGCTGCCGTCGCCGCAGTCTCCTTGGTCGTTGGCGCGATTGGGATCCTCAACATCATGTTGGTCTCAGTCACCGAACGAACCCGCGAAATCGGGATCCGCAAAGCGATCGGCGCCACCAATCGCGCGATCCTCCAACAGTTCCTCGTCGAGTCCATCGTCCTGGCCGGCTTCGGTGGGCTCATCGG
>JAVXWL010000022.1:0-23156 GCA_032230565.1 Pseudonocardiales bacterium | reverse complement strand
GGCCACGCAGCAGTCAGCCCGGACGTGATGTGCGTGGGCAAAGCGCTGACCGGCGGTTACCTCACCATGGCCGCCGCGCTGTGCACCTCGCGGGTGGCCGAGGGCATCTCCGGTGGTGAGGTCCCGGTGCTCGCTCACGGGCCGACGTTCATGGCGAACCCGCTGGCGGCAGCGGTGGCGTCGGCGTCGATCGACCTGCTGCTCGGGCAAGACTGGCAGGCCGAAGTGCGGCGGCTGGAGACGGGCTTACGGGCGGGATTGGCGCCGGCGGCCGAGCTGCCGGGGGTGGCTGAGGTGCGGGTGTTAGGCGCGATCGGGGTGGTACAGCTTGACCACGACGTCGACCTGCCCGCCGCCACCACCGCCGCCGTGGCGCAAGGTGTGTGGCTGCGCCCATTCCGCAATCTCGTCTACGCGATGCCCCCCTACGTTACCGGCAACGATGACCTGGCCCAGATCGCTCGCGGGGTGCTTGCCGCGGTCGGTGCAGGGTGACCTGTAGTTGATGTCGACCGTGTGAACATCGTGGGTAGTTCAGCCTTGCCTTACCTTGATTTAAAACCTTGGCACTACCATCCATGGTGACGGGGAGAAACCAGGTCGTAACGGTCAATGACGTCCGCCGCCCCGACCGGCCGGCGATCGTCGGGGTATCGCAGCGCGGCGATGCACCGAGGTGGCTCGGACGGATGTGGACATCGCATACCCGCCGATCCGGAGGTCGTCTGTTGGTATCTCCCATCCCCGCTCGCACTCCCTTGCCTGCCGCGCACCGCTGCGCGTGGACGGTGTTGCGGCACGACGTCGCGGCCTCGCTCGTAGTGTTCCTCGTCGCGGTACCACTCTCCCTCGGTATCGCTGTGGCTACAGGTGCGCCAGTAATGGCGGGGCTCATCGCCGCAGTGGTGGGTGGGATCGTGGCCGGACTGCTCGGCGGCTCGTCTTTGCAGGTCAGCGGCCCCGCAGCAGGGCTCACCGTGGTGGTGGCCGATCTCATCGTGCAGTTCGGTTGGGGCGTCATGTGCGCCATCACTGCGGCCGCCGGGCTGCTGCAGGTGGTGTTCGGTCTCAGCCGGGTGGCCAGGGCGGCGCTCGCGATCTCCCCGGCGGTGGTACACGCGATGCTTGCCGGCATCGGGATCACGATCGCGCTCGGCCAGTCGCACGTGCTGCTCGGCGGGTCCGCCCGAACCGACGCGATTACGAACATCATGGAGTTGCCCACTCAGCTCGGCAATTTTCACAATCACGCTGCGCTGGTGGGGCTCGCCGTGATAGCCGTGCTGCTGATCTGGCCTCGGCTGCCGCACCCGTTGCCGAGCATCCCAGCGCCGCTGGTGGCCGTTGTGTCTGTGACAGCGCTGGCCACGATTCTTGCGCTGGACGTCGAGCGGGTGACCCTGCCTGGCTCATTGCTGGCCTCATTGAACCTGCCGGACGTACCGGGTGGCAGTTGGGGCGGTGTACTCACCGGTGTGCTCACCGTGGCTGTGATCGCCAGCGTGGAGAGCCTGCTCTCTGCTGTCGCGGTGGACAAGATGGCCAAGGGCGGCAAGACCAACTTCGACCGGGAGCTCGTTGGCCAGGGTGCAGCCAACACCTTGTCGGGGTTGTTGGGTGGCCTGCCGGTTACCGGTGTGATCGTCCGTGGATCCACCAACGTCGCCGCCGGAGCGCAAACCCGCGCATCAGCGGTGCTGCATGGAATGTGGGTACTGCTGTTCTCGGTGTTGCTCGTCGGGTTGATCGAGCTGATCCCGCTGGCTGCGCTCGCCGGTCTGCTGGTGGTGATCGGTGTGCGTCTGGTCAAGCTGGCGGACCTGCGTACGGCCCACCGACAGGGCGAGTTGGTGATCTACCTGGTCACGATGGCCGGCGTGGTGTTTCTCAACCTGCTGGAGGGCGTGCTCATCGGGCTGGGGCTGTCCTTGCTGCTGGTGTTACGCCGGGTGGTCTGGTCGGTGGTGCACGCGGAGCCGGTAGGGCCGCCGTCGGATGGGGCGCCGGCCTGCTGGCGGGTCGTAGTGGAGGGCACCTTGAGCTTCCTTTCCGTGCCCCGGCTCTCCCGAGTACTGGCCCAGGTGCCCCCTGGCAGCCATGTCGTGATCGAGATGGTGGTCGACTTTTTGGACCATGCTGCTTATGACCACCTCGCCGGATGGCAGCGGCAGCACGAGCGCAACGGTGGCACCGTCGTGGTGGACGAGGTGGGGCCAGCGCGGCACAACGGTGACGGCAGCAACGGCCTCGCCCGGCGGGCGCGAATACCTGCGTTGCCGCGGGCTTTCTCGCCATGGTGGGCGTGGCAGGTCCAACACGACGACCACGACGCCTTGCAACCGCTGTTTGCCGGGGTGCGTGAGTACCACCGCCGGTCTATGCCGGAGGTGCTGCCGCACCTGGAGCAGTTGGTGGCGGAACAACGTCCCCGGGCATTGTTCCTCACCTGTGCCGATTCGCGTGTGGTGCCCAACGTGGTCACCAGCAGCGGGCCTGGTGATCTATTCACGGTCCGCAATCTCGGAAACCTGGTGCCGCCGCCGGGGCACGAGTCCGACTCGTCAGTCGCCGCGTCGCTGGAGTACGCGGTGAACCACCTCAAGGTTCCCTCGATCCTGGTTTGTGGACATTCCGGCTGTGCGGCGATGCATGGGCTGCTCGCTAGCGGGACTGTCACCGGTTCCCTGGGTCAGTGGTTGCGGTGGGGCCTGCCGAGTCTGACGGCCATGCGCAGCGGACACCCGGTCGGTGTTGCGGCGGCTGCGGAGGGCCGGGACGAGGTGGACCGGCTCGCTATGGTCAACGTCGCCCTTCAGGTAGAGACGCTGCGCACGCACCCCGCGGTACGCGATGCCGTTGCCGCCAGCCGAGTTCAGGTCGCGGGTTTGTTCCTGGATCTGCGCACCGCACGCCTGCTGCTGCTCGACTCAGCGGCTGAGCGTTTCGTGCCGGTGCCCGATGAGCACGTTCCCGGCGGTCTGGCGGTCCCTGGCGTAGCCACCCAGACGACGTAGCCACGGCGGGCTGCGGAGCCAACCGACATTGCTCGATCGGCGCGTCGTAGTCTCGTTGGTCGTGGCGGGGTATCCATAGTGACCGGAGCCCAGGACTGGTTGGACCATGCAGCCGCCGGGCGTCGGGCCGCTGGGCTGAAGCGGGTACTCCGGCCGCGGCCCGCGCTGGAGACGGTGGTCGACCTCGCATCCAACGACTACCTAGGTTTGGCTAGGGATCCTCGGGTGGTGCAAGGCGCGGTGAATGCGGCGCGTATCTGGGGTGCGGGCTCGACGGGATCGCGCCTGATCACCGGCTCCACCGAGCTGCACACGCAGCTGGAGGACGAGCTCGCCGCGTTCTGCGGGGTGCCAGCGGCCCTAGTGTTCTCCTCGGGTTACACCGCAAATCTTGGCGCGGTGACAGCGCTGTCCGGCTCGGGCGGTCTCGTCGTGTCCGGCGCCGCAAGCCACGCCTCGCTGGTGGACGCATGCCGGCTGTCCCGGGCGCGGGTCGTGGTGACACCGCACGGTGATGTCTGTGCGGTCGACGCCGCGCTGGCTAGCCGAACTGAGCAACGGGCGCTGGTCGTCACCAACTCAGTGGGAAGCGTCACCGGTGACCTCGCGCCGCTGGCGGAGTTGCACGGGGTCTGCCGGCGGCATGGCGCGATCTTGCTGGCCGACGAGGCGCACGCGCTCGGGGTATGTGGACCTGGCGGGCGCGGATTGCTCGCCGAACATGGCCTGGCTGGCGCGCCCGATGTGGTGGCCACTGTCACCCTGTCGAAGTCGCTGGGCAGCCAGGGCGGGGCGGTGCTGGCTTCTCACGAAGTGGTCGACCACCTCGTCAACACGGCGCGCAGCTTCATCTTCGACACCGGCCTGGCGCCCCCAGCTGCCGGCGCGGCACTGGCGGCATTGCAGGTGTTGCGCGGCGAGCCCGCGCTGCCACGCCGGGTGCTCGACGCCGCCGCTGCCATCGCCACCGCAGCCTGCGCAGCTGCGCCGATGTCCGCGATGGTCTCAATCATCCTCGGTGAGCCACAGCGCGCGGTCGACGCGGCCGCGGAGTGCCTGCGACACGGTGTACGGGTGGGGTGTCTGCGTCCACCGTCGGTGCCGGCTGGAACCAGCCGGCTGCGGTTGACGGCCCATGCCGCGCTGACCGATCCAGACCTTGCGCAGGTGGCCCAGGTGCTCGTCTCGGTACTGGCCGGCGCGGTCAGGTGACCGTCCTGGTGGTGACCGGGACCGGCACCGGCGTCGGCAAGACGACGGTGACATCGGCAATCGCTGCACTCGCCGTCGCGGCCGGCTGTCGAGTGGCGGTACTCAAACCCGCTCAAACGGGCGTCGACGCGGCCCAGCTGGGCGACGTCGACGAGGTGCGGCGTCTCGCGGGTCCTTCGGTCACGTGCCAAGAGCTGGCCCGCTTCCCCGACCCGCTTGCACCGGCGCGCGCTGCCCGTCTTGCTGGCTTGATCCCCGTGACAACCGCCACTACGGCGTCGGCGGCCCGGGAGCTGGCCGCCGAGCATGATCTTGTGCTGGTGGAGGGTACCGGCGGGTTGCTGGTCCCGCTGGACGACAGCGGCGGAACGCTCGCCGACGTCGCAGCGGCCTTGTTGGCTTCGGTGCTCGTGGTGGTAGGCGCTGGTCTAGGCACCCTCAACCACACCGCGCTCACTGTGGAAGCACTGCGCACTCGCCGTCTGAGCTGTGTCGGGGTCGTGATCGGTGCCTGGCCCAGGCAGCCTGACCTTGCTGCCCGGTGCAACCTCGTCGATCTACCTGCCGTGACTGGTGTTCCGCTACTCGGCCTTGTCCCGGAGGGCGCCGGCCACCTTACGCCTGCGGAGTTCCTGCCAGCAGCCCGCCGGGGTCTCGAACCCGGGCTGCGAGCGCTGGATTGGTGGCCCTCAGAGACTGGCGCGACCGATCAGTCCAGGTAGTCGCGCAGGACTTGAGAGCGAGAGGGATGGCGCAGCTTAGACATTGTCTTGGATTCGATCTGCCTGATGCGCTCTCGGGTCACCCCGTACACCTGCCCGATCTCATCGAGAGTGCGCGGTTGACCATCGGTGAGGCCGAATCGCAGCCGCACCACCCCGGCTTCTCGCTCGGACAGCGTGGCCAGTACCGACTGCAGCTGATCCTGCAACAAGGTAAATGAGACTGCGTCGACCGCGACGACGGCCTCGGAGTCCTCGATGAAGTCGCCGAGCTGCGAGTCACCTTCATCGCCGATGGTCTGGTCCAACGAGATCGGCTCGCGAGCGTACTGCTGGATCTCCAGCACCTTTTCCGCGGAGATATCCATCTCCTTGGCCAGCTCTTCCGGAGTGGGTTCGCGGCCGAGGTCTTGAAGCAGTTCGCGCTGGATGCGGCCCAGCTTGTTGATCACCTCGACCATGTGCACCGGGATCCGGATGGTCCGGGCCTGGTCGGCCATCGCTCGGGTGATCGCTTGGCGGATCCACCAGGTGGCGTAGGTGGAGAACTTGTAGCCCTTGGTGTAGTCGAACTTTTCCACCGCGCGAATCAGTCCTAGATTGCCCTCCTGGATCAGGTCCAGGAATGCCATCCCGCGGCCGGTGTAGCGCTTGGCCAGCGAGACGACCAAGCGAAGGTTGGCTTCCAGCAGATGGTTCTTGGCGCGCTCGCCGTCTCTCACGATCCAGCGTAAATCCCGGCGCAGCTGCGGTGAAAGCTTCTCGGTGACGTCCTCGGCCCGGCGCACCCGCTCGGCGGCGTAGAGCCCGGCCTCGATCCGCTTGGCGAGCTCCACCTCCTCCTCGGCGTTGAGCAGGGCGACCTTGCCGATCTGCTTGAGATACGCACGTACTGAATCCGCCGAGGCGGTGAGTTCGGCGTCCTTGCGGGCTTGGCGCAGCGCCTCGGACTCCTCCTCGTCCCAGACGAAGTCTTCCGAACCGGGGCCACTAGGTGCCTCCGGCTCCTCGGCCTCGACGGTGATCTCTTCGACCTCGACCTCGACGTCGGCGAGATCCTCGGCAGCGGGGCCACTCTCGATGTCGACCCCGGGCTCGACTCCCGGTGATCCGCTGTCCGGGGCCACTGCTGCACTGCTCGCGGGTTTAGCCGCGGTGGCGGCCTTGCTACCCATCTTGCTGGTGCTGGTGGATTTCGCGCGGGTGCGTGCGACGCCGTTGCGGGCGGCGGGTTTCTTATCATTCCCGGAACGTGAGGCAGCGGAGCTCAACGCTGTCGAGTTCATCGCTGCTGCGTTCGACGCAGCAGCGTTCGAGGCTGCGGAGTTCGAGGCTGCAGCGCGATGGGATGCGGGTTCTGCGGCTGCCACGGACGGCCTTTCGAAAAAGTCGGTGTTCGGGCGCGGTGCGGGAATCGAGCCCCCGTCGGCGAGCCCGCCGCTGGAGCCAGTGCCGACAATCACGGCGGCTTGCCGGATTCCGACGGTGCGATCCAGGGTGCTCGGGGACGGTGCGCGTTCCATTGTACGACTCTGCATTGTAACGGCGCCCATCGCGCACGGGGATACGCGCCAACGCGATTATCGCACGCGACCCTCTGCGGCGGCTGCTGCCGCACCGACGATGCCGGCATCGTTGCGCAAAGCGGCCGCCACCACGGGGGTTCGGCACTCCAGCAGGGATAACCATTTGTCGGCCTTCTTGCTCACCCCGCCGCCCGCGATGATCAGATCCGGCCACATCAGACCTTCCAGTACCTGCAGGTAGCGCGACACTCGGGCGGCCCAAACCGCCCACGACAGTTCTTCGTCGTCCCGGGCTGAGGCGGCGGCGCGGATCTCGGCATCAACGCCATCGACCTGCAGGTGGCCCAGTTCGGTGTTGGGCACGAGCTCTCCATCGACGAACAACGCGCTGCCGATGCCGGTCCCGAACGTGAGCAGCAGGACCACTCCGTCGTGGTCGCGGCCGGCGCCGAACCGCATCTCGGCCAGCCCGGCGGCGTCGGCGTCGTTGAGCACGACGACTGGCACGCGGCAGTACTCGGAGAACAATTTGTCTGCGGCCAAGCCCTTCCACGCGGGGTCTAGATGTGCAGCGGTAAGGGCGATGCCGCGCTTAAGCACGCTGGGTAGCGTGACTCCCATCGGGCCGTGCCAGCCGAACTCGTTAGTGATGGCGGCGACCAGCTCCGCCACCGCGGTCGGCGTGGCAGGCACAGGAGTGGGAAGGCGGACTCGCTGCTCGTCCAGCGATCCACTGCGCAGATCCACCGTGCATCCTTTAATGCCGGACCCCCCGATGTCCACCCCGAACCCGGGTGTTCTGGCCATCTGCGTCCTCTCCTGATCGCCCGCCGCAAGGGCCGCCGGTCGGATCTGACCCTAGCCCGAACCGCGCGGCCGAGGTGTGGTCGGATGGCTCGGTGTCGAGCGTTCGAACCGACGATGTCGAGCAGTTGCGGGCCACTGCCGTGGCGGTAACCCAACAGGTCGGCGACCTGGTGTTGCGGATGCGGCTTGCGGGCGCCGATCAGGTGCAAACCAAGACCAGTGACACCGACGTGGTCACCGCCGCAGATAGGTCGGCCGAGCGGCTGGCCCGGCGGTTGCTCGCGCAGTGGCGGCCCGGTGAGCCGGTGCTGGGCGAGGAGGAGGGCGGCAAGGGGTCGACGACGGGAGGCCTCTGCTGGGTCATCGACCCCATCGATGGCACGGTGAACTACCTCTACGGGCTGCCCTGGTATTCGGTCTCGGTAGCGGTGCAGCGTGACGGGCAGTCGCTGGCCGCGGCGGTGGGACAGCCCGCAGCGGGACGGCTGTGGAGCGCAGCGCGAGGCGGCGGGGCGCACTGCGATGGGGTCGCACTGCGGGTCAGTGGGGCTACCCAGCTGGAGCTGTCGCTGATCGGCACCGGCTTTTCCTACCGGTCGGAGCGACGAGCTCGGCAGGCCGCCATGGTAGCCGGCATGCTGCCGAAGATCCGCGATCTGCGCCGAGCGGGATCGGCCGCCTTGGATCTGTGCTCCGTCGCGTCCGGATGGTTGGACGGTTTCGCCGAGCACGGCCTGCACCGTTGGGACTGGGCGGCCGGTGCGCTGATCGCGACCGAGGCGGGCGCGGTGGTCCGGTTGCCCCCGCGCGGATCAGACTTCCTCCTGGCGGCGGCGCCAGGGATCGTCGACTCGCTGGCGGAGCTGATGGCGCAGTGCGGCGCTGACGCCGTCTGAAGCCCTCAGCACGCCACCTGACGCGCTCGGCGCAGGAGGCTGGGGTCGACCACGGGAACCGCCGGCTGGATGCTGGCCGTGTCGGGTGGTCCGGCCTGGGCAGCCAGACCGCCATGAGGCGGTACAACATGTCTGAGTGGCCCGAGGCCGGCCGAGTCCAGCAGGGCGGTGCGGGCCGCGTCGTTGGGTCGCAGGGTGAATCTGGTACCCAGAGCCAGGTCGACGTCCGAGTTGGGCCGGGCATCGCGGACGAGCTCGGCGCAGGGCACCGCCAGGCTCAACGTCCGCGCCGCGGCCTGTCCAGCGGCGCCGAAGCGGATCTCACCGTAGCAGCGTAGATCCAAATCGGGGTGCAGCGGATCGTTGGCGGGAGTGGTGGAGGCGAACCCCAGGTGAGCCAGCGCGCTGTCGACGATGGTTGCCTCACCGAGCCTGCCATTGGCGTTGAGCACTCTCACTCGGGTGAATTGGGGCGGCGCAGGTGACACTGCATCGAGGCCGTCGATCGGGAGTTTTTGGCCGGTTGCTGCGGGCCTCGGGCAGCCGTTGTCCGTCTGATGCAGCACGTTGAGCCAGATCAACCCGGCCGCGCTGCCGAGAATCACCACGAGCAGCAAGGCGCGAATCGGCCTGCGAGTGCGGTAGCCCTGCTTCCGCCCGCTCGACGAGTCCACCGCAGCCACGGCCCCGCCCTCCCTGGCCCTTGACCAGGCCAGTCCCTGCATTTGAGGGTAGATGTGAGGCGGGAACAGCGCAGCCCACTACGGCGTGTCCGGGTCCGGTTCGCCCAGTTGGCGGCGAGGCGAGCGGCGACACTGACGCGAAACTGGCAGGACACGCCGGAGAAATGCGCGCATTGCACCGGTTGGCGAGCTAGTCTCTCGCCGCTCTGGCGCCGCAGAGGGGCTCACGGTAGGGCGCGCGCCAGCGCTATGACCGAAGCGTCGGAGTGTGACCGACGTCTCGGGCACAAATTGGCATGCTTGTGCGTTTGTGCTGCGGTGCGACCCGTACGACTCAGGGGTGGGAATCATGGCTACCGACTACGATGCTCCGCGGCGGAGCGAGGCGGATGAGCTTGTCGAGGACTCGCTAGACGAGCTTAAGGCGAGACGGAACGAGGCTCAATCGGGTGCGGTTGACGTCGACGAGTCGGAGTCCGCGGAGAACTTCGAGTTGCCCGGCGCCGACCTGTCCGGCGAGGAGCTGATCGTTCGAGTGCTGCCCAAGCAGGCTGATGAGTTCACCTGCTCGAGCTGCTTCCTCGTCCATCACCGCAGCAGGCTGGCTGAACAGCGCAACGGACGGATGGTGTGCCGGGACTGCGCGGCTTGAGCAGTTTGCCCTGCCCAGTGGCTGTTACCGGCTAGGCGAACGTGGCCCGGCGTTGCCATGGGGTACCTCGTCAGTGTGGGCTCGAAGCAACACAGCGAGCTGCTCAGCATGGCGAACGCTGAAGACCCAGTACGGGGTGGGATCGGCTGGATCGGTGAGCGTGACTCGCAACACTGGCCCGACCCACGCGGTGTGCAGCACGAACGCTGCTGGATCCAGATCCGGACCCAGCACACGCCGCTTGGCATCCGGGGAAATCACCTGGATTTGCCCCAGCTGGCCGACCGGGACGTGCGCCGGGCCTACCCACAGCTCGTCGCCGCGCAGCGCAACCCGGTGCCGACCCATCCGCCACAGCACGACGCAGGTCAGCGGCACTGTCAACAGGTATGGCAGCCAGGCCCGTACCCCTGGGTACCCCAGATGGACCTCAGCCGCCAGCAGCGTCGCCAGGCCGAAACCCAGCGGCCACCACCACAGCGGTACGGCGAGACGCTCATTGAACACCGGCACGACGTCGGACGAGTGCTGGCCGGGGGCTTCACGATCGGACACCAGACTGAGGGTAGTCTCGCGCGCCGTGTCCCCGTCTCCCCTCGAAGTCCTGCTGACCCGGCTGGATCCTGAGGTGCCGGTGCCGGCATACGCACACATCGACGACGCCGGAGCCGATCTGGTCACCACCCGCGATGTGGTCCTTGCCCCCGGTGAGCGAACCGTGGTGGGCACCGGCATCGCGATCGCGCTGCCCAGTGGTTATGCGGCGTTCGTTCATCCCCGTTCAGGGTTGGCGGCACAGGCGGGGTTGGCGGTCATCAACTCGCCGGGCACCATCGACGCCGGCTACCGGGGCGAGCTGCGAGTCTGCTTGGTCAATCATGACCTGCGCGAGCCCGCAGTGCTGCGCAGGATGGACCGGATCGCGCAACTGGTTGTGCAGCGGGTGGAGCGTGCCGTTTTTCGTGAGGTCACCGCGCTACCGCAGTCCATGCGGGGAACGAACGGTTACGGCTCAACGGGGATCTGCCAGCAAGGCCGGATCACACAGCAGGGAGAGTGCTAGCAGTGTTCGGACGTCGCAGCAGGGCCCAAGACCCGACACCGCCGCCAGGTGGCATCGAGGCGCCCGACCCAGTTCCGCCCCGTGCTCAAAGTGCTAGCGACAGCATCGTCGACGGGTGGTCCGGGTTCGGGCCCTACGACGCGGATGAGGCGCCCGATGACGGGTGGATCAGGCTCGATCTCGGCTCACTGCGGTTGCCGATGCCAGACGGTGCGCAACTTCAAGTCGAGGTGGACAGGTCTGGTCCGGTGCGTGCGGTGCACTTGATCACCGGTGTCGGTCAGTTCACCATCACTGCGTTCGCGGCTCCCCGCAGCGGCGGGTTATGGCGCGAGGTCGCCCCCGAGCTGGTCGCCAAACTCCGAGCCGATGGTGGCCGGGTCGGTCGGGTCACCGGCGAGTGGGGAGACGAGATTGAGGCGGTGACCGAGCAGGGGGTGTTGCGCTTCCTGGCGGTGGACGGCCCACGGTGGATGCTCCGCGGTGTCGCTGTGGGCACCGCCGAGCACTCCGAGGCTCGAATCTCGCTGCTGCGTGATCTGGTCCGGCATACCGTGGTGGTCCGAGGTTCTGAAGCACTGCCGGTGCGCAGCCCGTTGCCGCTGCAACTGCCCGGACCGCTGGGCGAGCAACTCAAGCAGGCAACCGCCGAGCTGGTCAACGCCGCGGCCGATGGCGGCTGAGGGATTCCCTGAGACACCTTCTGGGACATCGGTTGAGAATCGGGAACCACAGATGGGCGACATCGGCTGTGGTCAAGCGGAATTAGGTCGCGATCGAGCTACGCTGGCGGTCGAGTGGGTCCGTCGAGGTACCCGAAATGGCAGTCCGGAGATGGACATGACCGGAGCGGCGCCCGGCTACTGGCGGCGACTCGTCCGCAAGCTCACCAGCGACACTGCCGAACTCGACGCCGAGGATCTATCGCGCTGTGTTGAGCAGGCCGGTGCACGGCGCGCCAGCGAATGCTGCTCTGGCCAGGCCGTCACCGTTCTGGGCCGGCTGCGCAGCGTGGAACACTGCCCTCGAGCGGCGGCGGCTACTCTGGAGGCCGAGCTGTTCGATGGCTCGGAGGCGATTACCTTGGTGTGGATGGGCCGGCGGCGGATTCCTGGCATCGAACCTGGACGAACCGTCAAGGCGTCCGGCCGGATCTCCGTCCGCAACGGCCGCAAGGTTCTCTACAACCCCTACTACGAGCTGCAGCGGAGTTCATGAACCAGCCCTTACCAGAGCCGAAGCGCACTCCAACTTTGCTGGAGCAGATGGGCGGTGTCGGGGGATTGGTGTCCTCGGCCGTGCCCGCGGTGGCCTTCGTCGCGGTGAATCCGCTCGCTGGCTTGCAAGCTGCGATCTGGACGTCCTTAGGGGTCGCGATCGCGATCGGGGTGTGGCGGCTGATCCGCCGGGAGTCACTCCAGCCGGCCGTCTCCGGGATCCTCGGGGTAGCTGTTTGTGCCTTCATCGCCTACCGCACCGGGGAAGCACGGGGTTTTTTCCTCTACGGCATCTGGTACAGCCTGGTAGCGGGGCTGGTGCTGACAATGTCGGTGGTGATCCGCCGTCCGTTGGTCGGCGTGCTGTGGTCAGCGCTCAACGGTTCAGGCCTCGGTTGGCGAACCGACCGCCGCGCCCGGTCCGGCTTCGACGTGGCGACCGTGGTCTGGGCGGTGTTCTTGCTGGCCCGTTTCGGTGTCCAGCACTACCTGTACAACGTGCAAGAGACCGATTGGCTTGGGGTGGCCCGGCTGGCGATGGGCCTGCCGCTGACAGCGGTGGCCGCATCGGTGACCATCTGGGCGATCCGGCGGGCCGTTCGAGTCGCGGCGGCGACCAGCTAGCTCCGGCGACGATCCAGCGCTGCCCGTACATCGGGTTCCACCTCTGCCACAGCGACGAAGAGCAGCTCGTCCCCGCCCTCGAGGGGATCGTCGCCCTGCGGAACGATCACCCGGCCGCCCCGCAGGATGGTGACCAGCGCGGCGTCGACGGGCAACTGCAGCTGCCGTACCGGCAGCCCGGCCAGCGGGGTGTCCGCGGGCAGCGTGACCTCGACGAGGTTCGCCTGCCCTTGCCGCAAGGTCATCAACCGCACGAGGTCACCGACGGAGACCGCCTCCTCGACCATTGCGGCGAGCATCCGCGGCGTCGATACCGCGACATCCACGCCCCAGGACTCGTTGAACAGCCATTCGTTTCGTGGGTCATTGACCCGGGCCACCACCCGACGTACCGCGAACTCCGTCTTGGCCAGTAGCGAGACCACCAGGTTGACCTTGTCGTTGCCGGTCGCCGCGATCACCACATCGGAGTGCTCCAGCCCGGCCTCCTCCAACGAGGCCAACTCGCAGGCATCGGCGAGCACCCATTCGGCGCCTCCGACTTCATGCGGATCAAACTGATCAGCATCTCGTTCGATGAGCATCACCTGGTGGCCGAACTCGAGCAGCTCAGCCGCGATGGACCGGCCCACCGCGCCCGCTCCAGCGATGGTCACGCGCATGGCGGCTCCAAGGTCAGGCTCGAGGAATTAGTCGTTGAGCGGCACGGTGGCTGCCGCGGTGGTGACATCGGTGACGGTGCCGGAGATAGCGGCGGCGTAGACCTGGTCTTCGGCCTGCACCACGGTGTTGTGGTTGGGCAGCACCCCGGTCCCGAATCGGACGATGAAGGCGATCCGCGCGCCGATGTGTTCCTCCAGGTCACCTACGCTGCGTCCGGCCCATCCCTCGTGTAGCGGGAGCTGCAGCACCGCCACCGTGCCCGACGGATCGCGCCACGCAGCCGCCACGCCGTCGGGTAGCAGCATTCGCATTAACCGGTCAGTGGTCCACGGCACCGTGGCCACGGTCGGGATACCAAGTCGCTCGTAGACTGCGGCCCGTTTCGGGTCATAAATCCTCGCGACGACATGGTTCACGCCGAAGGTCTCTCGGGCGACCCGAGCAGCGATGATGTTGGAGTTGTCGCCATTGGACACCGCGGCGAACGCACCAGCCCGCTCGGTTCCGGCCTCGCTGAGCACTTGGCGATCAAAGCCGATACCGCGAATCCGTTGGCCGTGAAAGTCAGCGCCGAGCCTGCGGAACGCCTGCTGATTTTGGTCGATCACCGACAGATCATGGCCGAGCCGTTCCAGGGCCATGGCCAGCGCGGCACCCACCCGGCCACAACCCATGATCACCACATGCACGCGGTCACTCCCGGGTTGGTGGGTGCCAAGAAGGTACTCGCCAAAACCGTATCGCCGATGCCACTGCCATCCTCCGTTGGGCTGCCGCTCGGCCGTAGGCTTTGCGGGTGTCGAAGCTCGCGACGGCGGTCAAACGGATTCTTGTCGGCAGGCCGTTTAGCAGCGAACGCCTGTCCCACACACTACTGCCCAAGCGCATCGCGCTACCGGTTTTCGCGTCGGATGCGCTGTCGTCGGTCGCCTACGCCCCTGAAGAGCTCTTCCTGGTCCTGTCGGTCGCGGGGATTTCGGCATATGCATTCGCATCGTGGGTCGGGCTCACGGTCGCGGCGGTCATGCTGGTGGTGGTCACCAGCTACCGGCAGAACGTCCGGGCGTACCCTTCGGGCGGCGGGGACTACGAAGTCGCGACGGCGAACCTGGGCGGTACCGCGGGGCTTGTGGTGGCCAGCGCGTTGCTGGTGGATTATGTGCTCACCGTCGCGGTGTCGATCTCCTCAGCGGCGTCGAATATAGGCTCGGCGCTGCCCTTCGTCGCTACCCACAAGGTGACCTTCGCGGTGGCCGCAATCATTGTGTTGACCGCGGCCAATCTGCGGGGAATCCGGGAGTCCGGCACGGCGTTCGCGATTCCCACCTATGCCTTCATGATCGGCATCATCGCGATGCTCGGCTGGGGGTTGATCCGGGTGCTGCTGCTCGGTGAGCAGCTCCGCGCGGAGTCAGCGAGTTTCGGGTTGCGGGGGGAGGGCAGTCAACTCGTCGGCGTCGCGCTGGTGTTCCTCGTCCTGCGGGCGTTCTCCTCCGGCTGCGCCGCACTCACCGGCGTGGAGGCGATCAGTAACGGGGTGCCGGCCTTCCAGAAGCCGAAGTCCCGCAACGCGGCCACCACCCTGCTGCTGCTCGGGAGCATCTCGGTAACCATGCTGATGGGTCTGATCGTGCTGGCCCAGCTCACCGGGGTGAAGATGGCCGATGATCCGGCACGACAGCTGATCGGCGCACCCCACGGCTACGCGCAGAAGACATTGGTGGCGCAGCTCGCACAGGTGGTCTTCGACGGATTCCCGCCAGCGTTCTACTTCATCACCGCGGTCACCGCGCTGATCCTGGCGCTGGCCGCGAACACCGCATTCAACGGCTTCCCGGTGTTGGGTTCGATCCTGGCGCTGGACCGCTACCTGCCTCGCCAACTGCACACTCGAGGTGACCGGTTGGCCTTCTCCAACGGAATCATCTTCCTGGCCAGCGGCGCAACTATCCTCGTGATCGCATTCGGCGCCGAGGTCACCCGGCTGATCCAGCTCTACATCGTCGGGGTGTTCGTCTCGTTCACCTTGAGCCAGACCGGCATGGTGCGGCACTGGAACCGGCTGTTGGCTCTGGGACCGGAGCCGGCCCAGCGTCGCCGGATGCGGCGTTCGCAAGCGATCAACCTGCTGGGACTCGTGATGACCGGCTCAGTGCTGTTGGTCGTGTTGGCAACCAAGTTTACCCAGGGTGCCTGGATCGCGATTGCAGCCATGGTGGCGATCTTCTTGCTAATGCGGGCGATCCGGAAGCATTACGACCGGGTATCGGCCGAGCTGGTGCCCCGGGAGGTCGACACCGTGTTGCCGTCGCGCAACCACGCGATCGTCCTGGTAGCCACCCTGCACCTGCCGACCCTTCGAGCCCTCGCCTACGCCCGCGCTACCCGGCCTGACGTGCTGGAGGCGGTCACCGTCAACGTCGACGACGCGAGTACTCGAGATCTGGTCACCCAGTGGGAAGCGCGCGGGCTACCGGTGCCGCTGAAGGTGGTCGAGTCGCCGTACCGGGAGATCACCAAGCCAGTGATCGACTATGTCAAGCGGGCCCGCTCGGACAACCCCCGTAACGTGGTGACGGTGTTCATTCCGGAGTATGTCGTGGGCCACTGGTGGGAGCAGATCCTGCACAACCAGAGTGCGCTGCGGATCAAGGCCCGGTTGCTGTTCGAGCCGGGCGTGATGGTGACGAGCGTCCCGTGGCAGGCGAGTTCTTCCAACCGGGCTGCGCAACGGGAGGAGGTCGCCCCGGGCGCGGTGCGCTGGGGGATGAACACCGATCGCACCGCTAAGTCACACAGCACTCCTGGCAACGGCACCCCGGCCGGCGGCCCACCAGCGGCCGCGGCCACCCCCCCGCCGCGCGGAGTCGACCGGCCGTGACCGCCGACGCGGTAGATTCAGCGGGCGCCGTCGAACTCGAGCTCACTGTCGGGCGGATGGGCCATGGTGGGTTCTGCGTGGCCCGGCATGAGGGTCGGGTGATATTCGTCCGGCATGCGTTGCCAGGGGAGCGGGTCCGGGCGGTGGTGACTGAGGACCGCGGCGGATCTTACTGCCGGGCCGACGCGGTAGCGGTGCTCGAACCGGCGGCCGGACGGGTGGCACCACCGTGTCCGGCATCGGGCCCCGGCGGCTGTGGCGGCTGTGATTTCCAGCATGTCGAACCCCAGCTGCAGCGTGAGCTCAAGGCACAGGTGGTGGCCGAGCAGCTACTCCGGATCGCCGGGCTGGACATCGCGGTGACTGCGCAGGAGCTGCCCGGCGGCTCGCTGGGCTGGCGGACCCGAACCCGGCTGGCGGTGGACAAGACAGGGCAGCCCGGTTTCCGGGTCCACCGCAGCCATACCGTGCTGCCGGTGCCCGCCTGCCCGCTCGCGATGCCGGGTTCTCTGGACGGAGTGCTCTCCCGGCGTTGGCACCCGGGCGCGGAGCTTGAGGTGGTCGCTGAGGATTCCAGTCGGGTACATGTGGCGCAGCTGCCGGCCGGCGGACCGCCGAAACAGCTGCACGGCAGCGGGCGGGTCGTACGACACGCTGTCGGCCGAAGCTGGGAACTGTCCGCGCGCGGTTTCTGGCAGGTGCATCCCGCCGCGGCGGACGTGTTGGCGACGCTGGTAGGGGAGTGGGCGGCCGCGCCGCTGGGCGCCACGGTCTGGGACCTCTATGGCGGAGTGGGCTTGTTCGCCTCGGTGCTGGCCGATCAGGTGGGGCCGGCCGGGTCGGTGACCGTCGTGGAGGCATCCCGCCGGGCAGTGGCTGACGGCGCGGCGGCGCTGGCTGACCTCGGGCAGGTGCATTTCGTCCATGGCCGGGTGGAACATGTGCTCGCCCAGCTACCCGAAGCCCCGGACGTGGTGGTGCTGGACCCTCCCCGGCGGGGGGCTGGCCGGCAAGTGGCCGCAGCGGTGGCGGACCGCCGACCCGCACGGATAGTCCATTTGGCCTGTGATCCGGCGGCGCTGGCTCGAGACGTCGCGGCCTATCTGCAGTGCGGGTACCGGCTGCTGGCGGTGCGGGCACTGGATGCCTTCCCGATGACTCACCACATCGAATGCGCGGCGGTGCTGGTACCCGGCGGCGACAGCGGCCAGGCCGGCGGGGCCGGTTGAGCGTAGTGACGACCGGCCGCACGCGTGGCGGTGCCGGTGTCTGAGGTCTCTCCTAGAGTGGAGAGGCCGGTCGCCATCGCGATCGGGCCGCACGTCTTCGGATGGCCGAGGTGGGGGATTCGGTGACCTTGTTGCAGTCGGTGCACAGCCCGCAGGACCTCAAGCGCCTTGATCTGGCGGCTGCGACCCAGCTGGCCGGGGAGATCCGCAGGTTTCTCGTCGAGAAGGTGTCGCGTACCGGAGGGCACCTCGGCCCGAATCTTGGTGCGGTGGAGCTGACCCTTGCCATACATCGCGTGTTCGACTCGCCGCACGACCCGGTGATCTTCGATACCGGCCACCAGGCGTACGTCCACAAGATCATCACCGGACGAGCAGCAGGATTCGACCGGTTGCGCAAGCAAGGCGGGTTGTCCGGTTATCCCTGCCGAGCGGAAAGTGAGCACGATTGGGTGGAGTCCAGCCACGCGTCGGCCGCGCTGTCCTACGCCGACGGCCTGGCCAAAGCCTTCGCCCACTTCCGCGCTCAACCGGGCGCGCCGTCCGGACCAGACCGGCACGTCGTCGTGGTGGTCGGAGACGGTGCGCTGACCGGCGGAATGTGCTGGGAGGCGCTGAACAACATCGCCGCGGATCAGAGCCGACCGGTGATCATCGTGGTCAATGACAACGGTCGCTCATATTCACCCACCATCGGCGGCTTCGCCGATCATCTGTCCACGTTGCGGCTGCAGCCCAGCTACGAGCGGGTGCTGCAGACCGGCAAGGAGGCCCTGGTGCGCACCCCGGTGGTAGGTCGGGCGATCTATGCCGGTTTGCACGCCGCCAAACGAGGTCTAAAGGACGCTTTGACCCCGCAGATCCTCTTCGAGGACCTCGGCCTGAAGTACCTCGGCCCGGTTGACGGCCACGACCTGAGCACCATGGAATCAGCGCTGCGCCGGGCGAAGGACTTCGGTGGCCCGGTGATCGTGCATGCGGTGACCCGCAAGGGCAACGGTTACCTGCCGGCGGAGAACGACGCTGCGGAGCTGATGCACCAGGTGAAGGTGATGGATCCGGAAACCGGTGCCCCTATCGTGCCTGCCGGTATCTCCTGGACCAGCGTGTTCACCGACGAACTCATCAAGCTGGCCGGCGCGCGCGCGGACTTGGTCGCGATCACCGCCGCGATGCCCGGCCCGACCGGTCTGGCGGTGTTCGCCAAGCGGTTCCCGGACCGCTGCTTCGACGTGGGCATCGCCGAGCAGCACGCGGTCACCTCCGCGGCGGGGCTGGCACTGGGTGGGCTACATCCGGTGGTGGCGTTGTACTCCACGTTCCTCAACCGAGCGTTCGACCAGTTGCTGATGGACGTGGCGCTGTTGAACGCTCCGGTCACCATCACCCTGGACCGGGCCGGCATCACCGGCGATGACGGCGCCAGTCACAACGGCATGTGGGACCTGTCGGTGCTGGGGATCGTGCCGGGGATCCGGGTTGCCGCCCCCCGCGATGCCGGCACCCTGCGCGAGGAGTTGGCTGAGGCCGTCGCGGTGGATGACGGACCTACTGTGGTGAGGTTTCCCAAGGGTCCGGTGATCGGGGCAGTGCCCGCCCTGCAGCGCGTCGGGGCAGTGGACGTGCTGGCCCGGCCCGCCGCGGCCGACGGCGACGACGTGCTGTTGGTGGGGGTCGGTGCGTTTGCCATGCTCGCTGTGGCCGCCGCGAGGCGGCTTGCCGACCAGGGCATTGGGGTTACCGTCGTTGACCCTCGGTGGGTGCTTCCGGTACCTGAGGTGCTGGTGCGGATGGCCGCGCGGCACCGGCTGGTTGTCAGTGTCGAAGACGGTGGCCGGCATGGCGGTTTCGGCTGGTCATTGGCCGCCGCACTGCGCGACGCCGAGGTTGACGTGCCGCTTCGTGATCTCGGCATCCCACAACGCTTCCTTGCACACGCCTCCCGGGATGAGGTGCTGGCAGATCTGGGTCTGACCGCCCAGGATGTCGCCAGGGCGGTGACCGGCTGGGCCGCCGCGCTGATCCGACCGATCGGCGAACCTGCCGCAGTGGAGGCTCCGGGCGCCCCATAGGTGCAGCGGAGCCGGTGCAAGCCTGGCAACGAGATGTGGCACCGTTGGGGGGTGCGCATTCTCATCGTCGAGGACGAGCAGCCGTTGGCCGATGCCGTTGCTCGTGGTCTGCGCCGAGAGGGGATGGCGGTGGATGTCGCCTATGACGGCGACAGTGGCCATGAGAAGGCTGCCGTAACTCGGTATGACGTGGTGGTGCTCGACCGGGACCTGCCTGGGATGTCGGGTGACCAGCTGTGCGCCGATATCACCTCCTCCGGGGCGGTTACTCGAGTGCTGATGCTCACGGCCAGCAGTGCCGTGTCCGACCGGGTGGCTGGGCTGTCACTGGGAGCTGACGACTACCTGTCCAAGCCGTTCGCGTTCCCCGAGCTGGTAGCCCGGCTGCGTGCGCTCGGCCGGCGCGCCACGCCTGCGGTGCCTCCGGTGCTCAGCGCTGGGGATGTGCTACTCGATCCGTCGCGGCGCACCGTCAGCCGGGCTGGTACTTCCGTTGACCTAACCCGCAAGGAGTTCGGGGTTCTGGAAGTGCTGCTCGCCGCCGGCGGCGGCGTCGTCAGTAGCGAAGAGCTGCTGGAACGAGTGTGGGACGAGAATGCCGATCCGTTCACCACCACAGTGCGGGTGACCGTGATGACCCTGCGCAAAAAGCTTGGCGACCCGGGCATCATCGAGACCGTGGTGGGGTCCGGTTACCGAGTGCCCAGCGCTGACCTTGCGTCCGGCTGAGCAGTTAGTGCGACCGCGCCGTGGCCCAGGGCTGCGGGCCCGGCTGACCCTGGTCGCCACCGGATTATCGGCGGCGGTCAGTGTGCTGCTGTTGTGGTTGGGCTGGTTGCTGGTCGGTAGGGTGGTGGCTGCGGTGCCCGACTTGCCGCCGGGCAGCACGGTCAAGGTCAATGGGGTGCCGGTGGCCGCCCGCCAGCTTGGCGAGGCGCTGGCCGAGGCGGCCAGACATCGCGTGCTGCAGGCCGGGTCGGTGGCGTTTCTGCTTGCGGTCATCGCCACCGTGCTGCTCGCGTGGGTGATCACCGGCCAGGTGCTGCGGCCGCTGCACGACGTGACCGCCACCGCTCGTCGGCTGTCGGCTGAGTCGCTGGACGAGCGGCTGCGGCTACCGGGACCCCGCGACGAGGTGGCCGAGCTCGCCGACACTTTCGACGCGATGCTGGATCGGCTGCAGGCAGCCTTTCAGTCACAACGTCGATTCGTCGCGAACGCCAGTCACGAGCTGCGCACCCCGTTGGCCGTCGTGCGCACCGAGGTGGATGTCACGCTGGCGGATCCCGCCGCGGACGCGGCTGAACTGCGCCGGATGGCCTCGGTGATCCGAGATGCGACGTTGCGGGCGCAGCAGCTGGTCGACGGCCTGCTGGTGCTAGCCCGGACCGAAGGCGGCGCGCTCCGGGCCCGTGAAGTGGCAGACCTCGCCGACCTAGCCGAGGCCGCGTTGCGGATCGTGGCATCGGAAGCCCACAGCCAGGCCTTGCAGATCAGCAAGCGGATGACGCCGGCGTTGACGGTGGGTGACCCCGCGCTGTTGGAACGGGTCGTGGGTAACTTGGTGGAAAACGCGGTGCGGCATAACGTCGACGGTGGCTGGGTGGAGGTCTGCACGGATCGGGAGGGAGCACACACCACCCTTCGGGTCGCCAGTTCGGGTGGCGTGATCGCGCCCGAGGCGGTGACCGCACTGTTCGAGCCGTTTCACCGCGGCGGAGTCGCTCGCACGGCGCACGATGGGGCGGGCCTGGGATTGTCAATCGTGCACGCCGTGGTCGTCGCCCACGGTGGCACCGTGCATGCCGAACCTGTGCCCGGCGGCGGTCTCGCAGTAACGGTGCAGCTGCCGGCCGGATAGCCCAAAGAGCTACTCGGTGGCGGAGCGCAGCGCCGCGGCCAGCGAGCGTGCGGTGAGTTCGCACTGCCATCGCCGGGCGCCACCCGCCAACAGGTGCCGTTCCACACCAGCGGCATCGAGTGGTTCAGGGGGCTCCCAGCACAGCCTTCGGACCAAGTCGGGTGCCAGCAAATTCTGCAACGGCAGCCGGTGCTGCTCAGCGATCTCGGTCAGCGCCGCACGCGCCGCGGTGAGCCGGACCGCCGCCGCCGGATCCCGGTCGGGCCATCGGTTCACCGGAGGTGGGCTGTCGCCTTGGGCGCGCAGCGATGGTAGTTCGCTGGCCGGCAGTCCTCTGGCGGTCTGTAGTGCGGCTAGCCACGTCTTGACGTGCCGGCGCTGTGATCGGCCGCTGAACACCGGTCGAGACAGCAGCGTCGCCTCGTCCGGCGGCTCGGACAGCGCCGCGTCGATGATCGCGGTATCGGGCAGTATCCGGCCTGGCGCGATGTCACGCTGCCGGGCCATGTGGTCGCGTACCCGCCACAGCTCGCGGACCGCGGCCAATTGGCGGGCTTGGTGGACGCGGTGCATTCCGGAGGTCCGGCGCCATGCTTCAGCCCGGGGGACGGCCGGCGCTGCGGTCCGCACCGCCTCGAACTCCTCGGCTGCCCACGCCGACTTGCCCTGGCTATCCAGTTCAGCGGCGATCGCCGCCCGCAGCGGCAGCAGTAGCTCGACGTCAAGCGCGGCGTAGGTCAGCCAGTCCGCGGGCAGCGGCCGGCGCGACCAATCGGCGGCGCCGTGTCCCTTTTGCAAGTGGTAGCCCAGCACCTCTTCGACCAGTGGTGCCAGGCCGACCCGCTCGAACCCGGCCAACCGAGCGGCCAGCTCGGTGTCGAACACCGCCGCGGGACGCAGTCCCAGTTCGCGGAGGCACGGCAAGTCCTGGGACGCGGCGTGCAGCACCCATTCCAACGGGTTGAGCACGTCGGCCAGTTCAGACAGGTCGTCAAGACCGATTGGATCGACAAGTACCGTGCCCGCGCCGTCTCGTCGAAGCTGCACGAGGTAAGCGCGCTGCCAGTAGCGATAGCCAGAGGCCCGTTCGGTATCCACAGCTACCGGGCCGATGCCGCCGTCGAGCATCGCGACCGCGGCGTCCAGAGCTCGCGCGGAAGCTACCACTGATGGCACCCCCGCAGCCGGCTGCAGCAGCGGAACCGGAATCGTATCGGTCAGCGGATGACCCCCGCACGCATCGCGAGGGCGACCATCTGCGCCCGGTCACCGGTGCCGAGCTTGCGCCCGATACGAGACAGGTGGCTCTTGACGGTGAGCGCGGACAAGTTCAGCGCCTCACCGATCTCCTTGTTGGACTGGCCGTCGGCGACCAGTTGAAGCACCTCAACCTCCCTGGCTGATAGCTCTCGCGGGGTGTTGTCAGTACCCGCCACCCGAGTACCCGACGCCAGCAGCGGCGCCACCGTCGGGTCTGCGTAAACCCCACCCTCGAGCACTCGCCGCACGCCGTCGGTGACCACTGACGGCGACGCTGACTTAAGCAGGTAGGCCTGCGCACCAGTCTGAAACGCGGTGCGTACAGCGTGTGGGTCGTCAGATGAGGCTAGTACCACAATGCGGGTCCAGCCCCATCCGCGCAGCTCACCGATCAAGTCCAAGCCGCTACCGTCCGGCAGGGTCAGATCGAGAATTGCCAGGTCGCATGGACCGGAGGCTTGAGCGCGAGCCCTCGCCTCGGCTACCGATGCAGCCTCGTGCACAGTGACGGCGCCCATCGTCACCAACCGTGAGGCGATGGCCTCACGGAGTAACGGATGGTCGTCGACCACCAACACCGTAAACAGCTCTTCCCGCGGATGCGGGACTAATGACGCCGGCACGGCGCCGGATGGCGCCGACCTGACGGTCGAGCCGTATCCGACAGCAGCCACGTAGCTACCTCCTGGAGTCGGTCGTGCCCCCGACCGCACCGGGACCCCGTCCGAGTAACCGCGCCGCCACTCGAGCGAGGATTGGTGTCGTACGGGCGAG
>JAVXWL010000128.1:0-6342 GCA_032230565.1 Pseudonocardiales bacterium | reverse complement strand
AGGATCCCCAGGAGTCCGCCGTCGTCGTGACGATCGTAGTGCTCACCACTACGGCCGCCGTAGGAGCTCCGGTAGTAATCCCCGTGGCGATAGTCGCGTTCCGAATCACCGTAACGGCCGCCGCCGTATCCGCGGCCGCCGCAACCGCCAAGTGAAAAGATCTCCGTGATCTTCATGCGTCCACTCCTCTATCTATCTTATCCCCAGGAACTTCTGTTCCTAGGACGACGCGTCCCCCGCGCGAAATGACGAGGAGATCGGTGACACCAACTCACCGACTAGTGCCCCGTCGCCATCCTGCGACCATCGACAGCAGACCGAGTCAGGGCCGCCACCGAACGGACAACCGTGACGACATCATCGCTGTTCTTTCGGACCCCACCGACAGACGGTTCGATCTGAGACTCCAAATCGTGACGATGCTCACTAGGTAAGCCCAAGTCCTATGTTCACCGTTCAAAAAGCCGTGCTCCGATCCACCGGAGCATGACTCGACTCCCTCGTCGAGCGGCAGCCGGACACTGGCCGGCGTCTCCCAGCCGCACTACACCAGCCACAACCAGCGATCCACATGCGCCCTCGCCGAGCGGGCAGGCTGTCTCCCGGATGCTAGACACAAGAACCGAGCCGTCTCGGTTGGGCGGCTAGATCTGCATCCCGTCTGAGGGAAGAACGACACGCGTTAGCAGACGCCGATGGCGGTCGCCAAGGGAAAACAGGTGGCCCTCACCACTCAGGAAAGTGAAGGCCACCTCGATGACTTGCCAGGCTTTGCCCCTCAGGACGCGGCCCTATGTCGCTGTCTGCCCGGCGCGCGCTGGGCGGTGGGGATGGTGTCACTACTGTGGCCTGTCATGCGGAAATGGCTCGGCCGAGCGGCACAGCGCATGAACCGGTGGGAAGCCGGTGCGGTGGCGCCTAGCACGGCGCTGCCCCCTGACCCACCTGCCCCTGAGGTGACGGTTTTGACGACGGTCGCGCGCGGTGGGCTGTTGTGGGTGGGCATGGCCGCCGTGTTGGCCGCTCGTCGGGGTCGGGCCCGGCGTGCCGCCAGAGACGGTGTCGTCGCGGTAGGGGTGGCCAGCGTCAGCTCCCATCTGATCGGATGGTGGTTACCGAGACGGCGTCCTGCGGCTGATCATCTACCTGCGTATCAGGCGCTGATACAGAAGCCGACGTCGTCGTCGTTTCCCTCATCTCACGCGGCTGCGGCGGCAGCGTTCACCACTGCGATAGCCCAGGAAAGTCCCGCCGCCGGGTTGGTGGTGGCACCGGTAGCGGTGGCAGTGGCCTATTCCCGGCTTCGTACCAGGGCGCATTGGCCCAGCGACGTGGTCGCCGGCACGCTGTGGGGCATTGCCGTCGGTGTGGCCATCCGACGCCTGCTACGACTACGCGCCGCCGCCGACGGCATCTAGGTCGCCCGGTTTTTCCCGGAATTTGTACTGTAATGGTGCACCGGCGTGTCGTTGCAGTATTTAGGGGTCGGTGTGGGCAGATACCGCGGTGAGTACTCCAATGAGCGTCGCCGGGTCTTGGTGAGTAGCGGGCTTGGCTCGGGGCGGGAGTCAGCTGGTGTACCGCCGCGTCTTAGATGCGGCTGCGGCCGACCCCAGCGACCTGCAGCGCGAGGCACAGCAGCCCGGCCGTAATGAAGAAAAGCGCATCCAACGGACCGAGCGCGACGCTGGCCAGCTCGAAGATCAGGGCGATGAGGAACAGGACGGCAGCGACGATAGCGAGCATGGTGGCCTCCTTAGCCGACCCGACGGCGTGGTGTAGTACAAGGCACTTCCCGGCGGCGGGTGACGTCGGCTCACCGCTACCTGTGCCGTCAAAGATCCGCCCGCCTGTCGATGTTGACGCCGATCGGCACCGCCCTCACGTCGACCCGCCGGTGACGCCGGAGTGGTTGGCCACCACCAACGCCGACACCCCAGCTCGGATCCCACACGGTTCAGAATGGCGCCGCGCACCGATCCGGTGAGCGAGGCTGATCAGCAGGCCCAATGCCTATACAACGTCTTGTGCATGGTCCTCATCTTTTCCGGCGGAGCAGGCGTCGCAGCACCAACACCACTGCCACCGCAACGGCCGCAGCCGGCAGTGGTCGTTGCCTCGCCGTGGCCGTCAGCGGCTCGATGCGCTCCGCCACCGGCGGTGGAAGCTTCTCTAGTGCCTGGTGAATCAGGCGCTCGGCCTGCGACGCCATCTCGCCTGCCTTGGCTTGAAGTGCTGGCGCGCTCTCTTGTAGCTGCTGCGTGGCCGTGGCGATGAGCGGCTCGATGCGCTCGGCCACCGGCGGTGGAAGCTTTTGTAGTGCCTGGTGAATCAGGCGCTCGGCCTGCGACGCCATCTCTGCTGCCTTGGCTTGGAGTGCTGGGGTGGTCTCTTGTAGCTGCTGGGTGGCCTGTTCGGCCTTGGCTTGAACGGTTTGCTTGGTGTCGTGCATCTTGTCCTTGACACGCGCAGGTACGTCGAGCTTGTGTGCCAAGGCTTCCACGGTCTGGCCGAGTTGTTCTCGGGTACGTTCGATGTCTTGGCGTATCTCGTCCTCGGGTGACGAGGAAGTCATCGGTGCATCCCTTTCTTGACGGTCTTGATGTCGGTTTTGACGCTGGCCGTCGCCTTCTCGGGTACCAGCGGGGCCGCACGTTGAGCTTGCTTTTTTCCGGCCAGGGCGAGCGCACCCGCCACTCCCAGCACCACTATCCCGACGATCAGCGCCGCCAGCCATGGCGCGAGAACGGTGGCCAATGCCAGAATCAGGGTGGCGATCAGCGCTGCACCGCCGTAGAGGGCCAGCACACCAGCGGCACCGAACAGGCCGGCACCGACGCCTAGGCGCTTACCCTTTTGCTGCAGTTCAGTGGCGGCTAGGCGCATCTCATTACGCACCAGCCGGGTGATTTGTTCGGTCGCGTCACTGACCAACTGCCCGACCGGACGGTCCTCGTGTTGCGCCGGTGGTCCACCAGCATCCTCGGACATGATCATCCTTCCATCGCTTCCGCCCACATACCGGCGCCGTGCTGATCAACCGTGCGTGGTAGGCGGGATATCTTGCTCTTTCATGGCACGGGTGTCACGGGGCGGCAGAAACGGCTCCAGTTCTGCAGGGTGGCCGGCTTCGATGCGTTGGCCCCTGGTCAGCTCGGCGTCGAGTTCCGCGCCGAGCAGGATGGCGATGTTGGAAATCCACAGCCACACCAAAAAGCCGATCACTCCACCCAGCGAACCGTAAGTTTTGTTATACGAGCCGAAATTGGCCACGTAAAACGCGAACCCGGCCGATGCCAGCACCCAGACCACGACAGCCAGCACACCGCCGGGGCTCAGCCAGCGAAACCCGGGATGTTTGACGTTGGGCGATGCCCAGTACAGCAAGGCGAACACCAGGGTCACCAGCGCGGCAATCAAAGGCCACTTGGCGATGTCCCACACCAACACCCCGGTAGAGCCGATCCCCAGCAGATGCCCAGCTCGATCAGCCACAGTCCCGGTCGCGACTACCCCGACCGCCGACAATGCCAACAGCACCACCACCGCCAGGGTCAAACCCACCCGGAGCGGCACCGTCTTCCACACCGGGCGCCCTTCAGGCATCTCATAGATGGCATTGGAGGCACGCATGAACGCACCGATGTAGCCCGACGCAGCCCACAGCGCACCCCCAAGACCGATGATCGCCAGCGGCCCAGCAAGTCCCTGAGACTGCTGCAACTCGGTGATCGCATTGACCAGGACGTCCCGGCCTTGCCCGGGGACCATGGTGTTGATGTTGTCGATCAACGTCTGGGTCGCCGAGGGCCCCAACAAACCCAACACTGCGGTGAGCACGATCACTGCGGGAAAGATCGACAAAATACTGTAGTAGGTCAGCGCTGCGGCCCAATCAGTGAGATTGTCCCTGCCGAACTCCCGCACCGTGCGCTGAAGCACCGCCCACCACGAGCGCTTAGGCAACTCAGTAGGGCCTTGCGGTCCGCTGCCCTCAGCACGTCCAGAAGCCGCTTGCTGCTCCCACCATTCCCACCGCCCTCTACGCCAGCGTCGGTCGATCGTGCCCGAAAGTACGAGGCAAAACGCCGGACGCGACAGCGCGGCAGGGAATCTTCCTGCAGGTAGCCAACAGCCAGCCGCGTCCTACGTCCCAAGCTCCTTACCGGTGATCTGCTTGAAACCCTTAGCGCCGGCCCGGTCCACCGCGGCCTTCACCCCGCCAAAGATCGCGCCGTGGACCACGGCGGCGACCAGCACCTCCTTGGTGCTGTACTCCGGCGAGGTGGCCTCCGGAGCCTCCTCCTCACCGGACATCACTGCCCATACCTTCTTGAACACCGCACCGGCGAGGATCCCACCGAGCACGCTGACGAGCATGCTCAGCGGCCTGTAGAGAATCTTCACGAGTCCTCCTCCTGCCGACGTCGACGACGGCGCATCAGCAATGCCAGCACGGCTAGCACCCGCGTCCACCGCCGAGCCCGGGCCTGCTGCGCCGCAGCTCCCGTCAACTGCGGGCCCTCGCGATCGCCTGGGCACGCACCCGCCGAGCCTTCTGGGCGACCTGCGCCGTGAGCTCCTGCGCCCTGTTACCCCGGCGCACCCGCCTCACTCATGCCGGGGAATACCCAAAACAGTGAGCTATAACACGACCGCACCTGCCTTGCCAGCAAGCCGACACACTGCGTTCTGTTGCCGTGCGATGAAGACGCACTACAGGCTTCCCAAACCCATGATTAATACTGTGCCTCCGGCGGACCTCCGCTCCGGGATGGGTCCGGGCTGGGCACGAAGGTGCTGGGTCACCAGGGTGGCGCGGTATCCCGTCACGTCGGCGCCCGAGATGTAGCAAACCAGGGGCAGGTGTCCAGATCGTTCATCGCAACCGGTGCTCCACTGGGACACCTGCCCCGGGCCCGCCCCGAGGCAAACGCGCCGACGTGACGGGATACCCGCTTTGACTCCGCTCGTCCTGCGTCAGGCCGATCCCCGACTACATCCATCGCTACATCAACGGCCACGGACAGCGAGGAACGTCCTCGGACCCGGATCGGAGGATGAGGTCACATCCTGGACGACGGTAGATAGTCATGAGGCATTGCCTATGACTACGGTTCAGAAGGCCTTGGGTTTGAATCCCTTTGTATGGTTGTGCTGGTCTGCTGGTCGAGGTAGCGGGCGCGGAAGGTCGCGAGGGTGATGCGACCGGTGGGGTCGTTGACGGCCCAGAAATTTCAGCCGTTGGCGGGACCGTTTTTGACTGCTACGGCGGCGGCACTCGGTGCGTCATAGGCGGTGCCGTTGACCTCAACACAACCGTCGGCGGTGATGACGCCGGACGCGGGCCACGCTCCGTTGGTTGAGACGACTGGTGTGCCGGGATTGAGCAGGCCTGCCGCGACGATCTGCTTTAGCGTGATGCCATAGAAGCGGCTGGTCCGCCGTGGACGGGTGACGGTGGTGATGGTGCCGGTGTCGTCGGCGGTTGCCGGGTCGTAGCCGATGAGACGCAGGATGCGACTGATCGGCAGGACGGATGCTTCCAGCATGGCGCGCTCGAAGGACGGCAACGTTTCGTCGCTGGGTCGGTTGCCGTTGTGCAGGTGGGCGTCTTCGGCGGCATCGAGCAGGTCATAGAGGCGGCCTTCGAGCCAGCCGACCTGTGCGGAGTTGAATCCGTGCGTGGTGTCTCGCTGGATCAGCAGCGCCCCCCGCCAGTGGTCCTTGGTCCGTAGGTGGCTCATTAACCGTGAGCGGACGCCTCCAGGAGCCTTACCCACATAGCAGCCCCATCTGCCGTCCGGGTCCGGAAGGTCCAACAGGATGTAGTTGCCGGGATGTTCCCAGTCCTCACCAATAAAGGACGCGCCATCACGCTCCACCAGGCCAATGCACAGGGCAGCGTGGGCGTCGTACATGACGATGGGTTCTGCGGCAGTGTCCGGCCAGTAGCGTGGTGATCGGAAGAGCTTCCTGGCCGGCGCTTAGCTGCGTCATCAGGCTTGGACATCCAGAGAGACAGCATCGGCGTGGTCGGTCATCCGCTGACAATACTGGCCAAAGCCGACCAACCAAGGACCACCCTGCCCCGTCAGCCGTGGGTGTGACCCTCGCCCCCGACGCTGCTCTGATCTTCTACGACGAATCCGCCGACATACGGTATCTGCTGGCACTCAGATGTCCTCCGAGCAGAACAACCACCGCCGTGCTGTCCGCGTGCTGTAAGGAGCGGTCAATAGTGGTCACCTACGGCGCACCAAGGTGCAGGCCATCCGCAGGTCAGCGGACATCACCTGGCACGGTAGGGAGATTCCCAAGCTCAGGATCAAAGGCTGTCTC
>JAVXWL010000097.1:0-7543 GCA_032230565.1 Pseudonocardiales bacterium | reverse complement strand
TCTTCCGGTACGTCCCAGCCAGCTCGGCAGCGTCGGTGATGAACTCACCCCGTTGCATCGCCCCCCAGAACGTCTGCGCCATCTGCGGGATCATCCGATCCGAGAACGCCGTCACTTCGCACCCCTGTCCTCGCAGCCGCAGCCACCCAATAAAGACCATTTGGTGGTCTGCCGTCAGCCCCACCGATGCCCGTGTTGCAACCACTGCAAGAACCCAAGGTTCCTCGATCGAGACGTCGGGAACGCGATCGTGGGAATGAGGGTTAACCGTGCGCGGTAGCTAGGCGTCTCGGACGGGCTCGTAGGTGAGGAAGGCGAGGCCGTCACCGACAGCGCGGATGTCGATAAGGTGCATGGGCTTTTTGTCGCTGGTCTCGCCGAAAAGGCGCTTGCCGGCCCCGAGCACGACCGGGTAGATCATCAGCCGCAGCTCGTCGACAAGGTCGTGCTCTATCAGCGGGCGCACGAGCTGGAAGCTGGCGTAGACGACGATGTCCCCGTTGAGCTGCTGCTTCAGCTCCGAGACCTCGTTCACCACGTCGCCCTTGAGTACTGTCGAGTTGTTCCAGGCGGGATCTTCGAGGGTCGAGGACACGATGTACTTGGGCAGGCTGTTCAACCTGTCCGCCAGCTCGCCACTCCGGGATGGCCACCGCGTGGCGAAGAACTCGTAGCTTCGCCGACCCAGCAGCAGGGCCTCCGTGCCCAGCGCCTCGTCGAGCAGGACGTTGGCGGCCTCTTCGCGGCCCTTGTCGCCTACCCTGCCGACCCAGCCGACCCAGCCTGAAGCCCTCGTCACCGGCCGGGTCCTGGATGACTCCGTCGAGCGAGACGTTCTCGCTGACGATGATCTTTCCCATTTCGGTTCTCCTTCCCTTGCTGAGACCTCTGGGGTGAGGTCTTCCGTTCACCAGATGGAGCTGGTGACGAAGTGGGTGTCGTAGCGGTCTTGCTCGGCGAGCAGACGGTCGCGGTTGGCTCATCCCGGCGGATCCGGGCGACGTGGCGAAGGTAGTCGAAGCGCTCGATGCCGGGGATGATCACGATCAGGGCGCCGGCTTCGCTGCGCCCGGGATCGACATTCGCCGGCGACAACATTGAAAGGGCTGGCCACCGAACGGTGGCCAGGCCGCTACTCGTCGATGTGCCGATGCTGTCAGCGCCTGGCGGTGCCGAGGTCGTCGGAGCGTCCAGCTTCGAGTCGCGACCACTGGGCGGTGGGGCGTCCGTTAGTTCGCGTGTTGGAGCCGTCGACTTGCCACTGTTGTGGCCAGCCGGGGGGCGAGTCCTCCCACGGCTCCTGGCGTCCGTACACGGTGAGGTCCATGAGCGCGTAGCTGTAGTCCATTGCCTCTACGCCGCGGTACCACGTCCAGTAGGTTTCGAAGACGCGGTCACCGTCCCGTAGGTAGCACACGAGGTGCATCATGCCGATTTGGCGCCCGACGAGGAGCCCGTCGAGGGAGGCGTGTGCTGAGTACCACGGCATGTCCCAGCCCATGAAGTCGCGGTAGCGGATGCTCTCGTCGTAGGGACCCTGACAGAAGACCGCGTAGGTGATGTCGCGAGAATGAAGGTAGGACAGCTCCGCGACCTGGGTGGTGCACCACGTGCAGCCTTCGCACTGCTCGGCCGCGGGTCGGCCGGGGTGCCACATGAAGTAGTAGGCGATGAGCTGTCGGCGCCCTTCGAACGCTTCGAGCAGGGTGAGCGGCCCGTGGGGCCCGATCAGCGAGAGGTTGGCGTCGACCTCGGCCATGGGTAGGCGCCTGCGGGCCGCGGCGATCGCGTCGCCTTCCCGAGTGTGCGTCTTCTCGCGAACCCGCAGCGCGTCTATTTCGGCCTGCCAGGTGGCCCGGTCGACCGCCGGGGGCGCTGGCGATGTCATATAGGTATTCACGAGATCCTCCTCTTCGGTGGACTATCGCCCCACCGACGAAGGACGCCGCCCGGGATCGACATCGGCGGCAAAACGTTTTCAGAGTTCGCGGAGGCGGCTGGTCAAATAGCGGCGCTCGGCCTCGGTCTGCGCCAGCTTCAGGGCTTCCTCGTATGCCGCCTTGGCCTCGGCGGCACGGCCGTCCCGGCGGAGCAGGTCGGCTCGGGTCGCGGGCAGCAGGTGGTACCCGTCGAGCCGGCCCGACGCCGTGAGCTCGTCGACCAGCGCCAGCCCGGCCGGAATGCCGTCCGCCATCGCGACCGCCACGGCGCGGTTGAGTTCCACCACCGGAGACGGCGCTAGCCGACTCAGCTCCGCGTACAGCGTCGCGATCTGCGGCCAGTCCGTGCTCGCCGCCTCAGGCGCGGTGGCATGGCAGGCCGCGATCGCCGCCTGCACCTGGTAAGGCCCGGTACGCCGCATCGCCAGCGTCTCGTCGAGCGTCGCCACTCCCTCGGCGATCAGCGCCCGGTCCCACCGGAACCGATCCTGGTTCTCCAGCGTGACTAACACGCCGTTGTCGGTACGCGTTGCGCGCCGGGCCTCGTGCAGCAGCATCAGCGCGAGCAGTCCACGCGGCTCGGGTTCGTGTGGCATCAGCCCGACCAGGACCCGGGTCAGGCGGATGGCTTCGGTCGTCAGGGCCCGGCGCACGTCCTCCTCGTCGTAGCCCTCGTTGAACACCAAGTAGAGCACGGCGAGGACGGCGGCGAGTCGCTCCGGGAGGAGCTCGGCAGGCGGGACCCGGTAAGGGATGCAGGCCTCCTGGATTTTGCGCTTGGCGCGGACCAGGCGCTGCGCCATCGCGGGCTCGGCGGTCAGGAAGGCCCTAGCGATCTCGGTGGTACTCAGGCCGGCCAGCGTGCGCAGAGTGAGCGCGACCCGGGCCGGGAACGGCAGCGCCGGATGGCAACACGTGAAGATCAGGCGCAGCCGCTCGTCCGGGATCTCCTCCACCGGAGGCTCGTCCGGGTCGCGGGCCAGCACGGCGAGCTGGCGCAGTTTGGCCGCACCCGCGGCATCGCGGCGCAGCCGGTCGATCGTGCGGTTGCGGGCTGCCGTGGTGAGCCAGGCGCCCGGGCGGCGCGGAACGCCGTCACGCGACCAGCTCGCCAGCGCGGCGGCGAACGCCTCCTGCGCGCATTCCTCGGCCAGGTCCCAGTCCCCCGTCAACCCGATCAGGGTCCCGACCACCTGACCCCACTCATCTCGGTACGCCGCCTCGACCGCGGCTCGGACCCCATCGGGCGCGATCATTCCCAAACAGGCCGGATCTCGACGCCGCCCCAGCGAGCGTACGGATGGCCAGCGGCGATCTCGATCGCCTCGTCCAGGTTCGCGCACTCGACGATCACGAAACCGCCGACAAAGTCCTTGGTCTCGGCGAACGGCCCGTCGCAGACCAGGGTCTCGCCCTCGCGGACCCGGACTGTGGTCGCATCCACCACCGGCCGCAACCGTGCACCGACCAGCATGCCACCGCGCCGATCCAGGTCTGCCCGCCAGGCCCGGTGCACCGGGTCCGCCTCGAGCTCCTCGTTGGACGGCGACACCGCCTCGTCATCGCAGATCAGCAGCACGTACTTCATGCGGTGGGATTCTCCCTGATCGAATGCTGTCAGGACAGTCGCGGCAGCACCCCGGAGACGATCAACGGTCGGCCGCAACTCGTCAAAGCCGCGGGGAACGGGCGGCACAGTCAGGGAGTCGAAACCCGATCGTGCCGCCCGCCCACCTGCACGCCCGACCAGGACGGGATGGCCGGACGCGGATGTATCGGGTGATGGTGACGCATCGTTAGCACGAGTCACCCGACGTGTTCGACGTCGCTGGTGACAATGCTGATTTGTTAGGCCGTTAGGAGAGCTTCATGGCGCGCAAGGTAAAGGCCACACTCGTTGATGACATCACGGGCGACGCCGCTGTGGAGACGGTGAATTTCGGCCTCGATGGCGTCGAGTTTGAAATCGACCTTTCGGCGAACAACGCAGGTATTCTACGGGACATTTTCGCGGATTACGCGAACGCGGGACGCAAGGTCGGCAAGCGCGCCGCCGTGTCGACTGGTCGCTCTCGTCGTCCGCAACTCCCCGCGGGAATTGTGAGCAAACCGCTGCGATCCGCGCACGGGCCCGCGAAGTCGGCCGCCAGGTGTCCGACCGTGGTCGGATCTTCGGTGAGGTAACGAAGGCGGGCGGTTCAAACATCCGCTTCTACCGCCGGTCGTGCGCAGGTGCCGGCACGGGCGAGTGCAGCAAGGCTTCAGCCGCGAGGACGCTCGAAGGTGACGAGCACGCCGTCCACACCACCAGGCCCGACACGGCCCTTGACCTCGACTGCGGTAATGGCCTTGAGCTGCCACCCGTCGTCCGCTTGATCGTTAAGGATCTTCTCAAGCTTGTCACCGGACATCTTGCCCCCGAGCAAGCCCTCGCGAAGCTCCACCACCTTGTACTCGTAACCGGTCACCATTCCGCCTCCTGATCCCCATTCTTGCATCAGGGGCATGCTCGCACCCCGGTGTCCCTCGGTGCCGCGGGTTTCATTCCGTAAGTCGAACAGGCTGTGACACGCCCAGCGCGACGGGCACGAGCATGATCAGCATGCGTCACGAAGGAATCAGTGACCGGTTCCCGGTCTGGAAACCTCAGGCGAATTTCGTCGGTCGCGTGGATACCTGGCTGGTGAACCAACGGCCCCCGTGACCGACAAGCAGGTGTCGCTGTGCTGTGTACTCAGCCAGGTCGCCACCCTGCTGGGCGATGCTCGACAGAGCCAGGCGTCCTGGACTACTTCAGCCAGTTCCTGCAGGCTGAGCTCGCCGATCCGGCACGCACGCAGCAGCACCGATAGGTGGCCGTCGAAGTGTGGCGTGGTGAAGAACGGCAATCTTTGATCTTGTACCAATGCGTGCTTGTCGGACTCCGACGCTACCCAGAACACGATCACGTCCGTGTAGCGCTCCCCGGTCTCGGGGTCGACGGCGTCGGGACGAGGGTTGCGGAAGAACACGAACGACTTGCCGCCGACCTGATAGACGGGGTTACCACTAGGCCCGTGTTCGACCTTGACATGGGGCATGCTCAAGGACAGTTCGTGTACGTCCTCCGCCCGCGCGAAGCGCCACTGTGTCTGCATGACCGCAGCGTAGGCAGTGCACTCATGCGGGGCGAGCTGCCGAACCCGAGCAGGCCGGCGACTTTGGGCACGGTGAGGTCAAACCCGAGCAGCACGACGGTGTTCCGGCGGTGGTCCGCGCGGTCAGCCCACCCGCTGTCTGTTGCGCGCGCACTGGGCGCTCCTCTCTGATCGTGTCCGGGTGGCTCCGATGACCTGTGTCGAGCTGTCGCGACGGGTGCTGACAAGGGCGTTGGCTGTTGCGGGGAGTACAGAGCTCAGAAGACGATGGTCCAACCTTCGTCGTGGGATTGCTCGGCGGTGTAGGACACCCCGTGGATTTTCAGCCCGCGCGGGTCGAGAAGGGTGATGATGCCCCCGTTGTTGCCCAGCGCAACCCCGTTGCTGGGGGTGATCACGACGGTGGCGCCGGCAGCGAGTTCCCCGGCGGGGACCGGGCAGGTGTGTTTCCCGCGGTCCGCGATCCGCCAGCCGGTCAGGTCAATCGGGGCGGGGGAGGCGTTGATCAGTGTGATGGTCTCGGCCTCGGGGGCGCCACCAATGGGATTGACCAGCGCCGCGATCACGCGGGCGGGCTCGGTACCAGCGGTGCCTGGGCGGGGTGGGGTGTCATCGAGGGCGTGGCCGGTGGTGTCGTCGGTGTGCCAGGCCTGGCTCTGAAACGCCAGGAAGATCGCTATCCATCTCGACTCGGCAGTGAGGTGCAGCAGCAGGCCGCCGTCCTGCCACACTCCGTCGTCGCGGGAGAATTGTGCGCTGTTGCCTTGGTTCATGTGCACGTCGTGGACACCGTTACCAGGCAGGAACCCGAACACCTTGTCCGGAATGGCGGGTTCGGGACCAAAGCGTGCCCCGAACGCATAGGCAGTGACCAGGGGGTTGCCGGTGGCGCGTTGGATGTAGTGGTCGAGTAAGTCGGCCAGGTCGTTGTCCGGGCCGCTGACGTCGGGAGGCAGCAACCGCATCGCGGCCGGATCGAACAAGTTTCCCCGGATGTAATCCAGACTCGCCCCGCCCGGCCGGGACGAAAGCGTTGTCCATCCCGACCCAGCCGCGGGTAGGGAATTGGTGATGGGGTGCCGGAAGTCGTCGACGACGAGGTAGAGCAACTCCGAGGGGGATTGGGCGGATTCGACGTTGACCGCCACCCGGTAGTGCATCCCGGCGCTGTCAAGGAGGTGAATCTGGTAGTGCGGGCTATCGGCAGACCCCTCCCGGCGCGTGTCCACAACACCGCCCGACAAGACCCCATAGGACCCCAACGGCATCGCTTGCTCTCCTCCGCACTCGGCGTCCAGCCCAGTCTGCTGGCACCCCGGCTTGCGTGCGTTCTTCCTTGTTCCATCATCGGGCACAGCAGACCCCTTGCTCTAAAGAGCGACCCGGACGCAACCTGATACGCCCCAACCCGACAGAGGCACTGCAGTGCGTCAGTGCCTGGTCAGCGGCGCGACACGAAGTTGGTGAGGAAGGGCGCGACGAGCCTGAGCATCGCCGCCACGAGCGCTGGCGGTTGGGCGTTCAGGGTGTCCTTCCCGCGCAGGGCGGCGAAGTCGATCGGTGTCGTGGGCCCGCCGGCGCCCGCGAGCACATCGAGGGCGGCCTGGGCGATGACGCCATAACCACTGGTTGTGGGGTGAACGCCGTCGAGCCCGAACAATCCCCCTTGGCGGCGGCCATTCTTATCCGAAAGGAAGAACCGAGTGTCAAGATCGGCAATGGGCGGGGGAAGGCGGAAGCGTTCCCAGCTGTTGCGCTCCGCCGCCACCGGATCGTTGACGAAGCGGCGGAAACCGAGCCCGTCGAGCACACCGCACAGGTCGAGCACCCGCCAGTCGCGGCCCTCCCGACGGGCGTGGCGGACGGCATCGGCGATGATGTCGTTGAATTGGTCTATGGCCGAGTCGATCGCCCGCGCCTGCTGGTGGGTGATGAAGCGATGCTTCGATGGTCGGAAGTCCGCCTCATCAATCCACGGGTCGATGTAGTATGGAAAATAGCGTGAGCCTTCTCGCCATTTCTGGCCAGGATGCTCAGGGTTCACGCCTTTGGCGATCGGGGCGATGGTGACGTGGGGCACGGTCGCCAGCACGACCCTGTTAGCGGAGATAACCCGCAAGGACTTCACCAGTGCGGCGTACTCGACGGCGAAATGGAGCGGTCGCCACACGTTGTAGGCACCCTTGCGATCGAGATCGTCGAAGCCCAGGTCCGACCATTTGGGCTGCTTTTCCACCACGGAACCGAGGGCATTGTTAGCGCCGAGCGCGACTATCAACGTGCCGATGCCACCGTTGCGGCCATGCCATGCAGCCGCATCGACCTGGGCGGCAGCAACACCGAACGGGGCGAGCACGCTGCTGGCCGCGATGTCGTTGTCGTTTTCGGGTTTGTACCCCACGAAGTCGTCGTGGGGAGCGGCCGATGCGTGTTGGGCGGCGCGTCCGGCGGTGTAGGACAGGGCGT
>JAVXWL010000153.1:0-12899 GCA_032230565.1 Pseudonocardiales bacterium | reverse complement strand
AGCACCCCGCAGGAGCACGCCTCCAGAAGGGTTCCTTCGAGGTCGTAGACGACGGTCTCCATGTTGTGCCCTCCTCTTCTGTCATCGAGTCTTGGCGAAGTTGGCCATGGTGGGCGAGAAGTCGACTCCCACCCAGGGCTCGTCTCCGACTACCCAGCCGTCGTGGCCCGGGGGAATCGAGTAGGCGTCACCGGGGTTGATCTCGATCTCGGTGCCGTCGTCCTGGCGAACCCGGATGCGGCCGGAGATGGCGTAGCCGTTGTGCTGCACCTGGCAGCTGTCGGTGCCGGCGATGGGCTTCACACATTCGGACCATCGCCAGCCCGGCTCCATTGTCGAACGGGTGACCGTGGTCGTGCCCACGGTCACGACCTCCACCCGGCCTCTGGGGAACTCCCGGATGTCGGTGGCGGTGTCGACGCTCCTGCTCTCGGCCATGACGGCTCCTCCCTTCGTCGTCGGGCGGGCACGGTGCCCGACCCACGCGCAAACGATCGTGAAGGACGCCGCTTAAGGCTCGCTCTCGGCACGCTTCAGGCCATCGGCCGCTCCGGGTGGACCGCGGATGACGGTCTTACGCTTGGCCCTGTGGAGTTCCGGATCCTGGGGCCGGTGGAGGTGCTGCACGATGGCCAGACGGTCGCGCCGGGCAGCCCCAAGCAGCGGGCGCTGCTGGTCAACCTGATCGTCCATTACGGCAAGGTGGTGTCTCGCGACCGCCTGATCGAGGACCTGTGGGCGGGAAGCCCGCCCTCGACCGGCCTTGGCGTGCTCCAGAACTACATATCCCAGCTGCGCAAGGTGCTGGGCACGACCGTGGTCGTCACCCGAAACACCGGCTACCTCCTCGATGTCGACCCCGGCAGTATCGACAGCGTCCGCTTCGAACGCCTGGTCGAGCAGTGCCGAACGGCGCTCCAGGCGGGTGACCCCTCGCATGCGGGCCAGGTCGTGGGCGAGGCGCTGGGGCTGTGGCGGGGACCGGCGCTGGCCGACATCGCCGCCGAGGCGTTCGCGCAAGCCGAGATCAGCCGCCTCCACGAGCTGCGGGCCGTCGCCGTCGAGCTCGGGCTCGAAGCGCAGATCGCCCGCGGCCGGCACCGGGAGGCGGTCGGCGCGGGGGAAGCCGCTGTGGCCGAGCATCCGTTCCGTGAGCGGTTGTGGTGGTTGCTCATGCTGGCCCTGTACCGCTCGGGCCGCCAGGCCGATGCGCTGCGCGCCTACCAGCGGGTGCGCACCGCTCTCAGGGACGAGCTCGGGTTGGAGCCGGGCAGCGAGCTGCGCGACCTCGAAGCAGCGATTCTCGACCAGCGCCGCGACCTCGACGAGTTACTCGTCACGACCACGCCGCGCCGGCGGGTGGCACGCCATCCGCGGCGGGCCACCTCGCTGCTCGGACGGGCCGAGGAGTGGTCAGCCATCGAGGCGTTCCTCGACGGCACCGCCGACCCCGCGGGTGGGTTGCTGCTCCTCGTCGGCGAGCCGGGCATCGGCAAGACCCGCCTCCTCGAGGAAGCCCAGCGGCATGTGGAAGGACGCGGCGGGATCGTCATCGCCGGGCGAGGCTTCGAGGTCGAGCGCGGTCGGCCCTACGGCGTGTGGGTCGACGCCTTGCGCAGCGCGCCGCTGCCCGAGCTGGACAGCAGCCTGCGGACCGCGTTGGCGCCCCTCCTGCCTGAGCTGGGCGGCGCGCCGACGCAGCTCGATGACCCGAACCGCCTCTACGACGCGGTCGCGCGCCTGCTGGGCGTGCTCGCGGACAAGGTGCCGGTGGCCGTCCTCGTCGATGACGTGCAATGGCTCGACGAACCCACGTTCATGTTGTTGCATTTCGCCGTCCGCCACCTTGCCGCCAACGTCGCGTTCGTGGCCGCGGGCCGCCCGGCGGAGCTTGACGAGAACCGCGCCAGCGCGCGCGTCGTGCAGGCACTGCGACGCGACGACGCGCTCAGCGAACTATTCGTCGGTCCGCTCACGCCTGCCAGTATCGCCCAGCTCACCGAGCCGATCGCGCCCGGTGCCGACACCGAGGAGATCGCCCGAGCCACTCACGGCAACCCGCTGTTCGCGCTCGAGATGGCACGCGCCTTGGCACGAGGCGGCGAGTCGCTCACCGGTCGCCTCGACGCGCTCATCGGTGATCGCCTGGCCCGCCTCGACGAAAGCGCCAGCGTCTTGGTTCCTTGGGCCGCCGCCTTCGGTCGCGGTGTTCCGCCCGCTGTGCTTGCCCAGCTCGTAGAACGCGAACCGGCCGAGCTGTTCGAACCGATCGGCATGTTGGAACGCCACGGCGTGCTGCGCTCCGACGACGACGGCCATGTCGACTTCGTCCACGATTTGGTGCGCCGCGCCGCCTACCAGCGGCTGTCGACCTCCCGGCGCACCATGCTGCACGCCCGCATCAGCACCGTCCTCGGGTCGCTTCCCGACCCCGACGACAGCCTCGCCGCCGAGACCGCCCGCCATGCTGACCTCGGCGCCACTAGCACCACCTGCGCGGCCGCCTGCATCCGCGCCGCCCGACGATGTCTCCGCGTGCTCGCCTACGCCGACGCCGAGCGGCTCGTCGCTCTCGGCCGCAGCCACGCTCGACGCCTCGCCGCTACCGAGCGCGTCGCTACCGAGCTCGACCTCATCCGCGTCCTGCTCCACCCCGGTGTCCGTTTGCGCGACCCCGGCGAGCTGACCCGCGACTTGACCGATGTCTGCGCTGCGGCGCAACGACTCGGTCTGGACGCCGAGCTGTCGGGAGGCCTCAGCCTCCTCGCCCGCGCCTATCACTGGGGCTGGGGCGACATCCCCCGGGCCCGCGCCCTCATGGAACGAGCCACCCAGCTCATCGAATCGGCCCGTGAACCGAACCTCGAGCCCCTGCTCGAGGGTGCGCGCTGCCTGGCCTATCTCGAGATGGACATGGACCGCACCGCCTGCCTGTTTGACGAGCTCACCGCCCTCCACACCCTCGCCGCGCAGTCAGTCCAGTACCAGTGGGGCCTCGGGCTGGTCCAGGCGTGGCGCGGCGACGTCCCCTCCGCCCGCGCCGCACTCGGCCAGGCCATCGAGCTCGCCTCGGTGCGCGGTGACCACTGGGCGACCTTCGAATGCACCGCCCGTCTCGCACTGCTCGAACTCGAAACCGGCGACATCCAAGCCGCAGGCACCCTGGCTGATCCGCTCGCGCTCCTTGCCGCCAAGCTCGGCGAGGGCAGCGAACGGCCCTACGCGACCGCGATCTCGGCGCTCGTCGCCGTGGCCCGCCACGAGCACGGCGCCTTCGCCGACCTCGACCGGGCCATCAACGAACTGGAGCGTATCGACGCCCGCTTCCTCGTTCCCGACCTTCAGGGCATCGCCGCCGAACTCCGCTACCGTGCCGGCGACCTCGACGGCTCCCACAACCGAGCCATCCTCGCCGCGCGCCTCGCCGACGATGTGGTTCGGCCATTCGAAACGGCGCGCGCCCAGGCGCTACTGGCCTGCATCACCGCCCAAAAAGGCGACCTCGACCGCTCCAGCTCGCACCTCCGGGCAGTCGACGATGCCTCGGGCGGCCTCCCCGACCACGTGAAAGAATTACGACAGGAAGCCGAGCGGCTCCTCGCCGCTCGGCGCCGGGACCAGGGAGACGACGACACGTGGCCGTGATCATGGTGGAAGAACGGTTCGATCCCCCCATCGACCTCAGTCAAGGAAGCCCGGTCGCCGACAAAGTCTCACCCTGCCTACCCGTCTACGACGTCACCTGGCTCAGCTCCTACATCGCCAGCGACGGCACCCGCTGCGTCTGCGTCTACGAAGCCGAGAATGCCGAAGCCGTTCGCCGCGTCTACCGCACCGCTGGCGTTCCCTTCGAAAACGTCTGGGCCGCCAACCCGCTGCACCGCTCCGAAGCTCCCTGACCCTCGTGCTCGAAGACGTCCTGGGCGTGACCATGAAGCCGGGCCGCGGACCGTCCAGGTCGCGGGTTCAAATCGGTCAACGGAAACGCCCCCGACGCCGCTAACCGCGACAAGCTCGAACGGCCGAGTGGCCCCTCGACCTTCGAGTTCGATACCCAAGGGTCACGCCTGAGCTGTGTGGGCGCCTGGCCGTCAGGTGTCTTGGATTCGACCAACTCTTCCGGGCGGCGCAGACCCGAGGCGACCAGACGCTGAAGTTGACGACGTATGAGCCCCCCAGCGAGTCGAAACGGCCCTCGGGGGTGTCCGCGTACGAGCTCATGTGCCGAGGCGTGTACGGCCTGACGCGCCGCAGTGGAGCATGTGCACCATATAGTACATGTAGACTGATCTTGACCGTAATGGTATTCGGTGCGTTGATCGCCCCGTGCCAGATTCACGCCTGGCAAACGCCGACCCGGATGGGTGCCCGGTTGTCATCCAGCGCGCGCCAGCCAGTCGACCAGCTTGCCGGTCGCGTCGGTGTCGACGGCGACCGTCGTGGGAACGGTTCGCCCGGCGCAGAAACCGGGCAACGAGGCAACCACCAGGTCAAGCGGGCTGCTACACGTCCTCTCATGAGGATACGTTGAGGCTTATTCAGGACGACGTTATTGATCTTGTGAGATGTCTGCTGAGCAGCAACGATCGGTCATCGATCAAGATCGCTGAATAAGCCTCGTTGACTGCTAATGGAGCGCTGTGCCATTAATCCACGGCCGCCACTTGCGCCATAAGTGCTAGTCAGAGCCGACGCGGGGGCTTGCACCCCTAACCTACCGCTTACAAGGCGGAATGACCCTAACGCTGTGCTGACCTGGCTTAACAAAGGTCACTGGTGAGCGAAACCAGCAAAAGCGGTCACTTAGAAACGGATCATGTAGGAACCGCAAGGGCGTGCCGAGGCTACCAACCGGCCACCTCCACCCGCGCCGCACCGAGAATGAGCCGTACAGGCAAGTCCTGGAATTGCCCAGGGACTCGAACGCACCCCAGCCGTGCGAGGGTGCTGTCCGATGCCGGTCGGCAGGGCGCGTTGGGTTAGCCCAGGCCGTGCACGAGGTTGCTGGGGCTCAGCGAGCCGATGAAGGCAGCCCCACCGCCGCAGTGGCCGCCCTCAGCAGCCGCAGCGCGCCTCCTCGTCGTACGGCTCAGCGTCCATCGCCTTACCTGCCAGCTCGCCTCGTCAGCAAGTTCCTCCAGCGCCGCCACATCGAGCCAGTCAACGTGCAGTGCATAACCAGCGTCGCTGCCAACCACCCGGCGAGCGCCCAGCACATGCCGCAACCGGCTGACCAGCACTGCAACTGGCTCGACTGGCCGGGCCGGCAGTTCACCAGCGAGCCACAGCGCATCCACCGCAACTGGCGCCCCCGGGCCAGCGCGAGCAGCTTCACCACCGTGCGTGCCTTGCGGCTGCCAGCACCATCGCCGTGACGCCGTCGACCGCGAGACCCCCAGGCAGGCGGACCCGAGGCGGCCCCCGCTCGGCCATATCCGCAGTCAAGACCGGCACCTTCGCGCAGTCGAGTCTCGTCAAGCCCGGGTCAGCGCGGCGAGGTCGGCAATCAGGGCGCGCATGTCCAGCCGCTCGGCAATTCGGCCTGCTTCGGCGAGTGGGACGTCGGCGTCTGCGCCGCAGCCACGCCTGATCGCCAGGCGGCCCTGTTCAAAGCGGGTCCGGGCGATCCAGGGGGTGGCGCCCATGTTCTGGTGGAAGGCGAGTGCCTGGTCGAGGTAGGCCTCGGCCTCATTGAAGCACCCCAGCGTGGTGGCAAGCATGCCGAGGGTGTAGGCGGTCGAGCCGAGGAACATGACTGCGCCGGCGTCTATTGCGCCGTAGCGGGCATACGGGGCGAGCAGCTCGGCGATGGTTTCCATCTGGGCCACCGCCCCGAGACGCACCGATGCCCAGGCCGTCGCGATCATGGTGTTGGTCCATTCGAAGTCGCGGTGCTTGCGACGGAGTCGCTCGGGTGTGAGGTGGCCCAGCTGGGATCGGGCCGTTAGCTCCTCGCCAAGCAGCGCGTGGATCAGCACCGCGTAGGCCCGGACCCCGTCGATCACGTCGGCGTCCGGTGGCAGGCCCGCCTCCAAGGTGGCGAGCTGAGCGTTGAGCTCGGTCACTGCGGCCGGACCGGGGCGCTCAAACCACACCATCAACCTTTGGCTGTAGACGTTGTCCGCATCTGGCTCTGAGGCTTGCCGGGCGATGGTCCAGCCCTCATGCGCGCACCGCATTGCCGCGTCAAACTCGCCGGCCAGCGCCGCGCGCATGGCCCGGCGGCTCCGGACATACCACTGGTAGCGAGGTTGGCGCAGCCAGTCGGCCAGCGTGGCGTAGGCCACGAGCTGGGCGTCGAGCGCCGGGATGTCGCCGAGCGCGGTGGTCGCGGTGATCCCCCAGGCGTGCCCGGACAGCGCGAGCTCAGGGTCATCCGCCGTCTTGGCCAGGCGCACGATTTCCTGCGCGGCCTGGAGGCGTTCCTCGGCTCCGCCGGGTCCCCAGATGGCATAGATCCGGGCGTCCAGGCAGCGACCGAGGGTGGCCGGGTCGTCCAGCCGCCGAGCGACCTCGACGGCCTCGGCAGATAGCGCGTCGCGCCGGGCCAGCTCGGGTTCGAAATACAACTCGCTGGCCAGACGGGCGAGCAGCCGGGCGCGCAATCTGCTGTCCTGCGGGCCGATCGCGGTGAGTGCCTGCTCCAGCAGGTGGGTCCGGTCAGAGTCCACCACACCGGTCCAGCCCCAGGTCACGGACAGGCCGAGGGCGGCGCGAGCCAGCAGCTCCGCGGCGCCGGCGACGCGGGCCGTTTGCGCCGCGTCCAGGAACGCCTGCTGTGCCCGGGGATCGCCAGCCTTGGCCCTGGCCTCGCCCAACGCCAGAGCCACCTCGCCACGCCGATCCCCGGCCAACTCCAGGGCGGCCTCGCAGTGCCCGGCGGCCTCCTCATAACCAAGCTGCACGGTGGCCGCGGCAGCCGCATGCAACGCGTAGTCCACCGCCTTCTCCGCCACGGCCGGATCACGTGCCGCGCAGAAGTGCCCGGCCAGCTCGCCGACCGACTCCGGCGCCAGCGACTCAAGCGCCTCGCCGATCCAGCGGTGCAGCCGGGCACGCCGGCTCGGGCCGAGCTGGTCATAGACCGCCTTGCGCACCAGGTCGTGAACGAAGCTGAACCGGCCATCCGGCGCCTCTGCCACCAGCCGCGCCGCAGCCGCCTGCTCCAGCGCGCGCAACACATCCGGTTCAGCCAAGCCGGCAGTCCGCGCTACCACGGGCAGCTCGAACCAGCGGCCGATCACCGAGGCGATGATCAAGCTCTGCTGCCCGGCCGCGTCCAACAGCGACAACCGGCGGCGCACCACGTCGGTGACCCCAGCCGGCACACCGGCACTGTCCAGCTCTTCCCCGGTCTCATCCAGGTGGCGCACCAGTTGGCGGATGAAGAACGGGTTGCCCGCGGTCAGCCGGTGGATACCCGCCGCGAGATCCGGTCGATTCTCCAGCATGTCGCTGACCTCGGCCACGGTCAGGCTGCCCAATGGCAGCCGGGTGACCAGCTCGTCGCGGTGTAGATCGGCCAGCAAGGCGGTCAGCGGATGCTCGGCGGCCACCTCACCGTCGCGGCAGGTCGCCACCACCAGCAAGGTGACGGACTCCGTGGAGCGCAGCAGGTGACCCAGCAGCAACAGGGTGGGCCGGTCGGCCCACTGCAGGTCGTCGATCAGCAGCAGCAGCGGGGCACGCCGCGCTTGGGCGTCTAGCGTGGCGGCGACGCCTTCGAACAATCGGTAGCGCTGGGTGTCCGGCTCGGCGGCGATCGGGGCCGGCAGATCCTGCAGGCGCTCGGCCAGCTCCGGTAGCAGCCGGGCCAGATCGGAAGCCCACAGCCCGGTCAGCGCGGCCACCACGTCCGGCGGCTGGCTGGCGATCAGCTGCCGCAGCGCCTGCACAAACGGCTGGTACGGAGTGATTCGCTCTTCGTCGCACCGTCCGCACAGGACACTTGCCCCGGCGGCGTGGGCGGCCTGGGCATATTGGAAGGCAAGCCGGGTTTTGCCGATGCCGGGCTCGCCGGTGACCAGGGCGAGGTGCCTGCGCTCGGTGAGCAGCTGGCGTAGCCGACCCAGCTCGACGTCACGGCCAACGAACCGGCCCCGCTCCGGGCGGGCCAGCACCGCGGGCAGCGGCAGCTGGCCCGTGGTGGCTGTCGGGCCAAGTCGCAGTGCGCGCAGGTAACACTGCTCGGTCCGTGGCGACGGGTCCACACCCAGCGCGTCGGCGAGTACCTCCCGGCAGCGCTCGTAGGCGCGCAGCGCCTGTGCCCGGTTGCCCGCGGCCAGGTGCGCCTCGATCAGCAGCCGGTGGGCCGATTCCCGGAACGGCTCAAGCGTGAGCACCTCCTCGGCATGACGCACCGCGGCCGCCGGTTCGTCGTAGCGCGCCAGCACTTCCAGCCCGCTGATCAGGTGGCCGCGGAGCAGCTCCCGTTGCCGATCCAGCCACTCGCCGTCTAGCCCCGACAGTAGCGGCGCTCGCGCCAGCCCGACGGCGCGCCCAGCGCTGCGCTGTGCGCCAGTGGCGTCCCCTGCTGCCGACGCGCGCTGTGCCCTCGCCAGCTGCTCCGCCACCTGCTCGACGTCCACCCAACTGCCCGAAGGCGCAAGGAATTGGTAGCGACCCGGCCCGCCGGCGATCACCGCCTCGCCCGGCAACACTGCCCGCAACCGGCTGACCACGCTGGACAGCGCCGCCTCCCACGCGCGCGGTGAGTTCCCGGGCCACAGCACCTCAGCCAGCTCGGCATGCGACACCGGCCGGTCCCGGTGGCACACCAGGTACGCGAGGACCAGCCGACCCTGCCGACCGGGCAGCGCGGGCTCGTCCACCACCACGTCACCGGCCGAAATCCTCACCCGGCCGAGGAGCGTGACACGGCACTCGACCACGTTGCAGTGTCCCAGACCGGGCAGTACCGGCGATAGGCCCACATCACCACCTCACCGCAGTGGTTTCGCAATCCACGGCAAGGGCTCCGCAACGACTCGCACCTACCGTCCGAGACACGAGTCGATCACCACGGAGGAACGATCATGACCACCACCCAAGCTCCCCCCGACCAGGCCGACGTCGAGGCATTCGTGGGCAAGGTGCTCACTGACTCCAGCGCCTGGCTGATGACCACCCTGGCCATGATCGGCGACCGGCTGAACCTCTGGCAGTGTCTGGCCCAGGGGCCGGCCACCAGCGGCGAGCTGGCCGAGCGGGCCAGCGTCAACGAGCGCTACGCCCGCGAGTGGGCCTGCGCGATGACCGCTCACGGCTACCTGAGCCACGACCCGGACGACGACCGATTCACCCTGCCCCCCGCGCACCTCCCGGCGCTAGCCGACGAAGGCGGACCGATGTTCTTCGGCGGCGTGCACCAAGAGATGCTCGGACTGCTACCCGCCATCCAACCGCTGATCGAGGTTTTCCGGCGCGGCGGCGGCGTCTCACCCGACACCTACGGCCCGGATTTCTTCGCCGGATTGTCCCGGTTCACCAGTAGCTGGTTCAACAACCTGCTGCTGCAGCAATGGATCTCCGCCATGCCCGAGGTGGAGGCCGCCCTGGAACGCGGCTGCGACCTCGCCGACGTTGGCTGCGGCCAGGGCCGAGCGCTGGTCACACTCGCTCAAGCCTTCCCAGCCTCCCGCTACGTCGGCTACGACATCCACGAGCCGTCCCTGCACGCAGCCCGGACGCACGCCCAGGTGTCCCATGTTGCTGACCGGGTGCACTTCGAGTGCCGCGACGTCGTAGCTGGCCTGCCGGCCAGCTACGACGTAATCACCACCTTCGACGTGGTGCACGATGCGGTTGACCCACGCGGCCTGCTGCGCGCCATCCGCGCTGCGCTGAGCCCCGGCGGCCGCTACGTCTGCCTGGACATCAACGCCTCCCACCAACTGGCCGACAACACCGGTCCGCTCGGCGCGCTGTTCTACGGCTTCTCCGTGCTCTACTGCATGACCGTCTCGCTAGCAGAAAACGGCGCGGGCTTGGGCACCTGCGGCTTCAACGAAAAGGTCGCCCGCGAGCTGTGCGCCCAGGCCGGCTTCTCCGCCGTGCGCCGAGTCCCGTTGGACAACCCGTTCAACATCCTCTACGAGATCAGCGCCTGAGGTGACCCCCGCTGGATCCCCGCGACGGCCAGCACGGGAAGCTGCCTGCCGGGCCCGCAGTGTTCATCCGGTTCGCTCCGCGGAATCAGACAGGCTCACCACCCGGCCCACAATCGCCGATTTACCGGTGCCCGCCGAGCCGGTGACTACTCGAATCCCCCGCTCGCGGGCAGTCACCCAGGACACCACCCGATTCACCTCGGCCGTCCGACCGGAAACGCGCCCTTCGCTCGCGCCCTGCTCCGTCACCGCCGCCCCTACCTCCTTCGCCTTTGGCGACGAGAACAGGGTCTGCTCGTCGCACCCGGTAACCCGCGAGGCGCCACCACCATCGCCGCCCTCGCCAGGCTCCGGGTCGCCAAACGCGAAGTCGGCACCGGCACCCGTGCCCTGCTCGACCAGCTGGGTATATCCACCGGAATCGCCCCCGAAGACGTCAAGAGCCCCGCATTTAGCTCACAACTGGAGGTCGCCCTCGCGGTAGCCTCCGGCATCGCCGACGTGGGGCTGGGTGTGCGCGCCGCGGCCAACGATTTGAACCTATGTTTCATCCCGGTGACCTGTGAGCCCTACGACATCGCCCTCAGCGCAGATGCCCTCGGAGCTGCCCGACCGCTCATCACGACGCTGCGTGATCCCACCGTCCAGGCGTCGATCTCCGAACTCGGAGGGTACGACCTGGAACCGGCCGGAAGGATGGAAACCCTCAGCGACAAAGCGTCACACTCTAGCCGCTTCCCCGATCCATTTGAATAGTCGGGCTTCGCCCGAACCCGGCGCCGCTTCGGAAATCAGGCGAAGAACAGGGGTGGTGATCTCCAGGTTGGGCTAATGTCGGATTCGGTGATGCTCTTTGGCTCATGGATCGATGGCGAGGGCTGGCTTCCCGGGCCGGCCCACATTGCTTTTTGTAGACCTATGAGGCTTCGCTGACTTCCCTCGTTGGTCAGGCCGTTGGCGGCCTTCGACTCGTCGATCAGAGCTCGGACGTACTCACTCCGGTTGCGGAAATCGAGGCGAAGTGCCAGCTCGTCGAACACAGCACCTTCGCCTTGAAGCAAGGCGGAATCCAAGTCGATCGCTACTACCACGCTCGGAGTAAGAGCTCGAATACTGTCGACAGTCGCGCGTTCCACACGTTGAGTGGTGGATACCTAACCACGCCCTTGACACTTCTCGGCGTGGAGCCCGTCCGAACTTGGCCTCAGTGCTAGAGGTGCAATGCCCTCGACAAACGGTAGGTCGCCGCCGGCGGCCCACCATCTGAACTTCAGCTGAATCCCCGGTATGGTTCGAGCGATCGTGGCCATATCCGACCCAAAGACCGGACTTGGGGCGTGTGTGTCAGGCGGCTGACGCGATCCACCGTAGAATTCGCCTGCCGCCATGGTGTGACCTCGACGGAATCAACTCTGAAATTGAATCTTTCGAGTCAAGCAGTAAGGAACTCGACGAGGCCATCGCTCGATTCATTGAAAGCGCCCGGAAGGTCAAGGCCAGTGGTAATGGCCACCGTGCCTGCAAGACAGCACCAGCACGGCTACCGTCCGTGTCAGGGACCTGCGGCTGACAACCAGCGGTGGACCCACGTGCTGGGCGCCCAGGTGCCCTAGGCCGGTGCAGATCGGCGCCACGGTGCGCCGTATTACCCGGGATAATGCTTGTCGAGGCCCGGGTAATAGAGCACGAGAGCCGATCACTGGGGTCTTCCAGTCCGGGTCCGCCCCGAGCTGGGCAACGCCCTGGTTGGGTGGTTGGACCAACGCCCAACATGGTCCGGCGCCGGGCAGTCAGCGGCGTTACTGCTCAACCGACGCGGCGCGCGGCTGTCTGACCGCTCCGCCCGGGCCATCATCACCGCGCTTAACCAGCAGGGCACGCTGAAGGTTTACACCCAACCAACGACGAAGACCGCGAACGCGCCCTCGCGCTCCTCGCCACCGACGCCTAACGAACATCCCAACCGTACTGGTGATCAATCACGGCGGACCTGCTGGAGTCGCTACAGCTAGCGCCGGATCCTGCCGGAATGTTCCTTGCCCCCGAAGCCTGCGGTGGCCACCAGTACGCTCGCACCCGCCGGACCGCCGGTAGGCGATACTTCGGGGATGCCGTGGCTGGGTGCGTCGCAGCAGCTGCCCCGGCGCCCGTGCCGGGTGGTCGTGGCCGGCACGTCGGGGTCGGGCAAGACCACCCTGGCCCGGCGGATCGCCGCCGAGCTCGGCACCGATCACTTCGAGCTGGACGCCCTGCACCACGGCCCGAAGTGGAGCGTGCGACCGGACTTCGTGCCGGACGTGCGCCGCTGGGCGGCGATGCCGGCGTGGGTCACCGAATGGCAGTACGACGAGGTCCGGCCGTTGCTGACCGCCCGCGCGGACCTGGTGGTCTGGCTCGACCTGCCGCTGTGGCTGGTGATGTCGCGGGTGATCCGGCGCACAGTGCGCCGGGCCGTACGGCGGGAGATCCTCTGGAACGGCAATGTCGAGCCCCCGCTGTCGGACGTACTGCGCGACCGCGACCACATCGTGCGCTGGGTCTGGCGGACGCATCGCGAGGTGGCCCGCCAGGTGCGGCGCCTGGCGGTGAGCCAGCCGGGGTTGGACGTCGTGCAGCTGCGCTCGCCGCAGGAGGTGGCGCGGTGGCTGCGCGGACCGCTGCACCGTCTCTCACAGATTGGCGGGAACCGTATGAACCTGCCACCGATCCACTGGGAGATACAGCCATGACCACGGGCTGGCACACCGGGAATGCCGCTGACGATGGACAGCACACCCGCGGCTGGATACT
>JAVXWL010000131.1:0-6039 GCA_032230565.1 Pseudonocardiales bacterium | reverse complement strand
GGTCGACGCATGACACGCCGCCACCGCCATACTCCTTGGGCAGCATGCACATTGCGATGCCGGCCTTGTAGGACTCGATATAGGCGGGCTTGGTCATAGCGAAGGCCTTCAGCGGGTCGGGCTCGCTGTCGGCCTCCGGCACGACCGGGGCCAGTACGTTCTCCGCGAACGCGCGGACATCGTACTGGAGCTTCTTCTGCTCGTCGGACATGGTGAAATTGATGGTCACGATCTCTCCACGGTCGTCAGGAATTCGGCACGAGAAGCGTCCTGGGCCCAGGACAACGACGACTGTTCCGACCGCTCGTTACAGCGCAGTTCGCGTTGTGTCACGCCGATGGTTACCAGCGTGAATCAAGGGCGAGGAAGAGGCTTCGTTGTCACATTCCGTTACCTCTAAGCAGGAAACAGGCCCGGTCCCTGTCGAGACGAGCTCGTCCCACAAGAAAACCAGGAATTACCGGCCCGTTTCCCCGGTAGGTACAGAGCGTTCGTTCAGGGCGCCTACGCCGCCGGGTCTTTGATGGTGAAACAGCGGGTGTGGATGAAGTTTTTCTCCTCATCAAAGAGACCGCTTGAGGCGATGAGGACGCTGAGCGTGGAGCCATCCTTGCACAGGAGCTTGGCCTTGTAGTTGTACAGGGTCTCGCCCCCGAGGAGACGAACCAGGATGTCGTTGATGACGTCAGGCTCGGCGTGGAATTCCGTGATGTTGTGCCCGATGTACTCATCAGCAGTGTATCCGAGAGGCTCGTAATCGGATGGGTTGGCCCAGAGGATCATGGCGTTACCATCTACCCAGTGCAGCCCGATCGCAGCATTGTCGAGGTAGTCGAGCATGTCCTCTTCAGTCCGCTTGAACTCTGTCGCTGTCATAGCTCTCCCAGTCACTTCAGTTATCGGAGACAGACAGATGCCTGCCAGAATGACCGTATTGGACCCCTGGCTAGCTAGAGTTACGCCAACGTTGGATCCACGTAACTAATCGCTCACAGGCGTTAAACCCCCGCGCCTCACGGCGCACACCGTGCATGCGACTCGTCGTCGCACACGGCTCAAGCAAGCCCCTGGGGCGTGCGGGCTGTGCCGAATGGGTGCCCAAAGGCCCGATCTTCACCCGAGAGATGCCGTTTACGCAGGTGCTAGCGACGGAGAGGATCCCGACCATGCCGCCCTCACCGGGCGTTGTGCTGCCGAATATGCCTCTAGAAAAGCGCGATGATCTCTCTAGAACAGGTATTTTCGGGCTAAGCGGGTGGAGTCAGCCGGTGATGGCGTTGAGCAGGCTGAGCACGGCCAGGATGGTCATGACGGCGGCGGCGATTCGCACGATCCAGGTGAGGGGAATTAGACGCAGCAGTTGCTGGCCACCGGTGATGGCCAGGGTACCTACGGCCCACAGTCCGAGCACGGCACCGACGCTGAGCGGGTCGTGGTACCTGGCGGCGAGGTTGACGGTGGCGATCTGGGTTAGGTCCCCGAACTCGGCCACAAACAGCACCAGGAAGCTGGTGGCCGCGCCCTGCCAAAACCCACTCCGGGTGCCGGGGGTGGCCCGCACCAGGGTCGCCCCACTGATGTGCGGGTGCTGGCCGTCGTCGGCCGGCATCGCGGATGAGATGTCCACCCGGGCGCTCGGCGCGGGCCTGATCAGTGTGCGAGTCTTCGTCGCAGCGACGCATCGTCACCACCGCACCGAGGGCAAACAACACCCGGTCAGTCAGCATCCTGGGTGGAAGCCGCTCAGCGCGTGTGACCAGAGCGTTGGTCACAAGTAGCGACCCAAACACCCCAAACAGCCCCCAAGACGATCTCCTGGGAGCTGTTTGCCTGATAGCGGGGGTAGGATTCGAACCTACAACCTCTGGGTTATGAGCAGTCCCAGGGTCGTCTCACCTGTCCGGACTGAATGCATTCGCGCTGATCAGTAGGACTGCTGTCGCTGGGTCGTCCATTCTGTCTCAGCCGATGTACTTGGTTGCGCAGCGTCTCGTTACCGCCGTCGTTACCAAGCCCGCTTCCTACTCCCCGGTCTACCCGGCCGCGGTCGGCGATAGAGGCGACGACCCTGCGATTAACAGATGCAGGCAGGTCCCTGATCGGACCGCGCGACGTGGGCTTGCGGCGTTCGCCGGGTGGTGTTCGAGTGCGGCACGGTGCTTCTCGTTGCGGTCAAACTGCGGTCACGCGGGGGCAGCCTGGCGCCCTGCGCGCAGCGCACGGTTTCTGACCACCGGTGCTCACGTTTGGCCGAACAAGGCAGCAACGTGCACCCTCGCTGATCAACTTGGGATCCCGTGCAGCGATGTCACGGCCGGCGTCCGAGGAGGTCGAGCAGTTTGTCTTGGTTAGGTGCGGTGTCAGGAAGCCCTGCGGGAGGCTGGAAGTATCCACTGCTTGCCAGGGAATCAGCATGCGGTGCCAGGCGTGCGTCGATCAATTCGAAGAGTTCGGTATCCAGCGAGTCATCGAGGTCAAGTGCGCGGGCGAGGTCCCAGCTATGGATGGTCCACTCACCGACTCGCATGCTCAGCAGTTCGCTGCCGGGCAGGTTTCGCATAGGGTGCGCGACGGTGCGCTCCAAGGCGCCCGGCTCCCTGAACGCGGTGATCACCTCGGCTGCGCTGCGCTGAAACTGTTCCAGCGGGTTATTACCGATGTCGAAGATGTCCAGAAGCGAACGAACTGGTCAGCGCTACTGCCGTGGAGAAGATCAATGTAGGCGTAATCTCCGCCGATGACGTGTACCAGCAGTTGTCGCGCTGTCCACTTCGAACATGGCGTCGGCAGCGTCAAGTGCTCAGTGCGGACGTCGGTCAACCCCCGCGCGAATTCCGACCTCGCGCGGTCGAGCTGCTCCAGATGGTCCATGCCGGTGAACCGTAGAGTCCTGAGGCAATAACTACGAAGCGAATTCTTTTGGCTGGCGAGCTGGCCACGGTGCGTGCTTGCTGGAGAGCTGCTCGTGCATGTCGACGGACGCATCTACTAGTGCCTGGGGGCCGGGCGGCCTGTATGCATTCGTGATCAATGGCGAATCTTCGGCTCCGCTCAGCTAAGGGGACCAACCAACGTCGAAATTAGTCACGGCCTGGCTACGCAGCGCAATCACAACCTAGAAAATGACAAGGTGATGTATCTGATGCAGAAGCCTGCCACTCTTTTCTAGTGACAACCGGGGAACACCGAGGCGCAAATCCGTGGCCGCCCGGTGGATGGAGGACAAGCGACAATGAGCGGATCAGCTGATGTGGTTGTGATAGGTGGCGGAATCGCTGGATCGTCGTTGGCTACCGTGCTGGCCAGGGACGGCTACCAAGTCGTCGTCCTCGAACGCCAGACCGCTTACCGCGACAAGGTGCGCGGTGAATGGATGGCCTGCTGGGGCGTGGCCGAGCTGCTCCGGCTTGACTTGGAGAAGGCACTGCTGGGTGCCGGCGGCTCCTATGTCACACAGGTCGTTCCCTACGACGAGGTCACCGACCCGACACAGGCCGAGGCGGCCGTCCCGCCACTGGACCAGATGCTGCCCGGTGTCGCGGGCGCACTTGACATTGGGCACCCGGAGGCCTGCGAGGCACTCGCCCAAAGCGCCGCGAAAGCCGGCGCCACTGTGGTCCGCGGCGTCGGTGACGTTGAGATCGAGCCAGGGGATGCACCCGTGGTGCGCTATAAGCATGACGACGTTATTTACGAGCTGCGCTGCCGGCTGGTGGTTGGCGCCGACGGCAGGAAGTCCACGGTGCGCCACCAGCTTGGCATCGACCTGCACCAGACCACACCGCGCACAATGTGTGGTGGGATGCTGGTGGATGGTCTGCACGACTGGCCGGCTCACCGGTTCTCGCTGGGTACCGAGGGTGACCTGCGCTACTTCGTCTTCCCGCGCGCAAACGGGCGGGCGCGGCTGTACCTGTTGCACGACATCGCGCAGAAGGGCCGCTTCACCGGCCCCGACCGACAGGAAAAGTTCCTGGACGCCTTTGGATTTGGGTGCATTCCGGGCAGCGAGATGTTCGGTACCGCCCATCCGGTGAGACCATGCGCGTTTTACCCGATGAACGACACCTGGGTCGACCAACCCTACGCACCCGGGGTGGTGCTCATTGGTGACGCCGCCGGGTGGAACGATCCAATCATCGGTCAGGGGCTGTCCATCGCGCTGCGCGACGTACGAATCGTGACTGACATCCTGCGTAGCGGGTCGGATTGGTCGACGGCGGCCTTTGCAGGTTACGGTGAAGAACGTCGCGAACGGATGCGCCGCCTGCGAGTGACCGCCCAGGTAACTACTGATCTCGAGGCCACATTCACCGCGGCCGGCGCGGCCCGTCGTCGGACCTACAACGCCGCCTTCCAAACCGATTCCCTGCTCGCCGCTCCCAAGCTCGTCCCACTTATCGGCCCGGACGACATGGCCGCCGAGTCGTTCTCCCAGACCACAGTCGACCGGATTCTCACGCTCGCGTAGTAGACCAGCGATCGGATCACCATCCACCCCGGGTTACCGGTGTTCCGGTGAACCGTGGGCTGCGCATCCTGATTGCCACGGCCGTGCGATGGTGGCTGACGGAAGACGGAAATCTGCCGCGATCTTTTCGCTCTGCCGGACGGACTACAGACGCCACCCCGGTGCCCACCACTCTACGGCCGGCGCGAGGACCATCTCGGAGCGAGGCTCGCCGGAGGCACTGGTTTGTCGATCTGCACCAGCCCGGAGAGGTCCGCCAGGTACCGGCCCCTCCTCGGTCCGGCGGCGCCGCACCGCAGCGCAACGGCGCCCGGTACCGCTGGCCCCGCACCTTGGGTGACAGGAAGGCGCCCTTTGACTCAACTACCGCGGTGAGCGTTATCGAAGCGGCAGAAGCCGCCGGGTTGTCCGTCGGACCCGCGCAGGAGGACGCGGCCCTGTGTGCAAATACAAGGGGTCCCGGAGCGCTGCTCTCACCGGCTCGGTGAAGATCGTCCTGTTCGAGACGGCGCGGCAGCTCAGCAATACCGAGATACGCCGGAAGGAGCAGCAACCGAGGAAATCGGCGGCCGGCGATACTGGTTTACCGCGAATGCGAAGAGTCATAGTTTGATTACTACTCGTCAATAATGGTCACGAGGAGTCGCCTTTTAGCTACAAGGGGTCGCCAGGTAGGACTCCAATTATGGTAAATTGGGTTTAGGGCTGGCAACACCAGTTTTCCCCTTGACGCCGAAGCCGAAAATGGTGTATGGAAGTGACGGTCGCGTAAACCCAACGCCTCCACGTCAAGTACAGGAAAATTCTCATGCCATACGTCATGCTTCGAGCTGAAACGCCTGACTTTGATACTTGGAAGCGGGAGCTCTTCGATACAGACCCCGCAGGACGCAAGCAGGCCGCGAAGGGATATCGCCTATACCGTGGTATCGACAATCCCAACGAAGTGATCGTGCAGGTCGAATTCGCCTCCGCCGAGGAAGCCAAGTCCTTCCGCGAGCGTTTGATGGGCTCGGGCGCATTGGACGATCCACGCAGCGGAAAGCTGCCAGCACCTCCAACCATCGTCGAAGAGGCAGAGACAGCCACGTACTAACACCCAGGCAGCACCAGGCAACATGGTTCAGCGGGCCGGTCCCGGGCCTCCGGCTCGGCGACCTTCTCCCCAGTGGAGCCCAGACCACGGCCACCGCTGCGGGGAACCTGTCGCTGCACGCTGGGCTTGCGTCGTTTGATTCATCACGACCTTTCCGCACGGTTACCGAACTGGGGATATGTCTGGTAGTGACCTGATCGCCGGGCCACCCCCTCACCCGATATAGGGCCGGGCTCAGCCGTCGTGTGGTGGGTCCAGGTCCGCCGTAGGCGGTCGCGTAGCGGCGGTTCTGTGCCGGCGGCAAGAACATGTTCGAGGTGATTTACCCCGACCCGGTGAAGCTGTCGCAGTTCGCCCGCGCGATGAGCGCAATCAGCGCCGACACAGCGAGAGCGATCGCGGCGAAGTTTCCCTGGCAGGAGCACCGCAGCGTGATCGACCTTGGTTGCGCCGAGGGCGCCGTGCCGATTCA
>JAVXWL010000111.1:0-12370 GCA_032230565.1 Pseudonocardiales bacterium | reverse complement strand
ACCAGCAGGTATAGCGTCAGCAGCCCGGCCAGCCACGGCAGCGGGGTACGGAATATCAGCGCCGCCCCCCCGGCTGGCCTGGCGGTCACCGGCCGCCAGGCGCTGTCGTCGTGGTAGGCGTGGGTGGGGCGCTCGCCGTCGTCGGCAGCGTCGACTTCAGCGCTGGTGGCACCGCGGCCGGGTCACCGTAGAGGGTCAGCGGCAGTACCGTCAGGCCGTCCTGCTTCAACAGCTCCTGGCCTGCACTGGAGACCAGGTACTGCACGAAGTCCGCGGCTGGTGCGGGGTCCGGGGCCATGTTCAACACGGCCACGGTGTAGGTCGCGGCCAGGTGCACCTGATCGAGGCTGGCGGTCTGGATCTTCTGCTCGCCCGCCTCGCTGCTGTAGAAGAAGCCGGCGTCGAGTTGGCCCGACTCCAACCGACCGACCAGCTCGGTCTCCGGCAGCACGGTGATGTTCCTTTGCGCGGCGGCCGGCAGCCCTGGGTCGTTGTAGATCTTGGCGCCGTCGGTGAGCGCCTGCTGGGCGAGCTTGCCCTTGGGGTCGACCGCGGGATCGGTGCTGCCCAGCTTGAAGCCGGGCTCTGTGATCACCTGGTACCACGGCTTGGACTTCAGGTCGGCAGCGAACTTCGAGTTCGGGTTGTAGCCGATCACCAGTGGGGCCGAGGCGAATTTGACGTACCAAGGCACCCAGTTGCCGTTGGCTGGCCCCTGCAGGTCATTGTTGACCGATGGGCTGGCGCTGATGAACACGTCACCTTGGCGCACTTTGCCCTTGATCTGTGACGCCAGCGCGCTGGAACCGGCGCTGAAACCCTGAAAGGTGTCCCCGCTGGCCTGCTCGAACTTCGGCCCGAGGCTGTGTTCCATCAGGTTGACGAGCGAGCCGGCGTAAAGCACCTTCACCGGACCCTTCGGTCCGGCCGATGTGCTGGGCGTGGTACCGGTGCTCGAACCACCGCACGCCGCTACCGCGACCAGCATCGCGGTCAGTACCCCGACAACACTTGCAACCCGCATAGGTTTGTCTCCTCTAAGCCTTTGACTGCTGCTTTGCCGAGCTTGCCCTGGTCAGGCCGTCGCGGGGTGGCTGCGGCAGCGTGACGACGACGCTGGTGGACTTCACCGAGGCCACAGCCAGTACGCCGGGCTCTAGCCCGAGTTCGTCCACTGCCTCGGCGGACATCAGCGACACGATCCGGTGCGGTCCCACCTGCATCTCGACCTTGGCCATCACCTGGTCCCGGACGACCCGGGTGACCAGGCCGGGTAACTGGTTACGCGCGGAGGCAGGCAGGTGCGGTACGGCTCCCTCGGTGTCCGCGGCCAGCGAGGTGGCGAACCGGGCAAGCTCAGCGCCGTCCACTCCCCGCCGGCCCGACTCGGTGGTCGTGGAGGCGAAGCGGCCGGCGTCGGCCCAGCGCCTCAGCGTGTCATCGCTTACCCCGAGCAGGCGGGCTGCCTCACCGATCCGAAACACGGGCATTGCGTCAGCCTAGCCGCAGAAGCGGAGTCAAGACAGATCAGTAGGCGTAACTGAGAGCTTGCCTCTCGGTGAAGCCCGCAGCTGCCGGGGGCGTAGCTCAGAGATGCGCAGTGGCGGATCTAAACGGGTTGATGGGCCGCGAATCGGGGGTCTCCCTCGTTAATATGGTTCTTGTGCGGAAACGATCTATGTGCGACCATCTGCGCGCGGGGGGAGGGTTGTGCGGCCGCCTGGGGGTTGTGGGGGCCGCACAACCCACGTTAACGCAAAGACCACTCGTCTGGATGACAACGCCCGGGTAGCGGATCACGCCGATACCCTGCCCCCGCCCGCGCGGTGCATTGAGCCCCACCATCTCCGCAGCTTCGAAGACCGCTGCGCCGGCGCACTCTGCCCAGCGCGCGCTATCGCGTCTAAAGTCAGTGATCAGTCCGGGTAATACGGGGAGGGTCACATGACAACAGACGTCTCGAGTAGAGCTTCGCTGGAAACGTTATTGATGAGTCGGCCGTTGAGTGATCCGGAACTCATGCGGGCAAGTGATATGGCGCCTGACTACGCCATTCTGCCTGATGTAAGTGTCATTAAAATCGGTGGTCAGAGCCTGATCGACCGTGGTAGGGCAGCGGTGTATCCGGTGGTTGATGAGTTGGTGGCGGTCAAGCGTAGCCATCAGATCCTCATCGGTACCGGGGCCGGCACCAGGGCTCGACACCTCTATTCTTTGGCGGCCGAGCTCGGTCTGCCGACCGGTGTACTGACCGATGTCGGGTCCGCGGTCGCCGACCAGAACGCGCAGATGCTGGGGTATCTGATGGCTCGCCACGGGGTGCCGGTGGTGGGCGGTTCGGCGTTCGGTGCGCTACCGTTGTACCTGGCCGAGTGCGGTGCGGCGATCTTCTCGGGAATGCCGCCCTACGATATGTGGCAGCGCGTGCCCAACGAGGGAGTGATACCGCCCTACCGCACCGATGCCGGATGCTATCTAGTGGCGGAAGTTTACGGCTGCGCCAATATGATTTACGTCAAAGACGAGGATGGGCTCTACACGGCCAATCCGAAAACCGATCCGAGTGCCAAACTGATTCCTGAGATCACTGTCGATGAGTTGATCGCCGCCGACCTGCCGGATCTCGTTATCGAGCGCCCGGTGTTGGAGCTGATGCGCCGTGCCCGCCACGTGCGGTCGGTCCAGATCATCAACGGGCTGCGCCCCGGCTTACTGAGGCGCGCGCTGGCCGGCGAGCACGTCGGCACGATCATCTCGGCAGCCTGAGAGCTGCCGCGCTGCCGGCTGAGCCGGCAATCGGACCGCCGTCGCCCCGTCAGCCACTTTGGAGAACGTCATGACGAAAAGCCTCCCGCAATCCGAGTCGTCCTTCGCAGCCAAGGATGTGCCATCGCCGTTGATGCGCCAGACCTTGCTCGACCGGGAACTCGTGCGGCCCCTGGACCGGCCAGTGATCCCGTTGCTGCCGTGGCTCAACGTGGTCGTGATCGGCGGTCGCTCGATCATGGACAAGGGCCGCGACGCGGTCGTGCCGGTCGTTGATGAGCTGCGTGCCGCACTGCCAGACCAACGGCTGCTGATCCTCACCGGCCCGGGCATCCGCGGCCGTCACGTGCTGGGCGTCGGGCTCGATCTCGGCCTGCCCACTGGTGTGCTGGCCGCGTTGGCCTCCGCCGAGGCCGAGCAGAACGGGCACCTCATCGCTGCGTTGCTCGCCGAGCAAGGAGTGTCGTACCTGTCACACGCGACGATCGCGCACCAGCTGGCCGTGCATCTGGCCGCCAGCAGGGCTGCGGTGTCCAACGGATACCCGCCCTACGGGATCTACGAGTTCCCTCCGGAGGTCGGCAAGATCCCGCCGCACCGCACCGATACCGGAGCCTTCCTGCTCGCCGATGCCTACGGCGCTGCCCGGCTCATCTACGTCAAGGACGTCGACGGCGTATTCACCAGCGATCCAGCGGCAACCAACGGCAGCCCAGTCGAGCTCATCCCGCGGATCGGGGCCGGTGCGCTGCTGGCCCGCAAACTCGACACCCTGCCCGTCGACGGGCTGGTGCTACAGCTCATGGCACACGCCAAACACCAGAAGGAGATCCAGATCATCAACGGCCTCACCCCTGGCAACATCACCAAGGCCCTCCAGGGAGAACACGTAGGCACCCTCGTCCACGCGGACTAGCGCGCGGGGCAGCTGCCCGCTCAGGGCAGCGCTGGCGGTTATCAGGGGATTCTTAGTCCCCATTGGTATCCTTGGCGACGCAGGGATGTCTGGACTGCTGTCCGGACAGGTTCACTCGGTGACAGGCGAGCATGCCAACCACCTTGTCGCTGATGTCTTGCACGCAGGAAGTGGTGGGTCGATGATCGGGAGCGGACACTCCCGATCATCATTAAGGTGTAACCTCCGCAGCCAGGGTCAGGTTGCGAGCTAGTTGCATATTCGCTGCAAAACGTGCCGCAGCGCCGACCAGCGATGCCGTCGACGTCCACGCAGCCGACTACTACATCCGATTCCGGCGGCGCCGTCGACGCTCGCCCGCTAGAAGCAGTCGTCGGCGCAGCGCTAATGTACTCGAGATTGCAGTTGCAGAACGTGCACCCTGGATTTCTGTGACTATGCGCATTTTTCCCGCCCTGAGCGCCGCATAAGCGGGTAACTGGCTCCGCGGCGTCAGTGGTCAACTGTTCGGACAGCCGTTTTACACACATGTGTTCATCCGATCACGTATCGTAATTTCCCGCAGAAGCGCTCTGTACGCGAATAACCACACAAAGTGATTCACCGGAATGCTACCTCTAGCGCGCCGCCAAAACGTCGTGTACCAATGCAAGAACTGATGCGATCTATTGTCGTCGGCGCGTCGTTTTGGCGTTATGAGCGCTCTGGCCTGGCCTGCTGGCCGCCCGGAGCCTATGGGAGGTGGACGATGCCGTCGGTAACGAGCGGTGTACCGGACTCGCTACTGCCCGGAGTCAGATGGACGAAGAGTAGTCACAGTAACCCTAATGGGAACTGTGTGGAGTTGGCGCAGCCGGCCGACGGTATCATCGCCGTCCGCAACTCCCGACTACCAGCTGGTCCCACCTTATTGTGCGCCCGCGCTGAGATGGCCATGTTCGTGAGAGCCGTGCAGGACGGTGAGTTCGACAGGCGGGCGGGATGACCGCATCGGCAGGGGCTGTACGCGGCCAGACTGGGGTTTCCGGTGGGACGCGTGCGGTCTATGGTGAGACGATCCGTAGTGCTTCACCCCCTAGGAGGAACGGTGAGGACGGCTCGGTCGGGTAACGATTCGATCAGCAGTCACGCTCAGGCACGCTCGCAGGGGCCGACCGCGCTGCGTATCGTGTTGGGCAACCAGCTACGTCAGCTCCGCGAAGCAAGCGGAATTACCACCGGAGCGGCTGGCCACGTGATTCGGGCATCCCATGCCAAGATCAGCCGCATGGAGCTCGGACGGGTCAGCTTCAAGGAGCGTGACGTGGCAGATTTGCTCACCTTGTACGGCATCATCGACGACCAGGAGCGAGGAGCGTTCCTGGCACTGGCCCGGCGGGCCAACGTGCCTGGTTGGTGGCATCATTACGGCGATATTCTGCCGGGATGGTTCGAGATGTACCTCGGCTTGGAGCAAGCCGCCGCTGTCATTCGCACGTATGAGCCCCAGCTCATACCTGGCCTGCTGCAGACCGCAGAGGGCGCTCGCGCGGTGATCCAGATGGGCCACCCCAATGCATCCGTTGAAGATATCGAGCGTCGAGTCGCACTGCGGATGAAACGTCAGAAAGTGCTTACCCAGCCCGGAGCGCCGAGCCTGTGGGCAGTGGTTGACGAGGCGGCACTATGGCGACTGGATGGACGTTCGGCGATGCAGGAGCAGATCCGGCACCTGATCGAGATGGCGGAGCTTCCCAATATCACCTTGCAGGTGATGCCATTCTATTCCGGTGCACACGCCGCAGTAGGTGGACCGTTCACGATGCTGCGGTTCTCCGAGCCCGACTTGCCGGATCTCGTCTACCTTGAACAGCTGACCAGCGCCCTGTACTTGGATAAGAGCGAGGATGTTCAGCACTACCTGGTGGTCATGGACCGGTTGTGTGTCCAAGCGAAATCTCCCACCGAGACAGTCAGGTTCCTGACTAGCACGCTCAAAGAGTCCTGAGCCTGGCGGTCAATCAAGGCTTGCGGGCGACCCCGCAATACTGATGCACTGCGGCCGGTGTACCTAAGTCGCTAGGCTCAGGACGCCACAGTGAACATGAGACAACACCGGGTTCGAGCAGTTCCAGCCCATCGAATAAGCGGATGAGCTCCTCGCGGCTGCGGGTTCTGATTGGGGCCGCGCCGCTTTCGTTCCAGCGCCGCATAGACGCTTCCACCGCTGCACTGTGTACTTCCGCGGTGGGGTGCGACAGCGCCAGGTAACTACCCGAAGGTAATGCATCCAGTAGCCGGCCGACCACGGCATGTGCTTCGACCGTATCCGGAATGTAGTTGACGATTCCGAGCAGCATGAGCGCGACCGGCCGGGTGAAGTCCAATGTCCGGGCAGCGGCTTGCAGGATTGCGTCCGGGTCGCGCACGTCGGCGTTGAGGTACTCGGTGGCGCCCTCCGGCGTGCTGGTGAGCAGCGCACGCGCATGAACCAACACCAGCGGGTCATTGTCGACGTAGACGATGCGGCACTCCGGCGCGGTCGCCTGGGCCACCTGGTGGGTGTTGTTAACGGTGGGCAGCCCTGTGCCGATGTCGAGCAGCTGGCGGATCCCTGCCTCGCCTACCAGGTACTTGACGGCCCGCACCAGAAACCCTCGGTCGGCGCGAGCGGCATCGCGCAGATCGGGGTCGATGCGCAGCACTTGGTCACCGACCTCGCGGTCGACCGGGTAGTTATCCTTGCCGCCCAGCAAGTAGTCCCAGAACCGAGCCGAATGCGGAACCGTGGTGTCGATAGTCGCAAGCTGCTCTGGCGCGGCCGCGGGCGAGCGGTCTTCCACGAGTCGTGTCCCTCCGTGCGCTGTCGTCTGGGCCTGACCAGAGCAACTGTAACCTGCGCACAGCGCGTTGACGGATCGTTTGGCGCGCCAGAACGACGTAGCGGATGCGTTATGTCGACCAGCCTCGAGAGTTGGTTGCTCTGCGCAAGCATGACGGCTTATTGCGTTACCAACGACGGCCCGATCACCCCACAGCAGCCGTATTTTTGATGCAGCGGGTTTGTCGACGACCCGGTCGGCTTCGTCGGTGGCAACGAGGCGATCAATGCGTGTCGTTGTTGCCGCCGAGCCTTGCATTTCGTCATATGTTTGCCAGTGGTGCCCTTCGCGAAGTCGTATGTGGATCGGTTAGATCTGCGGAGAAGGTTACATAGGTGCCATGTGCCCTACTCGCATGCCGTGCCGTCGTGGTCGCGGTCGAGTTCCGGGCGATAGCCGGCTTCGCCCTTGTGGAGCGGGGCGGCCCCGGTGGCGCGAGCCTCAGCGCAATTCTTGTAGTAGACCGCTCCACCGTCGTCGCGGGCCGTTGGCTGGGTGCGACCGGCTGCGGTCGTGCCGTGTTCTTCACCGATGCCGTGATCGCCTGAGTCTCCTCCACTGCCGGGGTCTGGCGTTCCGTGGCCGGCGCAGGCATCGAATCCGCTTGAGGTGCGGCGAACACAGGGTGGGCGGATTCGATGGGCGGAGCGGTCGTAGTGGCGGCACGGCGGCCGCCGTCGAAGCAGGAGCAGGACTCAGCGAGGCTGGCTGATTTGCGGCGCTGTGTGGTTTGCGGTGCTTGGGAGCTGCCGAGCAGGGCTGCCCCGCCAAAGAACATCAGGATGCCGGCAATGACACATGTCGCGCTGAGTCCTTACGACGGTTCGAGTCCGAAGAACTTCCGTACAGAAACCAGGGTCGACGCCGCGGGGTGCGGCGGCTGGTCTTCTTGTACCGACATCGGAAGGGTGGGCGGGTCCGCGACGGCAACAGCGCGTGCGCGGTGGGCTAGCGAGCCGTGATCGTCGTTCGACGCCGCAGCCCCTCGCGGAAGACGTTGAGCGAGTTTGCGACATGACCGTCCCCTGCTGGGACCATGTCGCATTCTCGCTAGCTCGGGAAGCCGCCACCGGCGATGCTGGGGACGTGCATGAGGACACCGAGCGGTGCGTGCGGGCGGTGCAGTCCAAGGACGCGCGGTTCGACGGCTGGTTTTTCGTCGCAGTGGTCACCACTGGCATCTATTGCCGGCCGAGCTGCCCGGTGGTGCCGCCCAAGGCGGTCAACATGCGCTTCTATCCGAGCGCGGCCGCGGCGCAGACGGCCGGGTTTCGGGCCTGCAAGCGATGCAGGCCGGACGCCAGCCCGGGATCTCCGCACTGGAACGTACGCGCTGATCTGGTGGCCAGAGCGATGCGGTTGATCGCCGATGGGGTGGTCGATCGTGATGGTGTCCCTGGCCTGGCTGCGCGGCTGGGGTACAGCGTCCGGCAGGTCCAGCGCCAGCTACTCGCCGAGTTGGGCGCCGGCCCGCTGGCGTTGGCGCGGGCTCAGCGCGCCCAGACCGCGCGGTTGCTGATCGAGACGAGTTCCGTTCCGATGAGTGATGTCGCCTTCGCCGCGGGCTTTGCCAGCGTGCGGGCATTCAATGACACCGTCCGGGAGATCTTCGCGTTGGCGCCGACCGATCTGCGCGCGCGTGCCGCGCACCGACACCCGCCGACGACGTCCGGATCGCTGGTCTTGCGGCTGCCGTTCCGGGTGCCGCTGTGCCCGGACAACCTGTTCGGGCATCTCGCGGCGACCGCGGTGCCGGGGGTCGAGGAATGGCGTGATGGCGCCTACCGCCGCACCTTGCGCCTGCCGCACGGCCACGGTGTCGCAACCTTGCGACCGCTGCCTGATCACATCGAGTGTCGGTTGACCTTGACCGACCTGCGGGACCTGTCCACCGCGATCACCCGGTGCCGGTGGCTGCTCGACCTCGACGCGGACCCGGTGGCTGTCGACGATCTGTTGCGCACCGACCCGGTGCTCGCTGTCATGGTGGACAAGAATCCCGGCCGCCGGGTGCCGCGCACCGTCGACGCGTCGGAGTTCGCGGTGCGTGCCGTGCTCGGGCAGCAGGTATCCACCAAGGCGGCCTGCACCCACGCCGCCCGATTGGTGGCCGCACACGGCGAACCGGTGGCCGACCCGGCCGGCGGCCTGACCCATCTGTTCCCGGACACAGCGCGGCTGGCCTCGATCGATCCGGCTGCGCTGGCCCTGCCACGGGCGCGTCGCAACACGCTCACCACCCTGGTCAGTGCGCTGGCTGGCGGCGAAATCGACCTCGGCACCGGCAGCGACTGGCAACAGGCGCGCGCTCAGCTCGCCGCGCTGCCCGGTTTCGGACCCTGGACCATCGAGACGATCGCGATGCGCGCCCTCGGCGACCCGGATGCTTTCGTGCCGACGGATCTAGGTATCCGGCGGGCTGCCCGGGACGTGGGTCTTCCCTCGACCGCCGCGGGCCTGACCGGCCACGCCAGCGCCTGGCGTCCCTGGCGCGCTTACGCCGTGCAGTACCTGTGGGCCACCGGCGACCACGCAATCAACCGGCTACCGGCCTGATGAAAGGATCACGCGTGCTAGTTCACACAGTGCAGGACAGTCCAGTCGGTCCGCTCACCCTGGTCGCGCTGGACGGCAAGCTCAGCGGTCTCTACATGAACCTGCAGCGACACCGACCGCCAGAAGCGATGTTCGGCGAGCCGGACCCCACCCCGTTCACCGAGGTGATCAGGCAACTGGATGAGTATTTCGGCGGCCAACGCACCGAGTTCGACGTGCCGATGAATCTCGTCGGCACCCCGTTTCAGCGCACCGTGTGGGCCGCTCTGCAGGAGATCCCATACGGCGAAACATGGTCCTACGGCCAGCTCGCCGACCGGATAGGACGCCCCGGCGCCGCCCGGGCGGTCGGCCTGGCAAACGGCCGCAACCCGATCGGCATCATCGTGCCCTGCCACCGCGTCGTCGGAGCCTCCGGTGACCTCACCGGCTACGGCGGCGGCCTGGAACGCAAGCAGCACCTGCTCGACTTCGAGCGTCGGCGGAACGGATCTGTCCGCTCGGACACCTTATTCGACGTGGCGGCGCTCGTGCGCACGCCGACCGACTGCGACGGCGCTTCGCCTCAGAACGGGGGAGTGTCGTGGGAGAGGGCGGGTTCTGGTGGTGGTTCGGGTTCGGGCGGAAGTCGAGACGGTGGCAGCGGACCGGGTAATGGTTCGGCGGTGGGTCCGCCCTGGCCATGGTCGCGGCTGTGATCTTGGTCTGCCGTGCGGGTTGGGGTCCGGCAGCCGATCATGATGCAAGGCCGGTCGCGGGCTTGCAGGTAGCGGCGTAGCCCGGCTCCCGGGGTGCGCCGGTGGCTGTCGCGGTCCTGATCAGCAATGCCTCGGTCGAGGCACCGCCAGCTCCACGACCGCGCGGCAGGCCGCTGTCCGGGTGGGTATGCCAGTGGGCCGGACTTGGGTGATTCCGCAGTGGTGCAGGTGACCCAGCTCATCGGTGATCGCGAAGCGCCACTGCGCGCCGCCGAGAGCGGTGGCGAGCTCACGGGCCAGCTCGGCGTGCACCGGGCCCCAGCCGGCGAGCTCAGCGGGATACTGGTCGTGCCCGAGCAGGGTCGGCAAGCGCACCCGCAACTCCACACCGGCCCCGCTCCCAACAGCCGCCCGCACCGGCCCGACCTGCGGATCGGGGGCCGCGGCAGACGCATCTTTGGCGGGCTCGGCACCATCATCCCCGTCATCGTTCGGGTAGGTGCCGCCGGTGTCTTGGGAGTTGTCGGCGCGGTGAGTGCTGAGTAGCTGATCGATGATCTCTGCGTCGTCTAGGCCGGTGTAGGTACCGTCGGTCATGCCGAGGAACAGATCGGCCCTGATGTGATCGATCGGACGGAGATCCCCAGCGCGTTTGACGGCCTTAGCCAGCGCGTCGATATGCCCGCAGGCCGCAGCGACCCGATCAACCGGCAAATTCAATCCAGACAGGTTCGCCGACCCGTCAGCGTTGCGGTAGCCGACCACTTTGCGATCAGCCAGAGCTTGTTCGTAGCGGCGCCGGGCCCAGTCCAGATCCAGTGCTACAGCCAGTTTCTTTATTTGCTCGATCAGCTGCCCCGTGCTCAACCCCGGCGCCCGGGGCAGTAACTCCGCGCACACTGAGCGGGCCGCCACCGAATTCAGCCCGGTGTCAAGTCCGACAACACCCGCGCGCGAGGCTCATCCAGCAGCCCGGCATCCATCGCGGCGTGCACCGCGGGCAACCGCGTTAGCAGATCATGTGCCAACCAGAACTGGGAGTCAGCGGCCGGAGCTCAGGACGCCGTCGGAGGCCTCACCGCGCTACCCGTCAGGTGGTGACGCTGCCGCGCAGCGGGACCTCCCGGATGGTCCACGCGGCGATGAGCGCGATCACTGCGATCGCCGCGCCGCCCAGGAACACCTGGTGGATTCCGCCGGTGATCGCGGCCTGGTAGGCGTCGCGCAGCGGTGTGGGTAGTGCTTCGAGCATGCCGGGGGTGAGGGCAGCCCCGGCCGGGGCGCCGCCAGCCCGGTCAGGGAGCGCGGACTGTACCTGCTGGGCGAACAGGGTGCCCAGCAGTGATACCCCGATCGAGCCGCCGATGGTGCGGAACAGGGTGGCGGCGCCGCTGGCGACCCCGACGTCGCGCTGGGCCACGCTGTTCTGCACCACCAGCATGGTGGTCTGCATCAGCAGTCCCATGCCGACACCGAGCACGATCATGTACACCGAGGTGGTGATCTGCCCGGTGGTCACGCTCATGGTGGCCAGCAGGGCCAACCCGGCGGTCATGAGCACCGACCCGGCGAGCAGTAGGCCGCGGTAGCGGCCGGTCCGGGTGACCAGCTGCCCACCGAGCAGCGAAGTGGCCAGCATGCCGCCCATCAGTGGCAGCAGCTGCAGCCCACTGCTCGTGGCCGAGGCACCCTGGACGTTCTGCTGGAACTGCGGCAGGAACGTCACCGCGCCGAACATGGCGAAGCCGGTGAGGAAGGTCAGCATCGTGGCGGCGGTGAAATTGCGGCTGCGGAACAGCGCCAGTGACAGCACCGGTTCGGTGGCCCGGCGCTCGACCGCGACGAATGCCGCCAGCGCGACCGCCGTGACCACGCCGAGTGTGATGATCGGTGCGGAGCTCCACGGATACTGGCTACCGCCCCAGCTGCACAGCAAGGTCAGCGCCGCCAGCCCGGCTGCGAGCAGCCCGGCGCCTCTCCAGTCGATCGCGACCCTTTCGGCGCGGCGTCCCGGCAGCTGCATGGTCAACGCGACCACGACAAGAGCGAGCACGCCGAGCGGCAGGTTAATGTAGAACGCCCACCGCCAGCTGAAGTTGTCGGTGAGAAAGCCGCCAAGCAGGGGACCGCCGATGAACGCCAGCGGCATCACCGCGGCCATTAGCCCCTGGTAGCGACCTCGCTCGCGTAGCGGCACCAGGTCGGCGATGATCGCCATCGCGCCGACCATCAAGCCACCGGCGCCCAGGCCTTGCACGCCGCGAAAGCCGATCAGTTCACCCATATTCTGTGACAGCCCGGTGAGCGCGGACCCGGCCAGGAACACCACGATCGACGCCATGAACACACCCTTGCGACCGTAGAGATCACCGAGCTTGGCCCATACCGGGGTGGATACCGCGGTCGCCAGTGCATAGGCGGTGACCACCCAGGACAGGTGCGCCAGGCCGCCCAGCTCGCCCACGATGGTCGGCATCGCGGTGCCCACGACCAGGTTGTCCAGCATCGCCAGCAGCATGGCGATCATCAGACCGCTCATCACCGTGTAGATCTCCCGCTTGGACCGGGGCAGA
>JAVXWL010000101.1:0-5803 GCA_032230565.1 Pseudonocardiales bacterium | reverse complement strand
CGCGGCGACGGTTGTTCGGCTGGAACGTACGCTTGCCCTTGCTCACGGCTGTCGTTCTCCCGGTGCTGTGGTGCGCGTCGCCATGGGCGAGGGCGCGCAAGAATGCCCGCCGGTGGGCGGGAGACGGGGCCGAGCCTAGGCGGCCGGGACCCTAGCCGTCAAAACCAGCCTCTCGCGTCACTGTCCGGGCGACACGCCGTTACATCGATGGTGCTTGCTTACACGGGGTTCTTGTGGCAGCACCCCAGGCTTGTCAGCTTGCGGCGCCCGAACGCTGAAGGCCGCGCAAGCTGGCACGTCGGGGACCCGGGGAGAACGCGATCGTCGTTGTCCACAGCTGTGGACAACTCTGTGGACGCGTGGCGCTCCTGAAGTCCATCACCGGCGGAAGGGGAGTCAGCGGGTGTCAGAGCGACAATCCGATCTCGGCCAAGTGTGGAACGAGGTCGTGCGGGAGCTCTCCACCGGGACGCTGTCGCCTCAGCAACGTGCCTGGATGCGGGTCACCAGGCCGATCGGGCTGCTGGATGGCACTGCGCTACTGGCTGCACCCAGCGATTTCGCCAAGGACGCCATCGAACGAGCACTCCGCGAGCCGATCAGCGCGGCACTGTCCCGGCGCCTGGGTCGCCAGGTGTCGCTCGCGGTGAAGGTCGACCACCCACTGCCGGTGCCACCGCAGCTACCGCCGCAGTTCACCGCACCCGGCGCAGCTGAGTCTGATAACTACGGCCGGGACAGCTCGCCGCCGGGTCCGGCCGCCATCGGCGTCGATGCCAACTCTGCCGGGCAGAGCGAGGAGGTTGCCGTGGCCACCGTGAACGAAGTCTGGCCCACCTTTGCCGGGCCAGCCGCCACGGCACCGACCAGGCCCCCGAGATCTCAGACCAAGCTCAACGAGAAGTACACCTTCGATACCTTTGTGATCGGGGCGTCCAACCGCTTCGCGCATGCCGCCGCGGTAGCAGTGTCAGAGGCCCCGGCGCGGGCCTACAACCCACTGTTCGTCTGGGGCGAGTCAGGGTTAGGCAAGACGCACCTGCTGCACGCCGTCGGGCACTATGCCGAGCGGTTGTTCCCCGGCATGCGGGTGCGTTACGTCTCCACCGAAGAGTTCACCAACGACTTCATCAACTCCCTGCGCGACGACCGCAAGGTGGCCTTCCAGCGCCGTTACCGCGACGTCGACGTGCTGCTGGTCGACGACATCCAGTTCCTCGAAGGCAAGGAAGGCACCCAGGAGGAGTTCTTTCACACCTTCAACACGCTGCACAACGCCAACAAGCAAATCGTGATCTCCTCTGATCGCCCACCCAAAGGACTGGGCACTCTGGAGGACCGCTTGCGCACCCGGTTCGAGTGGGGTCTGATCACCGACATCCAGCCTCCGGAGCTCGAGACCCGGATCGCCATCCTGCGCAAGAAGGCCGCCGGCGATCGGCTAGCCGCACCCGATGAGGTGCTGGAGTTCATCGCCGCCCGGATCGAACGCAACATCCGCGAGCTGGAGGGCGCGCTGATCCGCGTCACCGCTTTCGCTTCGCTGAACCGCCAACCCGTCGACAACCAGCTAGCTGAGATCGTGCTGCGCGACCTCATCCCCGACGACCAGGCGCACGAGATCGGTGCCCCCAACATCATGGCGGTAACCGCTGAGTTCTTCGGCCTCACCATCGAAGACATGTGCGGACCAGGTAAGACCAAGCACGTTGCGCAGGCCAGGCAGATCGCCATGTATCTGTGCCGCGAACTGACGGATCTGTCGCTACCCAGAATCGGCCAGATTTTCGGCGGTCGCGATCACACCACGGTGATGCACGCGGATCGCAAGATCCGCAAAGAGATGGCCGAACGCCGTCGCACCTACGACCAGGTGCAGGAGCTCACCTCCCGGATCAAACAGCGCGCCCGATCCTGACCGGGGTTCTCCTGACGGGCTCAGGGTGCGACCCAGGGTCGTAATGGGGGGCAACCCCCATGTGCCTGGCAGCACCGCCCGGCACACTTTAAGTATCGGTCGGATCGCCTGGGCGCCACGCCGGAACGCCCAGGCGGTCACACCGAAACACCAGCTTTACGGCCACCGTGCCAGGAATTGCCCTGGTGCCGTCGGGTTCGACAAGGGAGTTGTCCCGGGCCGAGCGAACAGCTCTGGTGTCGAACTCGGCGACGCCGAAGTGGTGCGCAAGTACCGATAGCTGCGAGACGCGCGAGTGTCAGTCGACCGTAGCGCGAGCGGTCAGGATGTCGCGATCTTCATCGGGCGGTGCGGCACCACTGGGCCGGAGCAAAAGGGCCGCCAGCGCTGCGGCGGTGGCGGCGAAGAGGCCCCCGACGACGAAGGCAGCGTGGTAGCCGCCGGTGAGGGCAGCCAGTCGGTCGACGCCAGCGGCCGACAGTGTCTCCGTCCGGGCATCGGCGAGGCTGGCGAGCACCGCCAGCCCGAGCGCGCCACCCATCATGAACGAGGTGTTCGCTACCCCCGAAGCGAGACCAGCCTCGCCGGGCTCAACCTCGCTCATCGCGGCGAGCAGCATCGGGTTGAGCGACACTCCCATACCGAGACCGAGCAGGATCATGCCCGGCAGCACGTCGACGGCGTAGTCCCCGCTGACCGGGGCGCGCGCGTAGAGAGCGAGGCTCGCGGCGACGAGCGACATCCCGATTGCCAGCGGCGCCCTGATGCCGAATCGCAGCACGATCCGTTCCGACAGGCCGAGTGAGAAAGCGCCCATAATCAGGTTCGCGGGCAGCAATGCGAGGCCGACCCCGAGCGGGCTATAGCCAAGTACCAGCTGAAAATAGAGCGCGGACAGGAAGAACCACGCGAACATGGCACCGGCCCACAGCACGCCGACGACGTTCGCGGTAGCAAGACTGCGGAGCCGGAACAACGCAAGCGGCATGACTGGCGATGCCGCGCGGCTTTCAATACGCAGGAACACCGCAAGTAGCAGGAGCGCGATGATGAGTAGGCCGATCGTCTGAACCGAACCCCAGCCCGCATGGTTGCCGTCCATGATCGCGTAGACGGCGATCAAGAGAGCCGCGGTCACGGTGACGGAGCCCGCCCCATCGAGCCGTTCTACGCCCCTTTGACGAGCCGTCACGGGGAGCAAGAAGGAGCAGGAAACGATGACCGCGGCACCGATCGGGATGTTGACCAGAAAGATCCAATGCCAGTCGAGAGTACCCGTCAGCACCCCGCCGAGAAGCACACCGAGACTCCCGCCCCCCTGCGATGACGAATCCGATGAAGCCCATCGCCTTGGCCCGCTCGGCCGACTCCCTGAACATAGTCATGATCAACGACAGAGAGACCACCGAGACGACCGCCCCGCCGAGACCCTGGACCGCACGCGCCGCAACCAGAAACTCCGGCGAGCCAACCAGACCACAGGCGAGCGAGGCAAAGGTGAAAACCGTCAGGCCGATCAAAAACAGGCGCCGGTGACCGAACAAGTCGCCCATCCGCCCGGCAAGAAGCAAGAATCCGCCAAAGGTCAGCATGTAGACGTTGACCACCCAGGCCAGGGATGTCTCCGAGAACCCGAGATCCCCGCGGATCGATGGCAACGCGACGTTCACGATCGTGCCGTCGAGAACGATCATCAGGCTACCCAGGCACAGCACGAGCAGCGCCAACCACCGCCTGCGCTCGGCAGTGGCGCTCACTGCGTACATCCGGCGACTCCTCGCAGGGTCCGGCGATGGCGGGCGTCCACATCATGGCTGACGCGCCTGCCAGCAGTAGAGGCATTTAGCTGGCGGCGGAGTCGCCGAGCTTAAACCGGCCGCGCAATGTCCACTGTCTCTCGAAGGCGAGCAGCCACACCTCGCGAAGCTCAGCGCGGATCGGCAGCTTGCCAGTCACCTCCCGCTCGATCCGCTCAGCCGTCTGTTCCGAGCAGCGCAAAGCGACCGTCAAGTGCGGCTCGACATCGCCGTAGACGCCCCCGTAGGGCACCACATCCGACCATCGGCGCTGGGTCTTGCGCAGGAGCTCGGTGAGCCCATCGCTCGGCTCAGGACGCAACGCCACGAACCCGCCGCGCCGGTAGCACTCGAGAAATCCGACCGGGATCGGCACCTGCTCGATGAGCAGATCATGCAACGCAGTGGTGACGTGCTCGTCGAGTTCGGCGGCGACAACGAACGGATACAGCAGTGACACGTGCGCTGGCAAACCGTCGCGCACGGTCCCGGGGTACCGAGTTCCTATCGACGCCAGCAGCGCATCCGCCGCCGGCACCGGAATCACCAGACCGGTTTGACCGTGTGTCGGCATAGCAGTACAAACTGCGCGAACTGACTGGCCAGCACAACCCTCACTGATCCCATAATCGGCACGCCGCAAGCCAGATACAAGCAGTAACCGATCTACCCACACCTGAGGACAACTCTGTGGATAACTGGGAGCCACTGTGCATCCCGCGACCGCGCCCCGCCGCAGTCCACCGTCGGCCAGTACGCGTCACGAATGACAAGAGACGCTGTCCACACCGCACCACACCAGCGGAGCAGGACAGATGGCGGGCGTCCACACCGCCCACAACACCTACTACTGCTACTGACTTTTTCTCTTAAGGAGAAGATCCAAACATCAAGCCGGTGGATACCCACCAGAACCGGTGCCCAAACCCCAAGCTGCCCCACCCGCCGCTACGGTAGGAGCCCGCACTATTCGGGAGGATGCGTCGTGCAACTCGGTCTCGTTGGACTCGGCAAGATGGGTGCCAACATGCGCGACCGGCTACGGGCTGCCGGCGTGGAAGTCCTCGGTTACGCCCGCAGTGCCGGAGCCCGCGACGTCGACTCGCTGGCCGAGCTGGTCGACCGGCTGTCAGCGCCACGAGCGGTGTGGATCATGGTGCCGGCTGGCGACCCGACCCGGGACACCGTGAACCAGTTGGCCGGGTTGCTCACCGCGGGTGATCTCGTCGTCGATGGTGGTAACTCGCGCTATACCGAGGACCACGTGAACGCCGAACTACTCGCCCGCAGCGGCATCGGATACCTGGACTGCGGCGTCTCCGGCGGGGTATGGGGCAAGGACAACGGCTACGGGCTGATGGTCGGCGGGGCCGCCGAGTCCGTCGAGCGGCTGATGCCGGTGTTCGACGCGCTGCGCCCCGAAGGGCCCCGAGACGAGGGTTTCGTGCATGCCGGCGGGGTCGGCGCCGGGCACTTCGCCAAGATGGTGCATAACGGCGTGGAATACGGCTTGATGCAGGCTTACGCGGAGGGTTTCGAGCTGCTGGAAGCCGCCGACGTGGTCACCGACGTCCCCGCAGTGCTCAAGGCGTGGCGGCGCGGCACGGTGGTCCGGTCCTGGCTGCTGGATCTGCTGGTGGCAGCCCTGGATAAAGACCCAGAGCTGGCTCAGCTGCGCGGTTGGGTGGCCGACTCCGGAGAGGGCCGCTGGACGGTCGAAGAAGCGATCAATCACTCAGTGCCCGCGCCGGTGATCTCTGCGGCGCTATTCGCCCGGTTCGCCTCCCGCCAAGACGACTCCCCGGCGATGCGAGCGGTGGCCGCGTTGCGCCAGCAGTTCGGCGGGCACGCCGTGCAGCAAGCCAGCCACGATTCAGCCGGCTAACCATGTATGTGCGGCAGCTCGCGGTCACTGATTTCCGCTCCTGGGAACACGCCGAGCTCGAGTTCGAAGCCGGCGTCGCTGTGCTGGTGGGCGCCAACGGGCAAGGCAAGACCAATCTGATCGAAGCGCTGAGCTACCTGTCCACGCTGGGTTCACACCGGGTGTCCACCGATGCGCCCCTGGTGCGCCACGGCGCCCAGCGGG
>JAVXWL010000073.1:0-4396 GCA_032230565.1 Pseudonocardiales bacterium | reverse complement strand
TGCTATTGCAGGCTGCGACAGCTCCCGCAGATCGGCTCAGGGTCGACTGGGAGGAACGCATAGCTTCCGCATCTGCGACAGTTTTGCCAGCTCCGGTGAATCCGCCATCGGCGCGCTCGCCGCCGCTCCAGCTGCGCGACCCGCCACCTGCTCCAGCTCATCACCCTCGCCTCACGGTTCTCACATCGCTCTTTTCGCCGTTATGCGTCCCATGCGGCCTTTCTATTGCTCCTTCCCGAGAAGCCTGATGCGTGCCTCGATTCCTCTGGCGTGGACGCGCTCCCGCTGCGCCCAATACAGTGCCTCGCCCTCGTGTCCGGGATCGCTCTTGGCGATCTGCTCATACACCTCCACTGAGCGCTGGTAGTAGGCAAGCCACACCGACAATGACGCCATCCGGCACGGCCGAGTACGCACCAATTCCTCATGTGCTTGCATCAACGTCTGCGGTGGAACAGTTTTCATGATGTTTCTCGTGGTCACCGTCCTGCCTCTCATTCCTCACTGGCCGGCCGTTGCAAGGAAATTCGGTCCTTGATCTCCTTCGCGAGCTGGCGTTCCCGCTCCGCCATGAACAGCGCCTCGTGATGGTGACCTCGATCGATCTCAGCGACCTCGGCGTAGCACGCCGATGAGCGCTGGTAATACGTAAGCCAGTCCGATGGCGGCGCCTTTCGGCTCGGCCGAATACCGGCCAACACCTCATGAGCCTCCGCCAGCGTGCGCGGCGGACTCGGCTCAGCGGGTTTTTTCTCGTTCATGGCTCCTGCTCATTCCGTTGCTCGGCTGCCGTGGCCTCGGCGCGGTAGTCCTCCATCCGTGCCCGGCGCTGGAATTCCTCGGCCGCGATCGACGCGGCATGTCGTGCCCACAAAGGCGCGGCGAGGTCGGCGGCCAACACCCGCCACGCCTGGGCTAGGCCCTGGTATGACCGAGCCAGACGGCGGACCGCCGCCACGTCACCGGCCACCGCTCGCATTGCCGCGAACATGGCCGCCGTCTGCTCGGCATACGCGTTGTTCCACCGGGCGACCGCCTCCCGTGACGGCCGCACAATGATCACGCTGCCTTCTGCTCGCCCTGGGTCGAGGCGTTGCCCGACCTACCAGCACCCGCTGGGGCGCTCGTGGCAGCGGTGCCGACCGGCTGCATCCCGGTGGCCCACACCACCCATGTGATCCACTTCGCCTGACCGGACGCTTCCGCTCGTGGCTGAACAGTCAGGCCCTCCAGCACGACCGGCCGGAACGGCACACCCGGTATTGCTGCCGGAGGCACCGGCTGCACCCGTGATGCGAACTCCACCGTGACGGACTTGTCCCGGTCTTTTTCCGCCGAGGGATCCGCGAACGTCCCCCGGAACAGAGGCAAACCGGTCACCTCATCGGTTCGCGGGCGCACTGGGCGGTTGCGTGCCTTATCTTCCTGCGACTGGTACTCCGTGACCGGTGCGATCTCACCGACCAAGTACAGGCCCTGCGGGAACACCTCATCGAAGGGAACCTCGAAACGCTGTCCTCTTGGCACTGCCATAGTTGCTGGTCTCCCGGTCTGTCGCGCCTGGGCGGCGCTCCCCAATATGACTGACATGGCCAGGATAGCCATCCTGGCTAGCCAAGTCAAGGATTGGCTTAGGTGAGCTGTCTATCTAGCCGGCCTAGGCAAGTCATGTAGACTGGGACGCACCAGCGACGACGGAGACGGAGCCGCCGCCACGAGATAAGGGGAGTGCCCATGGCTCTCGACCCTGACGACCCACGCCCGCCCTATGTGCAGGTCGCGAACGCGGTACGCGCTGCCATCCTGACCAGGAAGTTCCATCCGGGCGACAAGCTGCCCTCACGCAATGCGCTGGCCAAGACCTACGACGTCGCGCCGATGACCGTGCAGAACGCTCTCCGTGAGCTGCGGGAAGAGGGACTCATCGTGTCCCGCCAGGGCAGCGGCGTCTTCGTCCGCGAGCGCACCGAGCGCCCTGTGGGCTTACGGCCTCACATCGAACGCGCCTTCAACGCCCAACACGTCACGATCGACTTCGCTGGCTTCTCCGGGGAAACCCTGCACGGCATCATGCAAGAGCCGTTGGACAAGATCCGAATCGGTCGCCTGACCCCCGAATCCATCCACGTGCGCATCCTGGTCCCGGACACCACCGCACCCATGACGTTTCCCTGCCAGGCTGACGATCTCACCGACAGCCCCGAATTCCGCGCCCGCGCCACCGAGATCATGCGCCGCAACACACTCGCCATCGTCGACAACGTCACCGAACTCGGTGACATGGGCCTCGTCAAAGAGGTCTCCGCCGAGGTCCGAGTGCACCGCGCCGCACCCCTGTTCAAGCTCTACCTGATCAACAACGAAGAAGCCTTCTTCGGCTTCTACCCCGTCCGCGAGCACATCATCACTCTCGGCGGCACGCCCCGCGCGATCTACGACATCATGGGCAAAGACGCCATCCTGTTCCACCACTCCATCACCGACGACGACACCTCCACCGGCTCGCAATACGTCGAGCAAGCCCGTACCTGGTACGACAGCGTCTGGAACACGATCGCCACGGAGTTCACCCGGTGAGCACAGGCACCACCGACCCACGCACGCTGCGCCACATCCTGACCCGCATCACGGCGTTGTTGCTCGACTTCGACGGCCCGGTGTGCAGCGTCTTCGCCGGCCTCCCCGCCGCTACCGTGGTCAATCAACTCTGCGGCGTCCTCGCCGACGGCGGCCACACTGACCTACCGGTGCAACTCACGAAAAGCGATGACCCGTTCGAGGTGCTGGCCTACGCCGCCAGCCTCGGCGAGACCGAAGCCCACTACGTCAACGCCGCGTTCACCGCCCACGAGCTCGAAGCCATCGCCACCGCCGAACCCACCCCCGGAGCCCACGACCTCATCCGAGCCTGGACAGCAACCGGCCGACCACTGGCCATCGTCAGCAACAACAGCGCCATCGCCATCCGGGCCTACCTCGATCTGCACGGCCTTTCGTCCCACGTTGCTCACGTTTCCGCGCGCACCAGCCCCGACCCCGCTCTGCTCAAACCTCACCCGCACTTGCTGACCACCGCGCTCACCACGCTCGGCGTTCCCGCCGCAGCCGCAGCCTTCCTCGGCGACTCCACCACCGACATCACAGCCGCCCACTCCGCTGGCACGATATCCATCGGGTACACCAACAAACCCGGCAAGACGAACCAACTCATTACCGCCGGGGCCGACGCGACGATCCACACCCCAGCTACCATCACTGAGCAAATCGCCGCCGACCGCAGTTAGCTCACTCTGTGCAGCGGCACTGTGACAGCGCGTCTGTGACAGCGCGTCGGATTGCCGAATTCCCCTCTATGGGATCAAGAGCGCCGCCTGCGGCGGCACGTACTCCACCTCACGCGTTCGGCCACTTGGCCGCCCGACCGAACCACGACACTGCGCGCGGCCCTACGGGCCGTGCTCGGTCGCGTCCGGTCGGGCGGCCAACCCGACCCGGGGACCCAGCCGCACGCGCCACACAAATTGTCGGCAATTGCTAAGGTCAGTACCGTCATCGCCATGGCGGAGCAGCGCTCCCACCACATTGCCAGTGTTGTCGTAGCCACTGCCGCAGCCCTCCGTACCGACCTCATCCGGACGGCGCAGCGCACGGCCCAGCTGATGTGCGAGATCGCAATAACCCGCGAGAACGCTGCGGCGCACTACCGCCACATGGCCAGGGAAGCAGGACCTGACTCTGTGCGGTATCTCCAGCACGCGGCGAAGCTCGACCAGGACGCCGCCAGGGCACGCCGATTCGCTGCGCAAGAGCATCAACAGGTCAACGAGTGGCAACAACGCGATGCACCGCAAAGCGCTAGCACCTAATGGAACGCGAAGATGCACCTGACGATCGAGTTCCCGGTTTGAGGTGGTCGAGGCGGAGCTCCTCCACCCGGTAGTTCGGCTACTCACCCTGGCGTGAAAGCCGGATAGAGGGGACCATCAAGTTGTGGGTGGCAGTACAGGCCAGGCTGAGCTCGCTGTCGAGGCCGCTTGGACCAGCCCAACCTCGACGGCTGACCGTCTCCTTTACTGCCTGGGAATCCTTTACTGCCTGGGCAGAGCAATTAACTAATATTGACGGCGGCGGCGAGTACCTCGCCCACGGAATGCGTCTTTGACCTTCTCTCCGGCCTGCTTCAGGTTGCCCATCACCTCATCGGCCCTGCCTTCGGCCTGAAGACGCCCGCTGCCTGTGACCTCGCCAGTGTTCCGCTTGATACGGCCGCGCAGCACCTGAACCTTGTCTCTGAACTTATCCGCGAAACTCACACCGGCCTCCTACCCTCATCGTCGAGGCTGCCCCAGCCCCGTGTCTGGGACGCCGCCTACTCCTCCGAACATACCCCGATCGG
>JAVXWL010000021.1:0-8907 GCA_032230565.1 Pseudonocardiales bacterium | reverse complement strand
GGACCGTGGCGGGAATAACCCAGATATGCACGGCGGGACGGTGGGAGGATGGCGAGGTGAAGCGGGTATTGGGTCAGATCCTGCGACAGGGAGTGTGGGATCGGCTCGACATGCTTGACGAGCTGGCGAGCAACGCCGACAACGGGTCGCTGCTGTCGGTGGCGCGTAGTGAGCTGCCCCGGTTGACCTCCGGGTGGTGTGCTCTGCTCGCCGCCCACGCGGTGGATCCGCGGGGCCGCTGTCGGGAGTGTTCGAAGCGTTGGCGCCCTCGTAGCGCGCCGTGTGGCGTATGGCAGACCGCACACGAACACCTCGTTTGGGTCGAGCCCGTGCCCCAGGCGCGGGCTGGGATATCTCCCGTCCCTGTTGGAGCAGACGTATCGCGTTGATACCTGGGATCAATTCCATAGATCTGGTGGCCTCGCCGAATGTCGTGGGTTTCCCCCCCAATCCACGACGGGTTGAGCGGCCGCCACGTGGCCGGTGATCTAACGAGCGTCCGCACCCCCGACCGATCGAAGGGTCACCGGCCACCCAAAACCTCCCCCCGCTCGGCGCTGCACGCCCCCAGGGTCGACCGGGGAGTGTGACAACCCCGGCACGGGCACCGCGCCCATCGGCGCGAAACCCATAGCTGCGACCCATCGCGCTCCCACCCGACTGGGAGCGCCGTGCCGGGGGCACCGTCGTTGCCGGACCGGGCCGCCACTATCACCGGTGCTCCGATGACCGCCAGATCCCACTGCTCGGGGTGATGAACACGTAAGCGTCGACCGTTGCTGCCGGATCCGCCCGCTGGGGATCACGACGCTGGCCTACTTCCGAGGCCTCACCCGGCTCTACCCGGGCGCACGGTGTAGCGGTCGGGCGGAGCGCTGGGACTGGTGTCGGCGGTGTGCGTCCACCGAGCGGGTAGACCCATCCGGGATCTGAGGCGTGGGGTTGGGCTTATCAATTATGGTTGTGTTGCCCGTGGTGTTCATGCGGATGCGAGTGGTGATGGATTCGAGACCGTAGCGGCCGCCGGGCTCGGAGGCTCCAAAGACCAGGCCACTGCACCAGGCGTGAGGTGACCCGATGCCATTGATGCCCGCCGACGTTGCCAACGTCACGTTCAGTACGCCGCCCATCGGCAAACGGGGCTACCACGAAGACGAGGTAGACGCCTTCCTCGACCTGGTTCAAGCCGAGCTGGCTCGATTGATTCAGGAGAACACCGATCTCCGCAACCAGATTGCCCAGCGCGATGCGCAGCGGCGCGCTGGGCCAGTCGATACCGGAGGCGACCTTCGCCCGTTGGGGCCCCCTGGGCCGGTGATGGTCCCGATACGTCCGCCGATGACAGAACAGACCTTGCCCGGTGGTGACCACAACGTCCACGCTGCCAAGGTGCTGGGCTTGGCCCAGGAGATGGCAGACCGGTTGACCAGCGACGCCGAGGCCGAAGCGGACGCGATGTTGAGCCAGGCACGCGCCACCTCCGAGCGGCTGCTCTCCGAGGCCAAGGACAAGGCCGAAGGCATGGTCACCGAGGCCAGGACCCGCGCCGAGACCATGCTCAACGACGCCCGTTCCAGAGCCGAGACCCTGGACCGGCAGTCCCGGGAGAAGGCCGCGTCGCTGGAGCGCGATGCGGCGCGTAAGCACACCGAGATCCTCGGTTCGATCAGCCAGGAGAAGACCATCTTGGAAAAGAAGATCGACGAACTGCGCACCTTCGAGCACGAGTACCGCACCCGTCTGAAAACCTATCTGCAATCACAGCTGCGCGAACTCGATGGGCCCGGATCCGCCGCATCCGCAGACCCGATACGCACCCAGCAAGATTTTGTGACATCCGGATCCGGGGCGCGCGCCGAAACCCGCAGTTGACGCTCGGTGGCGTCCCGGGTGAGGCCAGCGTCGCTGCAGTGACCGCTGCCCCGGTGGGCTAGCCGACCGGGCTGTTTCCCCACGGCATGGCGGGTATGGCGTCGGCTTCGCGCGTGGATCGGACTGGGTTTCCTTTCAGCAGCGCCGGGGTCAGAAAGTGTCCGGCTCTGGTGGTTTGCCGCTGATGGCCGTGATGAATCTCAGCGGGCACGATCCCATTCAAAGATCACGAGTCCATCCAGCTCGACGTCGGCACGTCCACCCCGGCACCGCAGAACGTCAACTGGGCCAACGCACAGGTGTAAACACCTCGACGCGCCGGGTCTCGACCTGTCTCGCTGACCGGCGCCGACGTCGTCATCACTATTGACCTAACCACCGCGCCGATCGCCGCCGTCATCGCCCTCGCACCGGCCGGCGGCGTCGTCGCCGACTTCACCGGCAGCTAGCCGACTGCGTTCGTGGTATCGCCGCGGGCACCGTCGTCGCGTCGCTGTAGTCCGCGACCCCGCTGCGGGTCGTGGCAGGCTTGGTGGCCCGGATGATCGCCGAGTGCATGTCCTCGGCTACAGGATGAGTGGTGGTGATGGTGATGTCGGTGAATCCGGCGGTGGCCAGGCCGTCGCGGTACTCGCGCTTTGAGAGGGCGCCAGCGATGCAGCCGACGTAGCTGCCCCGCTCGGTCCGCTGCGTGGCCGTGAGGTCGTCCTGGGCGACGACGTCGGAGATACCGAGCCGTCCACCCGGGCGCAGCACCCGGAAGGCTTCGGCGAATACGGCGGGCTTGTCGGTGGAAAGGTTGATAACACAGTTGGAGATGACCACGTCCACTGAGGCGTCCGGAAGCGGCACGGCCTCGATGGTTCCCTGCAGGAACTTAACGTTGGTAGCGCCGGCCCGCACGGCGTTGGCGCGGGCCAGCTGGAGCATTTCAGGGGTCATATCCAACCCGTAGGCCTTGCCGGTGGGGCCGACCCGGCGGGCGGAGAGCAGCACGTCGATCCCACCACCGGAACCCAGGTCGAGCACGGTCTCCCCGTCCCGCAGTTCAGCGACGGCGAGGGGATTGCCGCAGCCCAGGCTGGCGGCGAGGGCCTCGGCGGGTAGCTCGCCGCGCTCGGTCTCGGCGTAGAGGTCTGCGCCGAATCCTTCGCCCACTTCCACGGCTTGGCCGGTGTCGTCACAACAGCTCGGCGGCGCTCCGGTGGCGGCCAGGGTCGCGGCTGCGGCGTAGCGCTCGCGGACCAACTCCCGCAGTCCGTCGGCCTGCTCACTCATCACAAGTCCCTCCTCGTCTGGATGGTGGTCGAATCGCGGTGTGCGCCCTGGGCGACAGCGTTGCTGGACGTCAGGTCGCCGGAATCAGTTGTTCCAGCAGCGTCCGAACCCGGCGGTCGATGTCGTCGCGGATCGGGCGTATCTCCTGGATGTTCTTGCCGGCGGGGTCAGGCAGGTCCCAATCCAGGTAGCGCTTGCCGGGGTAGACCGGGCAGGTGTCACCGCAACCCATGGTGATGACCACGTCCGCTGCGCGGACGACATCGTCGGTCAGCGGCTTGGGGTACTCGCGGGACAGGTCGAGCCCGAGTTCGGCCATCGCGGCGCGGACGGCGGGATTGAGCTCCTGGCCCCGACACCCGGCCACGGCTAGGTCTCTGGCTCAGTGACGAACCGCTCGCGTGCGAAAAGTCGGGGTCGCGCGGCGAGGCTGACGTAGACCAGCCCAACCAGGACGGGGACCTCGATCAGGGGGCCGACCACGCCGGCGAGGGCTTGCCCGCTAGTGACGCCGAAGGTGGCGATGGCCACCGCGATCGCCAGTTCGAAGTTGTTGCCGGCGGCGGTGAACGCCAGGGTGGTGGCCCGTTCATAGCCCAGCCCCACGGCCCTGCCGAGCAGCAGCGACCCTGCCCACATGATCGCGAAGTAGGCGAGCAGGGGTAGCGCGATCTGGGCGACGTCTAGCGGGTGGCTAGTGATTGCGCCGCCTTGCAGGGCGAAGAGGATCACGATGGTGAACAGCAGCCCGTAGAGCGCTATCGGTCCGACCTTGGGCAGGAAGCGGGTTTCGTACCAGTCCTGGCCCTTCGCGCGTTCGCCGAGGCGGCGGGTCAGGTAGCCGGCCAGCAGCGGGATGCCGAGGAACACCAGCACCGAGCGGGCGATCGCCCAGGTGGACACCTCCAACGCGGCAGTATCCAGGCCGAGCCAGCTGGGCAGGGCGTACAGGTAGAACCAGCCCAGGCCGGCGAAGGCAAGCACCTGGAACACCGAGTTCAGCGCGACTAGCACCGCGGCGGCTTCCCGGTCCCCGCCGGCCAGATCGTTCCAGATGACGACCATGGCGATACACCGGGCCAGCCCGACGATGATCAGCCCGGTGCGGTAGGCGGGCAGATCGGGCAGGAACACCCAGGCCAGAGTGAACATCAGCGCCGGGCCCAGGACCCAGTTGAGCAGCAATGAAGGCACGAGCAGCCGCCGGTCGCTGGTGACGGTGTCCAGGCAGTCGTAGCGCACTTTGGCCAGCACCGGGTACATCATTGCCAGCAGCCCAACTGCGATCGGCAACGAAATCCCGGCGACCTGCACCGCATCCAGGACCGCACCCAGACCGGGGATCAGGCGGCCGGCGACTAGACCCAGCGCCATCGCAGCCAGGATCCACACCGGCAAGAACCGGTCCAGAGCGGACAGCCGTCCCACGACCCCTGCTGGGGGGCTGCTCACGATGGCCGTCACGCGAGGACCCCTGCCGGGTCCGGGACCAGCACGTCGGAGAGCTGGCGCAGCAATTGTGGACGGACCCGGTAGTAGATCCAGGTGGCGCGCCGCTCACCCTCGATCAGCCCGGCCTCCCGCAGCACCTTGAGGTGATGCGAAATCGTCGGCCCGGTCAGCTCGAACGCCCCGATCAGGTCACACACGCAGGCCTCCCCACCGGAGTGAGCCGCGATCAAGCTCAGCAACCGCAGCCGTACCGGGTCACCCACCGCCTTGAAGACCCGGGCCAATTCGTCGGCCTCGTCGGCCGACAGCGGCTGGCGGGTCACCGGCGAGCAGCAGAACATCACCGGCTCGACCACCACGGGCACATCTCGTTGCTTCGACACTTCTCTATCTTGACGGTAGTCGAACCTAGGGGCAAGTTCGGCCGGTAGTTAATTGATCAGCTCCGTGCGGGTGATCTCCGGGGGTCCCGCAACCGAGCCAGCTCCTGCTCGGAGAACACATCCCGCGTGCCCACAACCACCGCCCGTCATCCGCCACCACGCGAACGGCGGCGTGCTAGATGTACCTCGTCGCCGACGTGCAGAGTGTTGTAGAAGGTTTGTGCGGTGGGCTAGGTGAGGTGCACGCAACCGTTCGAGCGGACGGTGACGCTGCCTTGGTGGAAGGCGTCGCCGCCGTTGAAGAACACCGAGTACGGCATCGGCGCGTTGCGGAACTCGCTGCTGCGGTGGTGGAGATCCTTCCAGGTCACGTGAAAGGCTGCTGGAGCGGTCGGTGCGCTGGCCTTGCCGGTCGCCACCGGGACTGGCCCGTAGGTGACATCGCCGCCTCGCATGAGCCAGGCTTGTTGGGAGGACAAGTCGACGTAGGCCAGAACCGCCGCGGAACACGGCGCACCGCTCGGCGCAGCCGAGGCCTCGGTCCCAATGACCCGCAGCGCCCCCACGGCTACCAGCCCGGCGCCAACGAGACGGAAGAGAGACGCAGCGGGCGCGCTATATAGGTTGAGGCTAGGTAGCCCACGCCAGTCAACACGGCCAAGGCTGTCGATCACTCTCCGCGAAGCGTCGAAACGTTCCACAGGTGGATCGCTCACCGAGACACGACAAGTGCCGCCGCCGGTACACGCTCATGCCGATTTCTCGTCGTGGTCAGGCTGCCGAAACTCGGTGTGGACTTGTTGGTTGTGGTGGTAGGTGCGTTCCTTGGCGTAGGCGTCGTAGGCCCGATGATCGGCTTCGGTGACGGGGGCGGTGACCAGTCGGCGGGGGTGTAGCCGTTCCTTGAGCACCACGTTGAGCTGTGTACCGAGCAGGGTGACGACGCTTTGCAGGTAGAACCACGACAGCATGGTGATGACGGTGGCGTAATTGCCGTAGATCTTCTCGGCGTTGTGCAGGTACCGGAAGATGATCAGCGAGGACAGCTGTTGGAGCAGCCAGAACACGATGCCTGACAGCAGCGCACCCGGCAGCACGTCGCGGGTAGAAACGTCACGGTCGGTGAGCAGACGGAAGGCCACGACAAACAACCCCACATCGAGCACGATTGCGATGAGGTAACCGGCGAGGCGAGCGACCATGCCGAGGCTGGCCCCGGTGACGGCTCCGGTGACGTAGCTGCTGATCATCGTGCTGACGACCAGGCCGAGCGCGACGGCGCCTAGGGTGACCACGCCGCGCTTGATCTGCGCGCCGATGCTGGGTCGCTGGGCATGAGGAATTTCCCACACCGAGTCGAATGCTGACTGAATCGCGATGACCACGAATGAACCGCTCCACAGAGCGCTGAGGAGGCCGACCACAAGCGTCCACCACTGGCCGCTGAGGTGGCCGATCGAGTCAGTGCTCAGCAGCGGGAAAAAGCGGGCCGCGCTGCGCAGCACGTCACCTTGCAGGTTGGGCGGCAGGACGTGACCGAGCAGGGTGACAAAGAGGAGTAGCAGCGGAAAGATCGAGAAGAACGCCCAGAAGGCGATCACCGCGGCGAGATTGATCGACTCGTCGTCAATGAACTTCCGTGCTACGGCGATGGGCGCGCCCAGCGCCGGGTGTCGTTGCTGAAAAGAGTCCAGCCGATCAAGCTTGGAACGCACCCCGCCGGCAACACTCTCATCGGGTCGACTCATAAGTCAGCTCCTGAAGACAATCTCACTGACAATCATGACACGGGCGATACTCCGATTTGAGTAACCGCGTCGCGGCTCGTAGCGACGAGGTCGTGAACGTCCTGGGACGCGGGGAAGATCTGTCGGCTGATGCCTTGCAAGGTTCGAATCCTTTGACCCGCCACCCAGCGCGAATAGGGTGTGACCTGCGATCGAAGGTTGAGGTCTTCTGGGGGGTGAGGATTGTGTCCGTGGCTCCCCACTGTGCTGCGTCGGTCGTCGCCGCAGCTGGCACGGCCGCTGGCTCGATCTCTCGCTGTGGGCGGGGTAAAACCACGGTGCATCACTCGGCAGTTAGCGCGGCTGAGCCGGTGCCAGGGCGTGGTGTCGTGTCCGCGAGCGGGCCCTGACTGGCGCGGGGTCTGGCTGATGCGGGTGTCGGCGGGGAGGGTTGTGGTGGTGGCGGGGTCTGGGGTGGGATCGGATGGCCCGGGCGGCAACGGCCTGGTGCCTATCTCCAGTGGGGAAGTGCTGGGCCGGGTTCCGGTCGGGTTGCGGGTGGCGGCGGCGATCGGGTGGCGGCTGGTGGTGGTACTGATCACGGTGGCCGCACTGGCCTGGGTGATCAGCCGGGTGCAGTTCATCGTGATCCCAGTGGCGGTGGCGGTGCTGCTGGCCGCCCTACTGGCCCCAGCGGTGCGCCTGCTGTCCCGGTTCCGCTGGGTGCCCCGTGCCCTGGCTACCGCAGTGGTCGTGGTCGGTGGACTGGCTGTGCTGGGTGGGGTGCTCTATGGGCTAGTGGTGGCCTTCCTTGCCGGGCTGCCGGCTCTTCAGGCCCAGTTGGGGCAGAGCTTCTCGCAGATCAGGGACTGGCTGGCACGGGGTCCGCTGCACCTTGCGGTGCCGCAGTTGAACACCCTGGGCGCCAGCATCGTCCAAGCCTTGGGATCCAGCCAGGCCGCGATGACCTCGGGGGCGCTGGGAGTGGCCAGCACCGTGGGCGAAATCGCAGCGAGCGTGTTGCTGTGCATCTTCACTCTGATCTTCTTCCTCTACGACGGGGCGCGGATTTGGGAGTTCGTGCTGCAGGGAGTTCCTCGGAAGACGCGGGACCGAGTGAACGTGGCCGGCCGGCGGGCTTTCGCGGCTTTGGTCAGTTACACGAGAGCGGTCACCTTGGTGGCGGCCACCGACGCATTGGTGGTCGGGTTCGGGTTGTGGGCGATCGGGGTGCCGTTGGTGGTTCCACTGGCGGTGTTGGTGTTCTTCGGCGCGTTCATCCCGTTCGTTGGCGCGATTGTCACCGGGGTCATCGCCGTGCTGATCGCCTTGGTTGCCAAGGGCTTGCTGGCTGCGGTGTGGGTGGTAATAGTGCTGATCTTGGTCGGTGAGTTGGAGGGCCACGTACTGCAACCCCTCCTGCTTGGCCGGGCGGTCCGGCTTCACCCCTTGGCGGTGGTCCTCCCAGTAGCGACCGGTTTCATACTCATCGGCGTCATCGGCGCGCTGCTCGCCGTCCCGGTGGTTGCCGTCGTGGACGCCGGGATCCGCTCCCTGTACCAATCAACCCCGCCAAGCCCCGACACCGTCGATCCGCTCAACCCCCGCTCCGCCCGCACTCAACAGTGAGGCACCAGAAGCAACCAGTGACCGGGCCGCAAAGTGTGCAGGGCAAGGGGCAGAGTCAAAAGGGGTTGGTGACCCCGCTCGTAAACCGTCCCACGTAGTGGCGGCTCACCAAGCCTTCAGCGGTGTCGGTGATCAGTGTCATGCGGCCAACGCGGCACCGCTGGATGGTCTCAGCCAGGAACTGGCGTCCGAGGCCCCTGCTGCGGCTCTCAGGCGCCACAAGGAGTTCAGCAAGATGGCCAGATATACCGTTACACCGTTGGCGAACTCATGGATGAAGCCGGCGACTGCGTCGTCTTGTTGAGCGCCACGACCGTGGCTGCCCCCGGAGTTAGCAACGCGCGTATCGCCCGGTACGGGTCGCTAGGGGACGTCGGCTAGCCCTCCGCCGTGCACAGACAAATGCAACCAGCCGCACAAACACTGATCATCGGTAAAATGAGATGACCAGCGTTTTACCTGGTAGATGGCGGTAGCGGTGGGATTTGAACCCACGGAGGGCGAGCCCTCACGCGCTTTCGAGGCGCGCTCCTTCGGCCGCTCGGACACGCTACCGCCGGTCACAA
>JAVXWL010000195.1:0-9227 GCA_032230565.1 Pseudonocardiales bacterium | reverse complement strand
CATCTACTGGCGCCCGGCAGTCCGTTGCGCAGGTTGGTCGAGGGTGGATCGGCGGCGTCAGTCATCCTCTACGGCCCACCGGGAACCGGAAAGACGACGCTGGCCAGACTGGTCTCGCAGGCGACCGGGCGACGTTTCGAGGCGATGTCGGCGCTGTCGGCCGGAGTCAAGGAAGTCCGCGCCGTGATCGACGCTGCCCGTCGCCGGTTGGGTCGCGACGGCGGCGACGCCACTGTGCTGTTCATCGACGAGGTGCACCGCTTCTCCCGCACCCAACAGGATGCGCTGCTCGGTGCGGTCGAGGACCGGGTCATCCTGCTGGTCGCCGCGACCACTGAGAATCCCTTCTTCTCGGTGGTGTCGCCGCTGCTGTCGCGCTCATTGGTGCTTCAGCTGCACCCATTGTCCGACGACGACGTGCAGACCTTGATCCGGCGTGCGCTGGCCGATCCGCGGGGCCTCGACGGGTCGATCACGCTCGCCGCCGCGGCCGAGGAACACCTGGTGCGCCTGGCCGCCGGGGACGCCCGGCGGGCGCTGACCGCACTGGAGACCGCCGCCGAGGCGGTGACCTCAGCCGGCCGTGCCGAGGTGGACCTGGCATGCGTCGAGTCAGTGGTGGACCGCGCGGCGGTGCGCTATGACCGGGACGGGGACCAGCACTACGACGTGATCAGCGCTTTCATCAAGGCCATCCGTGGGTCCGACGTGGACGCGGCGCTGCACTACCTGGCGCGGATGGTGGAGGCGGGCGAGGATCCTCGGTTCATCGCCCGGCGGCTGGTGGTGCACGCCAGCGAGGACATCGGGATGGCTGACCCGACGGCATTGCAGACCGCGGTGGCCGCCGCACACGCGGTGCAGTTCATCGGCATGCCCGAGGGCAGGCTTGCGCTTGCCCAGGCCACCGTGCATCTGGCTACCGCACCGAAATCCAATGCGGTGATCACCGCGATCGACGCGGCCCTGGCCGACGTCCGTGCCGGTGCGACCGGATCCGTCCCCGCTCACCTGCGCGACGGGCATTACGTGGGCTCGGCCCGGCTTGGTCATGCGCGGGGCTACCGCTACCCCCACGACGCCCCCGACGGCGTACTAGCCCAGCAATACCCCCCCGACGCCCTGGTAGGCCGAAACTACTACGACCCTCGTCCGCACGGAGCCGAGCGCGCCCTCTCCGAGCGGATCACCCGGCTCCGCCGGATCATCCGCGGCCACTGATCGACGCAACCGCCGCCGCGCAGCCCGCCGCGCATGCGCAATCAGTAGGCGACGGGCAGGGCTTCGAGGCCGCGCAACCCGGGGCTCGGCCGCCACTCGAGCGTATCGGTGTCGAGCCGCAGCCTCGGCAGGCGCCGCACCAGCGTCCCGATCGCGATCTCACCCTCCAGCCGGGCCAGCGGCGCACCCAGGCAGAAATGCGGACCGTTGCTCAAACTCAGATGTCGATTGTCAATCCGGCCCAGATCAAGCCGATCGGGATCAGCAAACTGGTCCGGATCGCGGTTCGCCGCGCCAAGCACCGGGAACACAGCCTCGCCGTCACTCAGCGTCTGTCCGTCGATCTCGACCTCGCCCTTGACGATGCGGGTGGTTATCTGCACGGTGCCGTCGTAGCGCAGCAGCTCCTCGATTGCCGAGCGGATCAAGGCCGGATCCTGCCGCAGCCGGCGCAACTGGCCAGGATGGCGCAACAACGCGAGCATGCTGTTACCCACCAGGTTGATCGTCGTCTCATGGCCCGCGACGAGCAACAGGAAGCACGTGGAGATCAGCTCGTCATCCGTGAACCGGTCACCGCAGTCCTGTACCGCGACCAGCGCGCTCATGAGGTCGTCGGCTGGCTCGGCACGCCGCTTACGGGCCAGGTTCGTCAGGTAGTCTACGAACTCCTCCACAGCTCGCTCGATGCGCTGGATGGTCTCCACGGTATGGACCACCTCTGACTGGTTCACGAGTTGCCGGGACCACGCCCTGATGCGTGCTCGGTCGCTGAGCGGGACGCCGAGAAGCTCGCAGATGACGGTGATCGACAGCGGGTAGGCAAGCGCTGTGATCACATCCATGGTCGGTCCCACCGCAAGGGCGACGCCCAAAAGCTCGTCAGCGATCTTCTCGATCCTCGGCCGGAGACCGTTGACCTGCCGGGCAGTGAACGCCTTGCTGACCGGCTTGCGCAAGCGTGTGTGGTCAGGTGGATCGGCGCGCAGCATCGAGCGCCCGAGCCGCTCCTGCAGCCTACCGACAGCGTCCGTGCCGTTGCGCTGTGCGTACCAGCGCCGCATCCGCTCTCGGTCCTTTGACAGGCGCACGTCGCGCAGGGCAGCGTCGACGTCGGCGTAGCGGGTGAGATACCAGATCCCCCGGGAGCTGCGGTAGACCGGATGCTTTCGGCGCATCCGCGCGTACATCGGGTAGGGGTCCTGGCGAAACTTCAGCGTCGCCATCTCCCGGGTGATCTCGTCCACACTACTGTCATCCTCGACAATCACTCGCTGCTCGGTTGTCTTCGACATGGCTAGCCCCCAGGGTAGAGATCACTACGGCCTTCGCACGACTGTGCCATTGTCGCAGCACGGGGGGTGGGGAGTCTTCGTCTGCGATTTGTCCACGGCTGGGAGAGTTGCGATCATGAGCGCACATGGATCAGCAGGTTCGCTCCAGGTTTCGTGGTGTGGGGCTGGTGTGACGCAGAATCCCCTGTTGACGCGTCGTCGACATTGCGTAGGCATCCGTGGAAGGCCATACCGTGAGCGTTGTCTCGTCAGCAGGTCCGTTCCGTTCCGGGTGTCCCGGTGGGACCGCGGAACAGGAACCGACCGGCGCACCTGGCTGTGACACGACAGCGGAGCGGGCCACGTTAGAGGCGCTGCGGAGCCGGTATCCGGCGCTCGCCGCCAGGTACGGCGCGGCCTTGCGACAAGCCCGGGTGGTGGCGCTGGGCAAGCTGTGGGTCGCGCTGTCACGGGAACGGATGGACGGTCTCCTCCCGTCGGCAAGCGACGGCCGTGCGACGCTCGTGCTGCTCGACGGCACCCGACTGTCGGCCCCTTTCCCGATCACAGATCCCTTCGCCAAGCACCCGGCTGACCTGGCCATCACCCTGCACGGAGCTCCCTCGCAGCTGATCGACCACCCCGTCGCGCTGTTGACGGCCATGGCGTCGCAATCCAACCGGATCGACGCCGACCGATGGCTCGGGTTGTCCGCTGAGCTGGGCGACAGCGTCGCCAACCACGCGCTCGCGCTGGTTGGTGAGTCCTGGCGGCGCGAGCGACTGGCAATCGATGCAACGCCGGGAAATAACGTGTTGCGCTGGGCGGCCCGTCGGGCCGCCGCCGACCAGGGTTTCAGCCCGCTCGCCCTGTTCGAGCAGGCCGTCGTCGACGGACATCCACTCCACCCGTGCGCACGGGTCCGCGGCGGGATGACCGTGGACGAGCTGTTCGCCTACGCCCCGGAGTGGGCCGATGAGGTTGCCATCCGAATAGTTGCCATCACCCGGTCGTCAATCATCCAGTCGTCGATCTCTCAGCGCTCGTTCGGACGGCGACCGATGACCGCCCTGCTGCGTTACTGGCACCCGGAGGTCGCTGACGCCGCAGACGCGCACCTACGCGGTATTCGGCGCGATCCGGCTGACTACGAGTTGCTGCCGGTGCACCCGTGGCAGCTGTGCCGCGCGTTGGACGACCGCTACGCCGACGCGCTCGCCGACGGGCGAGTGATTGCCATCCCTGGAGCGCGAGTCCTCGCTCGGCCGCTGCTGTCGCTGCGGACGCTCGCTCCCGTGACGGACCGGCGAGCCGCCCATATCAAGACCGCGGTCGACGTCCGGCTTACCACCGCGACCCGCGTGATCTCGCCGGCAACGGCACACAACGGTCCGATGATGTCGGAGTTGATGGTCGAGATCTGCCGGCGCGAGCAGGGCTTTGGCGGACAGTTCATCAGCCTCGCCGAGTTGGCCAGTGGGAGCTACCGGCCAGCCCCGGGTGAACCCGTCGGCGGTGCGGCCAGCCTCACAGCGATCGCTCGGGAGTCCCCGGAGCGCCACACCGGCGCAGGTGAGATCGCACTTCCGGCAGCCGCGCTCGCTGCCCGCTCGCCGCGCAGCGAGCGCTCACTGCTCGCTGATGTGCTCGACGACGTGGCGTCAATGGACCGGCGCTCACGCTCCGACATCGCCGCCCGCTTCCTCGCCAGCTACTGCGACTGCATGCTGCCCGCGTTGTTCGCATTGTTGTCCCGCTGGGGAGTCGCGCTGGAGGCGCATGGGCAGAACGCCGTCATGGTTTTGCGCAACGGCCTGCCGGTGCGCCTGATCTACCGAGACTTCGGCAGTATCCGGGTGAGTCCGGCGCGACTGACCCGTTGCGGCCTGCGCCCACCGATGTTACTCGGGTCGCTACTCACCGACGACGAAGACGAGCTGCGGACAAGGTTGTTCTTCCCGCTGATCGATACCCACCTCAGTCAGATCGTCGCCGCGGTCGCGCATGCCGGTGAGGACGATCCCGGGCGGTTATGGCGGCAGGTTGCCGAATGCTGCCGCACGGTCTACGCAACGCTGACCGCTGATCCCACCATTCGAGTCCAGGCGCAACGGGACGAGGCCTGCTTGTTCGGCCCTACTCTCCGTGTGAAATCTATGCTGCGGGTCCAGATGTCAGCTAATCCCCATGCCTCGCAATGGGTGGCTATACCCAATCCGTTGGCGACAGCCGAATGAATCCGGTGCAGGGCACCACCCCAACCGGGAAGCAGCTTCGCACGATCGAGGAGCTGCGGATGTACGAGACCCTGGGCGCGAACGCGCCGCAGTACGCCACAGCGTTCCTCGAGCATCTGCCGAGGGCACGCACCGTGGTTCTGCACCGTCTGCTCGCGGCCCTGTGGCGAGAGGACGTCGGCGCGATTCGGACGGCCAGCCGTCGTCTCGACACCAGCACCCACACACGGGACCACGCGGCTGCACCGGCGCTCGAGTCGCTACTGGACGATGCTCAGCCGGGCAGCTGGCAGGTCCATCAACTCGACGGCATGGCGGTGCTAGCTTTTCCCCTCCGCGCCGAGCACGCCTTCGACAACATCAAGCCGGTTCCCCCAGTGCTGTGTCTCCGGGCCGGCGAGACGACCGTCATCGAGTCGCCGCACGATCTTGTCGAGCTTCTAGCTGAGTACCAACCGGCGCCGGGCTGGCAATCGTTCGCCGCCGAGCTCGCGGACACGGTGGCCAACCTCACGCTGGCCTATGTCCGATCAGAAAAGCAGCGGCTGGCCCTGCTTGAGGTTGCGATCCAGCTGGCCGCACCGGATACCGTAGCGCTCGCGCAAATGCTTGCCGCCGACGATGTGCCCGAGGACATCATGGTGTTCTTCGAGCGGCTCAACACCGAGGGGCACAACCTGCACCCGTGCGGCCGCGGCCGACTAGGAATGCGACCAGCTGCCCTGCTGCGCCACGACTTGGAGTCCGAGACGTCCACCGATCTGACCCTGGTGGGCATCAAGCGAGAGCGCGTCGAATCCTCACCCGACGAGCTGGGCCGCGATGTCGGGCAGCTGCTGTGGGCCGAGTACCCGAGACTCGGCACCGCCGTCGGCGAGCACTTCCGCGCCGATCAGCTCGACCCAACCGACTACGTGTTCGTGCCCGTCCACGCCTGGCAGCTGGAACAGGTCGTCCGCCCCCTGTTCGCGGACGAGATCGCCGACCGCACAGTGGTGCCCGTGCCCGGTGCCCGGCTGGCCGGCGTACCAACATCGAGCGTGCGGACGTTGCTCACCGAGCGCTCCACCGCAGGGCGGCGCCTGCTCGTTAAGACCTCCCTCGACACCTTGATCGGCTCGACCCGACGGTCCATTTCGGCGCACACGACGAACAACGGGCCGGTGTACAGTCGGCTGCTCCGGCAGATAATCGACCGTGAGCCCGCTCTGATCGATCGGGTCGTTCTCCTCGATGAGCTCGCCGGCGCCAGTTACCGGCCGCTGGCCCATGATCCGGAGCCGGACCGCCGGTCCCGCGCGCTGTCCGCACTCGTTCGTAGCGACATCAGCGCGTACCTTCGCCCCGATGAGGTGCCCGTTCCCGGCTGCGCGCTGCCCGCCCGGTCACCGGTGACGGAGTCGAGCTTGTTGGTCGAGCTCGTCACCCGCTATGCGGCGACGTGCGATGAAGGAGATCTCGCCACGGCAGGTCTGCGCTTCGTCGAGGAGTACGCCGCATTGCTGCTTCCCGTGTCCGTGATCCTCATGACCAAGTACGGCGTCGCGGTGGAGGCCCATCTGCAGAACTGCATATTCACCTTCGTCGGTGCCGTGCCCACCCGATTGGTGTTGCGGGACTGGGGCGGGATGCGGATCTACCCCGCACGGCTGCGCAGGCAGGGACTGCAGCTCGATCCTCGGCCAGGAACGGTCACGGTAACTGACGACGTCCACGTGATGCGAGCCAAGATGCTGTACACCGCGCTGTCCAACCACCTTGGTGAGGTAGTCGCCCATGTGGTCGCACGCGCTGGCGTCCACCCGCGAACGGCATGGCAGCGCATCAGGTCGGTGGTGGTGGAAATCCTCACCGACTTGGACGCTGACCCGACTCTGCGCGAGGACGTCGACGCGGACCGCGCCGTTCTGCTCGGACCTACCTTGCCCATCAAGGCGTTTGCCCGGATGCGGCTGGATCCAGCCGGCGGTGACCAGTACGCACAGGTGCACAACCCGCTCCATGAGAACGGTGCACTCCTTTCGACACCTTCCCGCGCGGTGGGCGCGGAGCGCCGTTGACCGTTCGTGCGCAGCAGCCTGAGGGACCTACCTGGGAACGGGTGAGCGAGGCGCTGCGAAGGCAGGCATCCAGCGCCGAGCCCGTGTGTGCGTACGTCTATGACCTGGACACGCTGGTCGCGCAGGTCGAGTCGGTCCGCGTCGCGCTGCCCGAGCGCTGCGAGCTCTACTACGCGATCAAGGCCAATGGTCATCCCGCGGTGCTGAGCGCGCTGGCGACCTACGTTGACGGGTTCGAGGTGGCCTCGCTAGGCGAAATTGGCAAGGCGCTCGCTACCGGCGCATCGCAGCTCGCGTTCAGCGGCCCGGCCAAGACCGATGCCGAGATCTCCGGCGCGCTCCAGGCCGGCCTGGAGCTGCTCAACGTGGAGAGTGTGCACGAGTTGCGCAGAGCGGGTTTGATCGGAGCCGAGCTCGGTGTCCGCGTGCCGGTGGCACTGCGGGTCAACCGGCGCGCCAGCCGCCTTACTGGTGATCTGCACATGGCTGGAATTGCCACCCAGTTCGGTATCGACGAGGCCAGTCTGGCGGGGGCGATCGAGCTGGTTCGCACACTGCCGACGATCGCGCTGCGCGGCTTTCACCTGCACGCAGTGTCGAACAACCTCGACGCGGACGCGCACGCGACCTTCGTCACCGACAGCGTGGCGTGGTGCGTGCAGCAGGCGGCGCGGCACCAGATCGACCTCGACATCATCGATGTCGGTGGTGGTATCGGGGTGTCCTACACCGGCGGCCACGGCTTCGACCTATCGACGTTCGGCGATGGGCTCAGTGCCGCGGTCGAGCGCCTGCCGACGGGCGTACGGTTGATTTTCGAATTGGGCCGGTTCTTGGTCGCGGCGGCTGGCTGGTACGCCGCCGAGGTCGTCGACCTCAAGTGCACACACGGCCGCTATTTCGCGGTTCTCCGCGGCGGAACGCACCACTTCCGGCTACCGGCCGCCTGGGGATACAGCCACCCGTTCGCGGTGCTGCCGATCGAGGCGTGGCACTACCCGTTCGTCCGGCCAGAGGTACGCGCGGTGTGTGTCGATGTGGTCGGCGAACTTTGCACTCCTCGTGATGTGCTCGCCCGGGAGGTCTGGGTCGAGCGGCTACGCGTCGGCGACGTCGTGGTGTTTCCGCTCGCCGGAGCCTATGCCTGGGAGATTTCTCACCATGACTTCCTCAGCCATCCGCACCCCGCCAAGCTCATCCTCAGCTCACGATGACGACAGGCCACAATGACGACAGGCCGCAATGACGACAGGCCGCAATGACAGACCACAATTACGGAGCCCATGATGACGAGGCGTAAGCGAGCCCGGTAGCCTGTCCGCCCATCACCGCTCGCGACGTTGCAGGTCGCTGCGGGGGGTCGACCGGCAAGGGAGGGCATGTGTCGGCAGGTCAGATCGCCGCGCTGGTTGCCGCTGGGGCGTTCGTGGTACTGGTGGGTCTGTTAGCCGTCCCCCTCATCAAGCTGGGCCGCACCCTCGACGAGGCGACGCTGGCGATCCGCAAGGCCAGCGAGGACGCCGATCCGCTGTTCAGTGGTGCGAATACGACGGTCACCCAAGTGAACGCCCAGTTGGAACGGCTGGACGGGATCACCGCGAACGCCCAAGCCGTGACTGGCAATGTGTCGGCGCTGACCTCCCTTTTCACCGCGACCTTGGGTGGCCCGTTGGTGCGAGTCGCGGCGCTATCATATGGCGTCAGCAAAGCGATGCGCAGTCGCCGCAACAGCAGCACGGTCGTTGCATCCGGGCGCCGGGGCCGCCGGAATGGGAGCAAGCGGTGAAGGGGATGCTCTGGTTTGGACTTGGTATTGCGGCCGGAGTCGCGGGCAGCCGCAAGGCTCGCGGCGCCGCTCACCGGCTCACTCCCGCAGGGGCGGCCGAGAATGTCGGCGACGGGATTCGAGAACTAGCCGCAGCGGTCGGCTCCTTTGGTGCTGAGGTACGGGCCGGGATGATCCAGCGGGAGGCCGAGCTGCATTCCACCGTCGCCCAGCGAACGGGCATGGACCTCGGATCAAGGTCGGCCAGCGATCGAGCGTCAGCCGCCGCGCGAGCCTAGTCTCGACTCTGCCGTGACACTTTAGGTTGCCAGCGGTTTTCGCTGCGCTACCTGGGCGCAGTAGTATTCGGCGCCGCCACGCGGCAGTAGTATTCGGCGCCGCATGGCGCGCACCGATCGCGCTTCTCAAGGAAGGCCCGTGCAGACCCACGAGATCCGTCAGCGGTTCCTGGACCGTTTCGAACACTCCGCCCACACCGTGGTGCCCAGCGCGTCGCTTCTGGTTGACGACCCGAATCTGCTCTTCGTCAACGCCGGCATGGTGCCCTTCAAGCCGTACTTCCTCGGCCAGGCGACACCGCCCTACAGCCGGGCAACGTCGGTCCAGAAGTGTGTGCGTACCCCGGATATCGATGAGGTCGGAAAGACCA
>JAVXWL010000170.1:0-6974 GCA_032230565.1 Pseudonocardiales bacterium | reverse complement strand
GGTCGTGCTGGTCTTCGTCAGCTTCATGGTGGCGTTCGTTGCGTTGCTCGACATGGGACTGGGCAGGGCCGTGCTGACCGTGTTCGGCTGATGCCGGATACCCGGGCGCCGGTTGACGACCAGCACGCCACGATGGATGCAAAGAAAGCGAGACCGACTGTGACTTTCCCAGGAGGGAGCTCCGCCCCAGGAACTTCCACAGGAGGGACTTCCACCGGCGACCGCCAGGAGCTGACCGAACCGTTCGGCGCCGATCCAACCGACGCTGATACTCCCGAGGCCGATGCACTGGAAGCCGGTGCACTTGAGGCCGATGTATCCGACATCGGATCATTCGGTGTCGTCGGGACCGCTGATGATCCCGATCAGCTCACAGCGGCGGCCGAAGTCGGGTCGCCGGAGCCTGCCGACCCGGTCGACGAGCTTCGATCCGCGCTGGCCACCGCCCCCGGTGAGTGGTACGTGGTGCACTCCTACGCCGGCTACGAGAACAAGGTCAAGGCGAATTTGGAGACCCGCATCCAGACCCTGGATGTTGAGGACTACATCTTCCAGGTAGAAGTGCCCACCGAAGAGGTCACCGAGATTAAGAACGGCCAGCGCAAGCAGGTGCAGCGCAAAGTGCTGCCCGGGTACATCCTGGTCCGGATGGAGCTCAACGATGCCTCCTGGAGCGCTGTGCGCAATACGCCGGGGGTCACCGGGTTCGTCGGAGCCACCTCGCGGCCCTCGCCGCTGACCCTGGATGAGGTGCTGAAGTTCCTCGCGCCGCGAGTAGCGCAGCCCAAGGTGCCGGTCGGCGCCGGCAAGCACGCCGCAGGCCTCGGCGACGGCAAGCCGGTAATTGAGGTGGACTTCGAGGTGGGCGAGTCGGTCACCGTGATGGACGGTCCGTTCGCCACATTGCCGGCGACGATCAACGAGGTCAACGTCGACGCACAGAAACTCAAGGTGTTGGTGTCGATCTTTGGTCGGGAAACTCCGGTCGAACTATCGTTTAGCCAGGTCGCCAAGATCTGACCGGCACGGCGCCGGTCGGGAATACGCCAAGTGCGAGGAAGAAACCATGCCCCCCAAGAAGAAGCGCAAGAGGCTCACGGCGACCGTGAAGCTCGCACTGGAGGCCGGCACCGCGAACCCGGCCTCGGTCGGGCAGGCGCTGGGCCCGCACGGTCTGAACATCATGGAGTTCTGCAAGGCCTACAACGCCGCGACGCAGAACAACCGTGGTGAGGTAGTACCCGCGGTGATCTCGGTATTTGAGGACCGCTCCTTCGACTTCGTGCTCAAGACACCCCCTGCCTCGGTGCTGCTGCTCAAGGCGGCGGGGGTGGCCAAGGGGTCGGCGGAACCGCACAAGACCAAGGTCGCGAGAGTCGCCCGGGACCAGGTCCGAGCCATCGCCGAGCGTAAACTTGAAGACCTCAACGCCAACGACATCGACGCCGCAATAAAGATCATTTCTGGGACTGCCCGCTCGATGGGTATCACCGTCGTTGACTAGGGTGGTCGCCGCGATGCTCCCGAACGGCACAGCAGAGTTGTTCGGTTGGCATTGCACAGCTCTGCTGTGGAGTTCGGGAACCGTAGGGTTGTCATAGCAATCCCGAGTACGTGTGGGAGGGCCAGCGCTGGCCCGTACCACGGCTGATCCAGCGAAGAAGGACAGTGATATGAAGCGCAGCAAGGCCTACCGCCAAGCGGCTGAGAAGGTCGACCGGAGCCGGTTCTACAGCCCCCTGGAGGCTGCGGCGTTGGCTAAGGAGACGTCCCCAACCAAGATGGATGCCACCGTCGAGGTGGCCATGCAGCTGGGCGTTGATCCCCGCAAAGCCGACCAGATGGTGCGCGGCACGGTCAATCTGCCACACGGTACGGGCAAGAACGTCCGCGTCATCGTCTTCGCTACCGGGGACCGCGCCGCGGAGGCGGCCGCCGCGGGTGCTGACGTAGTCGGTTCGGACGATCTCATCGAGCGAATCCAGGGCGGCTGGCTGGATTTCGATGCCGCGATAGCAGCGCCTGACCAGATGGCCAAGGTCGGTCGGATCGCCAGGATCCTCGGTCCCCGAGGTCTGATGCCAAACCCCAAGACCGGGACCGTCACCCCCGACGTCGCCAAGGCGGTCGTGGACATCAAGGGTGGCAAGATTAACTTCCGGGTCGACAAGCAGGCTAATCTCCACCTGATCATCGGTAAGGTGTCCTTTGACACCGATAAACTGGTGGAGAACTATGCCGCTGCACTGGACGAGGTGCTGCGAAGCAAGCCGTCGGCTGCGAAGGGCCGCTACCTGAAGAAGATTAACTTTTCCACCACCATGGGCCCGGGCATCCCCGTCGACCCCAACCGCACCCGTAATCTGCTGACCGATGAGCTGACCGCCTAAGCCAAGCTCTTCCCCCTCAAGTGGAACCTTTTGCTGGTTTCACGCTGCTCGGTATCGCCAAGTGGAACCTTTTGCAGCTGGTTAGCTGGGGCGATGTGGAAGCGGCAGTGTGGTTGGCTTAAAGTAGTACCTGGTTCCACCGTAGACCGCTGGTCTCCGCGCCATTGGTGCGGACGAAGGTCCCGCGATTGTGGGCGGCCCGCGCAGGAGGACGTGGTTATGTTGTCACGCTGCGCCATTGCGCGCCGCTGGCTACGCCCCGCGCCTACTGCGTCGGGGCGTTCGTCTTTTTCGGGCCCGGGTACGGGCAGTCCAACCACCGCCGGCGCAGCCGGCAGTCCAACCGAGGAGGCGATCCATGGCTAGACCGGACAAGGTCGACGCCGTTGCCGATATCGCGGATCAATTTCGCAGCGCCAGTGCTGCGGTCGTAACCGAGTACCGCGGCTTGTCCGTGACACAACTGACCGACCTACGGCGGTCCCTCGGGAGCACCACCACCTACCGGGTCGCGAAGAACACCTTGGTTTCGCGTGCCGCTCGGGATGCCGGTGTCGACGGTCTGGATGAGCTGTTCATTGGCCCGACCGCGATCGCATTCGTCCATGGCGAGCCGGTTCTCGCGGCGAAGACGCTGCGTGATTTCGCCAGAGAGCACAACGCTCTGGTGATCAAGGGTGGTTACCTGGACGGTCGCGCGTTGACGGTTGCCGAGGTCGGCCAGATGGCGGACCTGGAGTCTCGCGAGGTGCTGCTGGCCAAGCTGGCCGGCGCGATGAAGGCCAATCTCTCCAAGGCGGCAAGACTGTTCGCGGAGCCCGCCTCCCAGGTTGCCCGGTTGGCCGCCGCCCTGCGCGACAAGCAGCAAGGCCAGCAGCAAGACCAGCAGCCGACCGACGAGCGCGCCATCGATTGACGGTCCCGCGCTGATTGACCCCGGGTCCATTGACGACAGAAGATGACAGAAAGAGAGACGCCATCATGGCGAAGATGAGCACCGACGAGCTGCTCGATGCATTCAAGGACATGACCCTGCTCGAGCTGAGCGATTTCGTGAAGAGGTTTGAGGACACCTTTGATGTCACCGCCGCGGCGCCCATCGCGGTGGCGGCGGGTCCAGCCGGTGGAGCTACGGACGCCCCGGTGGTGGAGGAGAAAGACGAGTTCAACGTCGTCCTCGAGGCGATCGGCGAGAAGAAGATCCAGGTCATCAAGGTGGTTCGAGAGGTCGTCTCCGGGCTGGGCCTCAAGGAGGCGAAGGACCTCGTCGAGAGCGCCCCGAAGCCAGTGCTGGAGGGTGTGCCGAAGGAGCAGGCCGACGCAGCCAAGGCCAAGTTGGAGGAAGCCGGCGCCAAGGTCAGCCTGACCTGAGACCGCCCATAACCGCATTCAGCGGGCGCAGCGGGGCTATCGGGGCCTCGACGGCCCCGCTCAGCCCGCTGAATGCGGAGCGGATCTGGCCGGAAGATGCTGGTCTAGCCAGCGGAGCAAGTCGGTGAGGATCTGCTCGCGCTCGGGCTCGTTGAACACTTCGTGGTACAGGCCTTCGTATCGGTGCAGAGTCTTGTCTGCCGACGACACGGTGTCGTGCACCATCGCCGAGCCGGTCAGCGCGCATATCCGGTCGTCAGTGCCATGCAGCAACAGCAGTGGCAAGGCCAGTCGCGGCAGCCGGGCGGGCAAGCTCTCCATCGCCGCCAGAATCTCGGCCCCGGTCCGAGCCTTGATCTTCCCTCGGTACACCAGCGGATCCTCGTGGTAAGCCCGGACCACCGCCGGGTCCCGGCTGATCTGCTCGGTGCCGAGGGCCGCGACCCCCAGGTTCGGGGCCAGCGCCGAGAGCAGTCCCGCAAGCCGTCGCTGCAGCGCCGAGCCCGCCGTCACCTCCACCGCTGGACCCGACATAATCAGCCCAGCCAGCATGACGTGCGGTTCAGCGGCATGGGGTTGGGTGGCCTGGGGTTGGGTGGCATAGTGCAGCGCGATGAGGCCTCCGAGCGAGTGACCGACCATGAACACCGGCACCCCGGGATGCCGCTGCGCGGCAAACAGCACAAAGGAGCTCAGGTCGTCAACGATCAAGGTCATCCGCTCGATATTGCCGCGTCGCCCACTGGACCGGCCGTGCCCACGGTGGTCGGCGGCATAGACCGCGTATCCCGCGGCGGCCAGCCGGATGCCTACGTGCGCGTACCGCGACGAGTGCTCATGGACGCCGTGCACGATGATGACGACCGCCCGGGCCGGGTCCAGAGGAAGCCACGCTTGCCAGTAGGTGGACTGGTTGGCAGCGATCTTCCGGTGGCCCTGCTCGTATGCCGTACTCACCGACCACCTCCTTGGCGGGTGCGCCACGGCGCCGTCCGCGGTCATCATCACTTCTACCGTCCCACTCTGGATGCCCATGACCAGCATCGCCAGCACTGACACCTCCCCAGGGCGCCCTTTCCTCGGCGGTCCACTGCGGACCGCGATTCTGGCGGTCGCCGTGCTCGCCGTGGTCGCCTTCGCCGCCACGGGTTGGTTCGGTGTCGCCTGGTACCGGGCCGCGCACGGCAAGTCCCTTACCGTGGGCGTGGCCCGAGACGCCGTGCTGGGGGATGCGCAACGAGCCATGGTCACCCTCAACACCCTCGACTATCGGCGGGTGCAGGACGGCTTGACACTGTGGGAACAGTCCACGACGGGGTCGCTTTTCAGCCAACTGCACGCCAACCGCGACGCCTATGCCCGGGCCATCACCGCCTCGGCAGCGGTCACCAGCGCGAGGGTTCTCGACGCCGCGGTCGCCTCCCTCAACGACAGCGCCGGTACCGCGGAGGTGCTGGTCGGGGTGGACGTCACGTCTCAGGCGGATCAGGGCGACCCGAGCTGCGCGCACCGGCGTGTCAGACTCGACATGATCCGTGCCGGCAATACCTGGAAGGTCGGCACGTTGACGCCGGTCGGCGACGCTTACTCGGATCCCGGGCCCTGTACCCCAGGCACCTCCCCGAGGTAGACCCGACGTGAGGAGCCGAGCTTCCGGCTCCGGAAGAGGGAGATAGCCGCACAATGACCACCCCGACCGCAGCACAACTCGCGCCCGCCGAGACGGTGGCGAAGCCACCCCGACGGGTGACCGCGGTGGCCACGCTGGTGGCACTGGTCGTAGCGGTGGTCATGGCACTTGGCCTCGCTGCCTGGTTCCGCGGCGAGGCAAACCAACTGACGGGGTCCGCGGCGGCAAGCAACGACGCGCTTGTCGATGCTGACGCCACCGCGCAAGTCTCGGCCCAGGTGCGCGAAGCGGTGCAACGCATCTATTCCTATGACTACGCCCGGCTGGATGACAACGAGCGAGCCGCCATTGCGGTCATCACCGGCCCGTACGTCGAAAATTTTCATCAGGAATTCGCTCGGGTGCGACAGCTCGCGCCAGACCAACAGGCCGTGGTGGTGGCGACGGTGCCGGCTCTCGCGGTCAAGGTGCTCGATGGTGACCGGGCCATCGTGGTGGTATTCCTCGACCAACAAGCCCGCCAGGGAGGCGATGCCAAGCCACTCGTCGCCTCGGGCAGGCTCTCGGTCACGGCGCAGCTGGTGGACGGTCGCTGGAAGATAGCCGACGCGGAACCGTTCTGAATCTCCGCCAGGCATCGTCATCTCGCTTAGATCGGTTGCACCGATCAGCTAAATAGCCGCTGATCGTGCACATCCGACCACTGATCGGACGATGCACTCTTGACGAGGAGCGCCTGGCAGGTCACCCTAGGACCACGCTCGCGCCGTTTAAACACGGCGCTGGACAGTCGCCGTCCTAGCGGTTAGACTGCTTCTTTGCGCTGCCCTCTCCTCGCTTCCCTGCGCACAGTGTTCAAGCGGACCCCGGGTTCATGGATCCGAGTTCGTGGGTCACGGTGTTCGATGAGCCACGGTGTTCAACGAGCACGGGGCACCCTCGGCAGAGGGTTGCCCTGCGTGCAGGGTTCGTTGGGCTGCGCTAATGGTAGCACCCTGAGGTACCACAACCTTAGGTTAACAACCGCAAACGACACTGACAACTACATCAGCAAACTGCACCAACACCGCGCCGGGAGTGTGGTCCGAGGAGACCACGAGGTCCTGCGCTCGGCAGCGCTAGTGTTCGGAAGGACGCAATCTTGGCAGTCTCCCGCCCGACCAAGACCTCTGCTGCGAACAACCCCGTATCCCGCCTCCCAGGAGCTCCGGCCCGGCCGTCTTTTGCGAAGATCCGCGAGCCGCTCCAGGTGCCCGATCTGCTGGACCTACAGCTCCAATCGTTCGAGTGGTTGATCGGTGCCGACGAGTGGTATCAGCGTCGCATCGAGGCTGGTGACGAGGCACCCATCGGTGGCCTCGCCGAGGTGCTCGAGGAGATCTCACCGATCGAAGATTTCTCCGGCTCGATGTCGCTGTCCTTCTCCGACCCGCGCTTCGATGAGGTCAAGGCCTCTGTCGAGGAGTGCCGGGACAAGGACATGACCTACGCCGCGCCGCTGTTCGTCACGGCCGAATTCACCAACAACAACACCGGTGAGATCAAGTCACAGACGGTGTTCATGGGTGACTTCCCGATGATGA
>JAVXWL010000124.1:0-41820 GCA_032230565.1 Pseudonocardiales bacterium | reverse complement strand
AGATCACGCAGATATATGAGGGCACCAACCAGATCCAGCGTTTAGTGATGGCCCGCGCCCTGTTGGCGGGTAAGACCGGGTAGTTGCGGGTAGGGGCAGGTCATGACCAGTCCGTGATCATGCCCTGCCTCCCCACTGGTAGCCAGGACCTCACCAATGCGCCCGGGCTACCCGCCATCATTAACGGCCACCGCCACCGCCGCCGCCACCGCCGCCGCCGCCACCGCCGCCGAAGCCGCCACCGCCGCCGCCGCCACCGCTACCGCTGCCGCTGGTGCCGCTGTTGGCGCTGCCGCCACTGCTGCCGCCACTGCTGCCGCTGCCACTGTGGCTGCCGCTGCCACCGCTGCCGTAGCCGCCGCTGAGGCCACCGAGGCCACCGAAACCGCCGTGACCTTTCTCGCCAGTGCCCGTGCCAGTGCCCCCGGTGGGGTCACCCGACGAATTACCGGGGTAGGGATTGTCTTTTGGTCGGCCACCGATACCTGTGTGGCTCACAGGTGGTGTGTACACGTAATTATCTAGGCTCTGGCGCGGGGGACTGGCCGGCTGCTCCGATCCCAGGTAGCTACTCCGGACGGGCGCACTTGGTACGACAACTTGTGGTGCCGGGGCCGGCTGGGCAGCCACTGGGGCCGACTCATGGTGGACCGGTGTCTGATCGCTGAGCAGGGTTACTCCTCGGCGTGTTGGAGCGGGTTCGAGTTTCGCTGGCGCATTCGGCTGGACCGCAAGCTGATCACCGGCGGGGCCCGGATTCCCGCTGCCAGTGGGCGCGATACCAGCGTGGTTACTGGCAGCTGGAGGCACCGTCGACTCGGTGGACGTACCCGATGGCAGGAGCGGGAACGCGACGATCCCTACGACAAGTGCAGCAGCGGAAACTAATCCACCGACTATTAAGTCAGTACGGTGTAGCGACGGGGGTCGCCCAGGTTGTCTAACGTTTGGTCGGGTGCGCCGAAGTGGTTGGCGTGGACGGGCGACCTGCCTGTCGGGCGGTGGCGGCGGAGCTGGTTCGGGATGTCTGGTGTTTTGCTGGGGCCGCCGAAGTGGTTGGGCTGGGCCAATCTCTGCTAAGTCGCGCGAGGGCGATGGTGGCGATTCGGGTTGTGCGGTGTTGTGCTGCGGTCGCCTGAAAGGTTGGCCAACGTCCTGCCTGTTGGGCGCGGGCGCGGGGGGAAGCGCGGGGGGCGACGCAAGTGCAGGCGCGGGTGCTGGGGGAGGCGCGAGTGCAGGGGCAGGCGCTGGCACGGGTGCTGGAGGAGGCGTAGGAGCGAAGGGACGCGCGGAGGCGGTTGCGGGCGCGGGCGGTGGTGGGGCCTGCGTGGCGTTTTGCCGGGGCCGCCGAAGTGGTTGGCTTGCAAAGACTTCTGGCGGCTCGGGCGTGCATTGCAGCTGTGCGGCTGGGCCGGCCTGTTGAGCATCTTCTCGGGCTCGCCGGCGTATACCTCGCCACCGCCCTTGCGTCGCTGGCCGGCGTAGTCGGCGTCCGTGCGCGCTTCTATTTCTCGGAATTGGATCCGGCATGGTCGGCTCCGGCTAGCTCAGTGACGCTCTTGCGAAGGCAGGCCGTGCCGTCGGCGCAGCCTGATAGGCGGCTTGCAAAGGTGCGAGATCAGCGAGCCCGGTAACCCCGTCAGTGCCGCAGGTCGCGCACTCAGGCGAGTAGCGAACAGCTGCCGGGAACGTCCGCTGAGTTTGTGCGTCGTACATGACCAGCTTCGGGTTGACGTCCTTGCGTGACCACGCGGCTGTGAAGGTCCGCGCGGTCTCCGCAACCTGCATCGACGCCACGACGCCATTGAGGAATATGACCGAGGGTCTGGCCTCCTCGGTGCCATAACCGTGCTCTCGTTCGTACGCCTGCAGCTCTGGCGGCGCTAAATCGTATGCCGCTCGTTGCGGATGGATGAAGCCACGGCACTCAAGACAGCCGGCTCCCGGCGCAACGATCTGGACTTGCCCTCCGAGCCTTGCATCGACGCTGTCGGTCCCGAGCCTGGCGCCGGTGCCGGCATCAATAAGCGGTATGAGGTAGCGAATAGATAAATGGTTCAAGGAGAGACGAGCACCGTGCGTGTCGACGCAGCCAAGCAGTAAGTCTGCTGCTTTGGCGTGGTGGAGCGCTGCGCTGTCCAGCAGCGGCGCTGCCACAGCTGTTACTGCGACTCCCGGCGCCAGGCGCTCGATGAGATCCCGGAAGACGTCGACCTTGTAGCGCCCGACGTCGTCTGGTCCAGCGCCGATGAGGCGGTTGAGATTGCTCAACTCGATACGGTCAGGATCAATGAGAATCAGGTGGCCGACGCCGAGGTAGGCGAGTTCTAAGGCAACGAACGAACCAAGACCGCCAAGGCCGACGACAGCCACTCGTGCTTTTGAGAGGGCCTCCTGGGTGGCTACTCCGAGCAGGGGAAGCTGGCGGTCGTGACGTGCATCTTGCGGGAGCGCCGACGCAGCTGCGGAACTGGAGGCCGGGAAGTACTGTAAGACGGGTGAATCGTCAGAGACGCTACCCACGATAGTTACTTGCTGCACCGGTCGGATTGCCGAGATGGTGCGCTGATAGTAGTGCGCGTCTAGGCTGTTTCGTCCCACGACCATCGTGGCGTGGTAGAACGGTTCGGGAAGCATCGACGCGAGCCGGGGCATCTTCATTCGGTCGTTGGACCAGTCGATGCTGCTAAACGTTGTATGCGAAGCCGAATCGAAGGGGTGTGAGTGGACCTCGATGAGACTCCAGCCTTCCCGTCGACACCGAGTCAACGCGGTCGCGACGAACTGGCCGTTGGGGCTTATCGCTGAGGGCGACTGGTGATCTAGGTCCGTCAGCTGTGCTCGGATCAGCTCATGACCTACCAATCGTATCCTGTTCGCGGACACATTGGGCGCTGCGAGGATGAACGCCATCTGCTCATCGCCGTCCCGGCGTCCCGGCTTGTCATTAGTAGCCAGGAGATGGCTGCGAAGCTCTGACCACAGCGTGGAACTGAGTACGATATCATCCACCTCGCGCGCCATTATCGTGCTCCGCTCAGAGTGCGCCGATCGCGAAAAATCGTTGCGATTAGGTCGAGGTACGTTAGTAGGCTGTGCCCGCGAAGCAAGTCGGCGCCGCCAGCAGGTCGCCATCCGATAAGGTGTACGCAGAAGTGTCCCCAGCCGTGGTCGAGGTGCTCCTTATCGGTACTCGGCCCGCGCGTGAAGAAGTGGTTGAGGGACTGCCCTTCGGTCGTCCGGAGATCATGGTCGGTCCAGAACCATTCCGGCGGTACCGACGGATAGCCGGGGGTGCCGTAAGGGATGTCGATCAGGATTTCGATGTGGGACTTGTTCCAACCAGCAGCGATCGGAAACTGTTCGATATAGAACCAGGTGCCGCTTTCAGTATCGAAGCGGGCGTCACCGAACCGTCGCGAGAGCAAGAGCGCCTCGGTTTTGAGTCGGCTGAGCCTGCGTCGGGTCTCGAGATCCTTCGTTATTGACGGCATTACCCCGACCTCGCTATCAACCGTAAGTGAACGGTGTCACCACTGAGTAGTCGACTGCATTGGCCGGCAGCGGTTTATGATCTTCGAGTTTGACGATCTGACCATTGGGCATACTTGCCATCACCCAATCAGAGAGCACGCTGTTGGCGTGGTGCTTGAGGTCGGCGGCAGTGGGTCGCTCCCCGCGAACGTCGATAACCTCACCGTTGACTATGTAGTTACCCATTTCAGCCTCCGCCTTGTCCGAGCGTGCGCTGTGACTGCGTGACGGAAACGAACACTGATTGTCACCGCACTCGCCGACCGGTGTTTCCTGGTAGGTTGCTGCCGCAGTTCGACGTGGTAGTGAAGCTGTTTGCCTTCATGATCCACCTCGGGACGCGGTCCTTGTTCAGGTTCATCGCGTCGTACCGAGATCGCGTTACGCATCCTGTTATCGAAAACTCTCCGTTATGATACGTACGCACACCGGATTCGCGCCGGCCTATTTTTGCGCAGTTTGACCGGTTCGGGGGTGGATCCGCTCCGCGTCAGGATTAGCGCGTCAGGAGTGCAGGGCGGACATCGCCAGCCAGCTGTCCCACGGCACGGTCCAGTCGTAGATGTCACCGTCAGCTCCGGTGAGTGGTGTCGGGCTGTTGGTGACCTCGACCGGGTCTCCGAAGATCGCGGAGCCGAAGTACTCCTGGGCGTTCGCGGTGGATAGGTTCACGCAGCCGTGGGTGACGTTGGAGGAGCCTTGGACGCCGGTGGTCTCCGGATTGGCGTGGATGAACTCCCCGTTGTTGGAGATTCGTACCGCCCAGTGCTCAGGTATGTTGACGTACCCATAGGCCCGGTTGGACATCAGTACGGTTTGGGCCTTGTTCATCACCACGTGGATGCCGCTGGTGGTGTTGCGATTCGAGTCGGAGCTCAGCCCGTAGCTGGCCGGGAAGTTCATCACCTCTTGGCCGTCTCGGATGACGACCATGCGGTGGCTGTTTACGTCGGCCTTGACGATCTGAGATCGGCCGATCAAGAACCTGGTGCTGATGTCCTCTTTGCCGTAGGAGCCGTTGCCGAGAGCGACGCCGTAGAGCTTGGCGGTGACGTTGACCTTGGTGCCGGGCTGCCAGTAGTCCTTGGGCCGGTAGTGCGCCCGGGAGCCGCCGTTGTCGTCAGGTAGCCAGGCCCACGATCCCTCGGTGGGCACCGAAGCCTGTACCTGCAGTGCTCGCTCTGCGGCGGCCTCGTCCGATACGTGACGGTCGAACTGCAGGATGATCGGGGCGGCGATGCCGACGGTGTCGCCGTCGCCGATGTTAAGGGTGGCGCGGAGTTGCCGCTGCGGTGTGACGGTGGTGAACGTGCCGGTTACCGGCACGGACACCCGGTCAGGGCCGGCCGCGCTACCGCTCCACGTGTAGGTCTTGGCGTAACCCAGAGCCTCTGAGCTGATCCAGCTGTGCCGGTCTGCGCTCAGGGTGCCAGCGACGGCCCGGCCATCAGCATTAGTCAGCGCGACCTGGTTCAGGACGCCGCCGATGACTCGCACCGAGACTGGCAGCGTCGGGCTGACATTCGAGGCCTTATTCCCTGGCAGCGTGCTGACCTGCGCCTGAGGGTGTGGCGTCACCCCGCCGCTGAATGGTCCCGGGGAACTCCCTGAACACGCGACAAGCAGAAAAGCCACGACAAGCAACATCAACACGCGCTGCATGATTCCGCCGAACCTTCCCGATCGCTGCCCGCGCACAGGCTATCGCGGAGAACCGGGTGGTTCGAGACGAACTGCCGGTGGCACCCGGGTTAGCGCAGGATGGTGGTGATTCGCTCGGCGGTGCAGCGATCGGTCAGAGCGGCGGGGTCGGCACCGGTGCACTGCACCAGGGAAGCGTCGGCGGCGAGCACCGCCAGCAGCACCTCACCCGGCACCGCCAGGTCCCAGCCTGTCGTGCAGAGCACGCGGTCACCGGCGCCCAGGCCTAGCATCGTGGCTCGAGACCGGGCCGCGGCGATGACTGTCTCGGCATCAGGTCCAGGTCCGCCGGAGGAGAACGTGTCGCCGTGCACCCGAACCTCGCTGGCGTAGTCTCGGACCCCAGGCGGCAACACCGCAAGACCCATTCCCAGCGCATCCAACCCGACCGCGGCCAGCTCATCGGCGCCGGTGGTCTCGCCGATCCGATCAAGCCCGGACAACGCGACCTGTGTCCCACCGGGCGACGTCGTGACCGTCGCGCCACACCACCAGGCGCCCAGCAGCACCCCAGCGGTCTGCCAGTGAGGTGGTAGCAACACCGCGACGACGTCGCCTGGTTGGACGTCGAGCTCATCACGTAACCAGTTCGCGGTTTTCGCCGCCCAGTTGGCCAGCGTGGCGCCGGACAGTTCGATCCGGCTGCCGGCGTCGTCGTCGTAGTGGGTGATGCGCGGTCTGGCTGGGTCCGCGCGCAACAGCGGGCCGAGCACCTGGTCGGTGATGGTCATCAGTTCTCCTAGCTTAACGTCGCGACCACTGCGTGCCGCGCGGCAGCTCAGGAGACACAGGGCACGTCGCCATCTACCATTGACGGTGGCGGCGGTGGTGCTGAAGCCGGCGACGGTGCCGCTGCGATCCTGGCGCTGTCGGCGCCTGCGGTGTCGGCGACCGGCCGCGCGGCGTCGCTCACGGCCGGGGCCACTCCCCGCCGCGGCACGACCCCCGCGACCCGCGGTTTGCCCCGCCTCGGGTAGTCCTTACCGAGGTAGACCTGCACAGTCCCGGTTGCCAGTTGGGCATTCTCCTCGACCGGCAAGCCGCCCAACGCGTCGGCCACTGTGCGCGCGGAGTCCTGCCCGCCGGTCGGGTAGCGCACCACGCTGGTGGCTCGGATAGCGCCGTTGCCGACCGTTCCCGCCGGAAATCCCAGCCCGGTCAGCTGATCGGACACCGATTTGGCGAGCCCGCGCACCGCCGAAGCATTGAATACGTCGACCGTGAGCGTCGGCTTGACCTGCGGGCCGGACTGGGAGTCAAGCTGGGAGTCCGGCCTGGGGTCCGGCGTGGAAGCGACGTCGATTGCCTGCTCGATGAAGGCGCGCACGGCGTCGGGATCGACGTTGAGCACCGCGCCGTCGGACTCGCTGACGCCGTCACTCAATACCGGAACGGTCTCGAAAACCACGTTGCCGGCGGCCAGGCCCTGCATCCGGGCGGCGAAGTCAAGCACATCGAAGCTGTCGTCGAGCACCAGCGACTGCTGCGTCGCATTGATCAGCTGATTGATCCGACTTGGGTTTGCCATCGTGCCCGCCGTGAGCACCTTGTGCGCCAGCGACGCCATATATGCCTGCTGGCGCACGATGCGGTCAAGGTCCCCGCGGGGCAATCCGTGCCGTTGCCGCACGAACGCCAACGCGTCCGGTCCCGAGATCATCTGCGGTCCGGCGGGGAAGTTCGCTCCGGAGAACCTGTCGTGAACCGGGGCCTTGAGGCATACCTGGACTCCACCGACGGCATCGGTGAGCAGCGAGAAGCCGAGCAGGTTGATCTCCGCGTAGTGGTCGATACCGACGCCGGTGAGATCCTTGACCGCCTGCAGCAGCAGCTTTCGGCCAGCGGCAATGGATTCGGTACGCACCGTCGCCGGGTCGACGCCTTGTGCGACCAGCCGCTGGGCGGTGGCGTTGCGCGCGCGGGCGTATGCGGAGTTGAGCTTGTGCTTGCCGTACCCGTCGGGCAGCTCCACGTACAGGTCCCGGGGCAACGAGATCGCCACCGCATGCTGGCCGTCATTCGGGATTCGCACCAGGATCATCGTGTCGGTGAGCTCACCCTCGTTGTCACCAGCGCGCAGCCGGGCCAGTACGTCGCGGGACAGCGGGTTGTCGTGCGCGTCAGTCCGGCTGTCCAGACCGACCAGCAGCAGGTCGGTGGCCTTGTCCGGGGCGGTCCATCCGATCACGTCCGTGGTGCTCAAGCCCTCGTGGAGGGTCTGGAATGTCGCCCACCCGTACCCGGTGAGGCCGAATACCAGCACCGAAACCATCGCGAGCGCCAGCTTGGCGAGCTGCAAGCTGTAGTTTCGGTGCCGCCGCGGCAGCGGCCTGTCTAAGGGCAGCGGACTGCCGGCCGGCCTGCGCCGCCGACCCAACCGGTCGGAGCCCCTCGACCGAGCTGGCCTGTCGTCCACGGATGCCCTTTCTGCGTCTCGCGGCTGGTGTGGCGGCAGTCTCCTAGTCCAGACGTGTGAACCCTGGTCAGGTTGCCGTGGCACACTCGACCGCCATTGGCCGCCTACTGCTGGCCAGGTTCAGCGCGCGGAGTGGAGAGTGTGCGGATGCGGTTGCTGGTCACCGGCGGTGCCGGTTTCATCGGGTCGACGTTCGTGCGCCGGGTGCTTCAGGGTGCTGAACTCACATTGGCCGGTAGTGAGGTGGTGGTGTTGGACAAGCTGACCTACGCCGGTAATGAGGCGAACCTTGCGCCGGTCGCGACCGATCCGGCGCTGCATTTCGTCAAGGGCGACATTACCGATCAGTCGCTGGTCGCGGATCTGATGGTCGGCATCGATGCGGTCGTGCATTTCGCCGCGGAGTCACATGTGGATCGCTCGATCGCGGGTGCCGACCCGTTCGTGGTGACCAATGTGGTGGGTACCCAGATCTTGCTGCAAGCCGCGTTGGAGGCCGGTGTGTCGCGGTTTGTGCAGGTTTCGACCGACGAGGTCTACGGGTCCATCGAGTCGGGCTCGTGGTCAGAGGATCACCCGCTGGAGCCGAACTCCCCCTATTCTGCGTCCAAAGCCAGTGGCGATCTGCTCGCTCGGGCCTATGCCCGCACCCACGGCATGGACGTGCGAATCACCCGCTGCTCAAACAACTACGGGCCCTACCAATACCCGGAGAAGGTTATCCCGCTGTTCGTCACGAACCTGCTTGACGAGCGCCCGGTGCCGCTATACGGCGATGGGCTCAACGTGCGGGACTGGTTGCACGTCAACGACCACTGCCGTGGCGTCGCACTGGTGCTGGAGCGCGGGCGCGCTGGCGAGATCTACAACATCGGCGGTGGCACCGAGCTGACCAACACCCAGCTCACCGGCCTGCTGCTGGACGCTCTGGGCGCGGACTGGTCGCAGGTTCAGCCGGTGGCCGATCGCAAGGCCCATGACCGTCGCTACTCGGTGGATTGGACGAAGATCCGCACCCAGCTCGGTTACACCCCTGAGGTCGACTTCGTCCAGGGGCTGGCCGAGACGGTGCGCTGGTACGCCGCGCACCGGGACTGGTGGGAGCCGTTGAAGGTATGAATTTCTCGCTGTTGGTGACTGGTGCTCATGGTCAGCTCGGTCGGGATGTGGCGGCGGCAGCTGCTCGTGCCGGGATCACCCGGATCCACGCCCCTGGCTCGGCGGAGCTCGACATCGCCGATCCGGCAGCGGTAGATAGTGCGATTTCACTGGCTGGGCGCGGCAGCCGGCTCGTGGTGATCAACGCGGCGGCCTACACGGCGGTGGACGCCGCCGAGCGCGAAGGTGCTGCGCGAGCGCACGCGGTCAATGCGTGGGGTCCGGCGAACCTGGCCCGGGCCTGCGTCGCGCATCAGGCGCACCTGGTGCACATCTCGACCGATTACGTCTTCCCCGGAGACAGCGCGGGACCCAACCAGGTGGACAGTGGCACAGCGCCGCGAACCGTGTACGGCCGAACCAAGCTATCGGGGGAGCGGGCGGTGCTGGGCTCTGGTGCGTCGGCGCACGTGGTGCGGACCGGATGGCTCTACGGCGCGCACGGCGCCAACTTCGTTCGCACCATGGCGCGAATGGCCCGCGGGGACGACCCCGTCCAGGTGGTTGATGACCAGCACGGCAACCCCACCTGGACGGCGGATCTCGCCGATGGCCTGATCGCGCTCGCGCTGGCCGCGGACCGGGTGCCGGCCAGCGTGCTGCACTGTGTCAACGCTGGCGCCACGACCTGGTTCGGACTCGCCAGGGCCGTATTCACCGAGGTCGGTGCCGACCCGGGCCGGGTACGCCCGTGCAGCACCGCTGAGTTCCCCCGCCCCGCGCCGCGCCCAGCGAACTCCGTGCTGGACACCACCGGATGGGCAGCCGCGGGCCTCCCCGAGCTGCGCCACTGGCGGGCCGCGCTACACGCCGCCATCGCCGCGGGAGCGCACGTCAGCTGACCTGCCGAGCGTCGTGAACTAGACGGCACCGACATTCCGTCGCCCGAACGTCCGGCTTGACAAGTTCACGGCAGACGCCGGCTGGCGGGATTACTTCAGTGCGCTGCGTATCGCGCTGGCCGGTAGTTTGGCGTGCATCATCATGACGTTGTAGCTGCCGTACTGGGTCATGGTGAAGTAGAGGTCCGCGCCCTTGGAATCCGGATCGAAGAAAGCGCCGTAAAGGTCCGGGTACTCGCGCGAGGTGGCGACCGGAATTTCCGCACTCCATGGTCCAGCGGGCTGCGGCGCCAGCCGCACCACGATCTCCTTGCGCGACTCGTCGAGATACATCATCTCCCAGCTCTTAAGAGTCTGGTCGTAGCGGACCGAGAGCTCACCCACCGGCCCATGGACGATCGGCGTCGCGATCGCGCTACTGCCCCGTTGCCAGCCTTTCCCGGTCCAGTACTCGTAGGCGGATTGGTTGAGCAGCTGCTGCCCGGGAACTCGGGCGACGTGGGCGTCACCGAAGCGGCCGTTGGGCGTGCCATAGGCGTAGACGAAACCGTCCCGCTGCGCGAAGGCGATCATCTGAAATTGCTCGTCGAAGCCTGCGGTGTTCAGCCGGCGCGCGCTGGGGGCATCCTTCCAGTTCTGCCCGCCGTCATCGGAGTAGGCGATGCCACCGTGGTTGGTGAGCCACTCCCCGGGATGCGTGAAGCTGCGGATGGACATGTAAGCCAGGTAGTTGCGGCCGCCGACGTTGATGCCGCCGGTCGGGATCTTGGTCATCTCGACGCCGTCCTTCTTCAGCGACGGCAGCAGCTCCTTGGCATGGCCCGGACGATCGGTGACGTAGTCGTTGAACGACATGCCGTTTGACGGGTTGCGGTCCGTGCTGCGGGCCAGCGTGTTCGAGCGCCAGTCGATCGTGCCGGGATTAGCGAATCCGCTGCTGATACCGGCCCATCCGGGTCCGAAGGTGTCACCGAAAGCGGCCAGGATCTCACCTCGCTCGTCGGTCCACATGATCCCGAGGTCGGTGCCCTTGACCGCGTACCGAGACTCGGTTGCGTTGATGGACTGCGCACCGGTCAGCACGGCGACCGGGCTTGCCCCGCCGAGCGGCGCGGTCTGCGCGACCCCAGGCGCTGCTGCGCTGACCGTGACTGCTAGTGTTGCCGCGCCCAGAGCCGATAAAATGGCTCCGATCTGAGTTCGGCGAGTGAGCATCGTCCTCCCCCTCTTGTATGAACGCGCGCGCCATCGCGCGGGCACAGTCATGCGCCAGCGTTGACGTAGCTGAATGCAACGGCCCCCAGCACTCGAATGGGGGTGACCGGCCTTCCTCAGAGCGTTCGGCGTTGCTGTGTGCGACCTACGCCTATCATAACGGCTTGGTAACGCTGCTCGGCTACTCCCCGTGGGTGAAACCTATCTCGGTGTATACGTCACCGTTGACTACTGTGTTTGTCACCGGTGACCCGTGAATTTTTCACGGATCCTGCCCAGTTCCCGGCTTTCCCGTAGGCGCGGACCGTTGCCTGCGCACAGGCTTGCCAGCTGTAGCGCGCCGCGCAGCTCGATCTCCCCGCGAGCGATGAACGCGGTAACGGTGACGTCCGCGTCGCAGCGGCCGCCAGTTCCCGCAGCAGCGCGGCGGTATAGCGACCGATCCCGCTGCGCTGGCCGATCGCTGTGACCGTAAGCCACCGGATGGACTAATCAAATTCGTCGCAGATGTTCAACCGGGGCGCACCTCGGGTATCTCCCGGTCGACATGGATCTCAGTCCGCGCTGGCTCAGCGAGCTATTCGACGACGTGCGGCCGCCGTTGCAGATGCAGATGATTGCAACCGGCCGTAACGTCTCGCTGGCGCGACGCCGGTTGCGCGACTGGCTCACCGCCGATGTTTCTTCCGAGCTGGTCGAGGATCTCGTGTTGGCGGCTTATGAAGCGATGGCCAACGCAGTAGAGCACGGCTATGCTGACTGCCCGCACGGGTCGGTGCGACTGCAAGCGCGCCGGGGCAGTGGCCACGTATTGATCACCGTCTCAGACGACGGTAGCTGGCGGGTTCCCACTGACGACCGTTTTCGCGGCCGTGGTCTGCCGTTGATGCGCCTGCTCGCCGACTATGTCCACATCGCCGCTGGTCCCGGCGGCACCGTCGTGAGCCTGTGGGCCCAGGCGGCATCCGCGCCCGACGAGGGATTAGCCCACCTGCGAAGCCGTCCGATGGGCAGCCCCGCCCACAGGTAGTCCAGCAGCCGGGTCCGGAACGCGAAGGTGGCCTCTACACGCTCAAAACGGACACCGGCGTCGGCGTCGAGCAGCCAGTTCTGCTGGTTGGCATAAGGCTCCCAGGTTTCGTTGAGAACACCTGCTCGCCGGGGAGGCTCAGGGCCTGGGCGAGCCGCCGGGTCTGACCCGCCATAGCCATCTCAGACACGTCGGGGTTGGGATGGCGCATCCCAAGGAATACCAGGCGCAGGTCTTGGTGGTCGTCGCGCAACGCGTGTACTGCGTGCAGCAGCGTCAGCGAATCGAACCAGCAGCAGACGCCACCCGCCCAAAGCACGACTTTGTCCCGCGGCGCGGACCCCAGCGTGTCCCGCACTCCTGGATCGGTGCGCTGCCGTGGAGGCGAGCCGCCAGTCCCGCTAGTCCCTTCGCTCACACCGAGGTGCAGAATCGAACGCCGTGAGCCCCCGCAACGCCTACGGCCAGGATCTGGCCGTCGTCACGGTGACCTATTCGCCCGGCGAGACGCTGGACACATTCCTGGACTCGGTGGTCAAGGCCACCAGCCGGCCGCTGAGAGTGCTATTGGTCGACAACGGCTCCACCGATGGAGCTCCAGAACGCGCGGTCCGCCGTGATGGAGTACAGCTGCTGCGCATCGGGGAGAACGTCGGATACGGCAGTGCCGCCAACCGGGGAGTCGCCGACTGGGGGCCCGAGGTGGGCTGGGTGGTCGTGGCCAACCCGGACATCGAGTGGCACCCGGGCAGCCTCGACGAGCTGCTCGAGGCCGCGCAGCGGTGGCCCAGAGCGGGGGCGCTGGGGCCTTTGATCCGGCGACCGGACGCGACGGTGTACCCGTCGGCACGGCTGCTGCCTGCACTGGGCCGCGGCATAGGACACGCGGTTGTTGGCCCGATCTGGTCGGGCAACCCATGGACCACGGCTTACCGGCAGTCTGACACCGCCCTGGGTGAGCGGACCGCTCAGTGGTTGTCCGGGTCGTGCCTGCTGCTACGCCGGACCGCATTCGAATCCGTCGGCGGGTTCGACTCCCGCTATTTCATGTACTTCGAGGACGTCGACCTCGGCGATCGGCTGGGTCGCGCCGGGTGGCTCAACGTCTACGTTCCCAGCGCGGAAGTCACCCATCTCGGGGGGCACGCCACCAGCCGCGTCTCTGAGACGATGCTCGCCGAGCACCATCGCAGCACTTACCGTTACCTCGCTGACCGCCACTGCGGCCCGCTGTATGCCCCGCTGCGGCTGGCGTTACGAGCTGGGTTGGCCGGCCGGTTACAGCTAGTGGGACGCGCTGGCTGGCGCCGGTAGATCCTCTTGTCTCGGGAGGTGCCGGATGGACCGGAACATCGGACTGTGGACGACGTATGGAGGCTCCTGGACGGGCTGTTCGCGCCGACCGCCACACGGCACTCCAACACCAGCTGGCCGGCCCCACGACTACCGAGCCGATCCCCGTCCCTTCTGACACTGGACCCGCTGTCGGCACGATGCAGCGCCGTGGCAAGGTCTCAGGCGTCCCGCTGCGCCATGCCGCAGCCTGCAGACTGGCCGCCGCCATCCGCCGATGGTGATCCTCAGGGGAGGTCGCGCCGTGGTGTCGTGTCCCGCTGCCGGGTCGGTGGAGCCGCTGCCGGGTGTCGAGGCGGTAGTGCTCGTCGGGGGCCTGGGTACCCGCATGCGGCCGCTGACGCTATCCGCCCCTAAGCCCATGTTGCCCACCGCGGGCGTGCCGTTTCTCACCCACCTGCTCGGTCGAATCCGGGCCGCGGGCGTGCGGCATGTGGTGCTGGGCACCTCGTACCGCGCCGAGGTGTTCGCGACCCACTTCGGGAACGGCTCCGCCCTGGGTCTGCAGTTGGACTACGTCGTCGAGGATGAGCCGCTGGGTACCGGTGGCGGCATCCGCAATGTCGCATCCAAGCTGACCGAGCCCGATGTTCTGGTGTTCAACGGTGACGTGTTGTCGGGTCTGGATCCGGCGGAGGTGGTGCGAACTCATCGCAGCACGAGGGCGGACGTCACGCTGCACCTCGTGCGGGTATCGGATCCGCGAGCATTCGGCTGCGTGCCGACCAGCGCCGACGGCCGGGTGCTCGGATTCTTGGAGAAGAGCGACCACCCGCCAACCGACCTGATCAACGCCGGCTGCTACGTGTTTCGCCGGGAAGTGATCGACTCAATCCCGACCGGACGTGCGGTGTCGGTGGAGCGCGAGACGTTTCCCGGATTGCTCGCGGCAGGTGCGCGGGTCCATGCCCACGTGGATGCTTCCTACTGGCTGGATCTGGGGACGCCCGCCGCTTTCGTGCAGGGCTCGGCTGACCTGGTGCGCGGCTTGGTTCCCTCGCCTGCGTTGCCCGGACAGGTGGGGGAGGCATTGCTGTTGTCCGGCGCTACCGTGCATCCCGAGGCGCTAGTCGGGGATGGTTCGGTGGTGGGCGTGGATGTGGTGGTGCAGCGCGGAGCGCAGGTGCTCGGCTCGGTGCTGATGGACCGTGCTCGAGTCGGTCCCGGCGCTCACGTGCAACGCAGCGTCCTGGGCATCGGCGCGCAGGTAGGTGCGGGGGCCGTACTGAACGACGCGGTGATCGGCGATGGTGCGGTAGTCGGGGCCCGCTGCGAGTTACGCAACGGTGTGCGGGTCTGGCCGGAAGTCGTACTGCCTGACGGGGGTCTACGTTTTTCCGCCGATGTCTGAGACGTGCTCGCAGGGTCGAAGCATCGGCTCCGAAACCACGTCGCGGTCCTGGCGCCCGCAACGCCCATTGGATTTCAGGGCTGTGCTGGCTCCGCTGCGCCGCGGCCGTGGTGATCCCACGATGCGGATGGATGCCGACGGCACCGTGTGGCGAGCGGGCACCACCCCCGTCGGTGCTGTGACCCTCGCACTTCGCCGGGAGGCCGGTGGCACGGTGCACGCCACCGGCTGGGGACCGGGCGCAGCCTGGGCGCTGGACGGGTTGCCTGCGTTGCTCGGAGCCGATGACGACGACAGTGCCTTCGTGTCGCACCACCCGCTGATTGCGCAAGCCCGGCACCGGGCACCGGGCCTTCGCCTCGGCGCCACCCGTCGGGTGTGGGATGTGCTGGTTCCTGCGGTCTTGGAACAGAAGGTGACCGGCGTCGAAGCTCGACGCTCCTGGCGGGAACTGTGCTGGCGCTTCGGAGAATCGGCGCCGGGCCCTGTCGAGCTGTGGCTGCCACCCAGCCCGGCGGCGGTGCGCGCGATCCCGGACTGGGAGTGGCACCGCGCCGGGGTAGACCGCTCCCGACGCCGCGCACTGCTGGCGGCGGCCGCAGTGGCGCACCGGCTGGAAAGCGCAGTGACGATGGCCGGGAAGGCTGGTCGCGACCTGCTGTGCATGGTCCCCGGGATCGGGATCTGGACTGCCGCGGAGGTGGCCCAACGGGCCTGGGCGGACGCCGATGCGGTCAGCGTCGGCGACTTCCACATCCCGTCCATTGTCGGTTACGCGCTGCTGGGCAAGCCACTGAATGACGCTGGCATGCTCGAGGTACTCGCACCCTACGCACCACAGCGGCAACGGGCGGTGCGCTACATCGAGGCTTCAGGGATCCGCCGTCCCCGCTTCGGTCCCCGGTTGCACCCCCGCGACTACCGCTCCATGTGAGTCGCGTCAGGTAGAGAGTTATCGCATCGCAGTTAAATCGGCGAGGCTGGGCAGATGGGAATGCTGACGGCCCGGCGAGTCAGCGTCGTGCGCCTTGCGCTGCTCGCAGTGCTCTGGGGATCCAGCTTCGTGTGGATCAAGATCGGGCTCCGAGGCTTCACGCCGATGCACATTGTGTTCCTTCGGTTGTTCCTTGGGGCTGGCCTGCTGCTGGTGATTTGCCGGGTCCGCGGCCTGCGGATGCCGCGCGAGCCGGTCGTGTGGGTGCACTTCGCGGTGACCGCGACCGTCGGAAACGTGATGCCGTTCTTCCTGTTCGGCGTCGGCGAGCGCAGCGTCGACTCGAGCCTGGCAGCCATCCTCAACGCAACGACTCCACTGTGGACGATCGCGGTGGCACTGCTGGTGCGCACCGAGCGCGCGATGTCGGTGTTCCGCGCGGCCGGCCTGCTCGTTGGTTTCGCCGGCACGGTGGTGATATTCACGCCGTGGCGATCCGGCGGCAGCCTCGGTGGCGCCGCGGCCTGCCTCACCGCGTCTGCCCTGTATGGGGTGATGTTCGTGTACGCGGGTCGGTTCCTTACCGGTCGGAACCTCGCGCCGACGGTTCTGTCCGCTGGCCAGCTCACCGCCGCCACCGTGCTGTCGGGGCTCGCCCTGCCGATCGGCTGGCACGGCCCGGAACTGCGCCCCGACGCCGTCGGCAGCGTCGCTGTGCTCGGGTTGCTCGGCACCGGCGTCGCCTACGTCTTGAATTACCGGCTGATCACCGACGATGGTCCCGCTGTGGCCTCCACCGTCACCTACCTGATCCCAGTGGTCGCCGTCCTGTTCGGCATTGCCGTACTGGGCGAGTCGCTGAGCCTGCGGGTCCTCGTCGGCATGGCGGTGGTGCTCGCCGGCGTCGGCCTTGTTCGGGGCAGCACAGGCCGCCCGCCGGATACCGCCGCCGCGCTGTCAAAGGTGCGAGCGGCCGCCTGTGGCGATGGGCTCGACCCAGAAAGTCGGAGCGGTCGGTGACGGCCCGAGCAGGTACCGCTGGCCCTTCCCCGGTTATCCGCCGCACCACTACCGTGGGCGCAGCCAAATGGACGGAGGTCACGATGCCAGTTGACGAGACACCAGGGCTGTTCGCTTCGCCAACCCAGCAGCCACCAGCGGTGGCGATGCTTCAGCTGACAATGGGCGCTCTGGTATCCCAGGCAGTCAGCGTGATCGCCAGGCTCGGTGTCGCCGACGTGCTGGCTGCCGGGCCGCAACCGGTTGAGCAGATAGCGCAGCAGGTGGGCGCGCATCGCTCCGCATTATATCGAGTGCTGCGAGCGCTGGGTGACGTTGGTGTCGTCGCCGAGCTGCAGGGTCGGCAGTTCGCCCTGACCCCGCTCAGTGAGCTGCTGCGCAGCGACGTCCCGGGCTCGTTGCGCGGTTGGGCGACCATGGTAGGGATGCCGTTTCACCGTTACCCGTGGACCGACCTGTACGAGACTGTCCTGACCGGGGAATCGGCGTTCGACCGGGTTCACGGCACTAAGGTTTTCGACTACCTGGCGGAGCATCCCGAGGATGCCGCGGTCTTTGACGCGGCCATGACTTCGATCTCCACAAATGAGAGTGTCAGCATTGCGAGGGCGTACGATTTCAGCCGTTTCAATACCATAGTCGATGTCGGTGGCGGGCGAGGCGGTTTACTCGCCGCAATCCTCTCCGCCAACCCGCACCTTCAAGGTGTGCTATTCGACGTTCCGACAGTAGTAGCCGGCATGGATGACGAGCTAGCCGCAGCCGAGGTCGTTGGGCGCTGCAAGGTCGTGAGTGGGGACTTCTTCGATTCAGTACCGGACGGCGCCGACGCCTACCTGTTGAGCGCCATCATCCACGACTGGGACGATGACCAAGCGGTACAAATACTGCGCAGCTGTCGAGCGGCGATGGCCGACACCGCCTGCATGCTACTTGCGGAAATCGTGCTACCGGAGGGTCCAGAGCCATCGATGGGCAAACTCGCGGATTTGGAGATGCTGGTGATGACTGCCGGCGGTCGTCAGCGCACCGAGGCGGAGTACCGCGCGCTGCTTGGCCAGGCCGGTCTTCGGCTCACCCGCACTATCCCCGGCACGAGCATTGTCAGCTTGGTAGAAGCCGTCCCCGACTCGCTGAGCTGATTCCACGGATCGCAATTCGCCTGTAAATACATTCGCGACGACCCTGATAGCGCCGAGTTCGACACCACGGCTGTCCACCGCCGCCAGAGCAGCCCTCCTGCGAACTCGGCACACTCAAGACTGATGCTCCGGATGGCGATCAGCGGAGGGAGCTGAGCATGGGTGCTACGTCGGGTGGGGGTGCAGTTACCGGCCACCAGGCTAGGTCTAGGGACTCCGAGCTACGTACGGGAGTTGCACCGGGCGGGGCGTGCAGCAGGAAACGTACGTCGAAATGCCGGGTGGGCTGACCGAGCGAGCAGGTGATCGGGTGAACGTCCAGATGCAGTGGCTGAGGATCGATCTCCAGGTCACTGATACCGGATTCCTCGGTCGCCTCCCGCAACGCCGCCGCCGCGAGTCCGGCGTCACCTTCCTCGCAGTGGCCGCCGAGCTGGAGCCAGCGGCCGACCCGGGGATGCAGGGTCAGCAGCACCTGCTTTCGGTCGTGTGAGAGAACCACCGCGGACGCCGTCAGGTGGCCGGGAACGCAGGAGCGGGCGCAGGCGTCCGGGCGGCCGGCCAGGAATCCCAGGAAGGCCTCGCACAGGGCCCGCTGGCCGGGGTCGCCTGGCTGCCAACGAGATAGCGTCTGCATCGCATCAACGTGCACCGCGGCGTTCGGTGCTGGGGCGTTCGATGCTGGAGCATTTGGCTCGGTCACGGTCGGACCGCTGCGATTCGGGCTCGTGATCATCGCGGTGGATTATCGCAGCACCAATCCATCATCCGGATCACCCGGTGGGCGGGGTTGCAGCGGTTGCGTCGGGTGGCCGACGGCGACCGCGCCCAGCGGCCTCCAGCCCGGTGGCAATGCCAGCTCGGTGCGCACCAGATCCGGGCAGAACAGCGTCGAGCCGACCCAGCAGGAGCCCAGCCCCTCAGCGGCCAACGCCACCAGCAGACCCTGCACGGCGGCACCAGCGGCGACGGTGAACATCGCCTCCTCGGCGGCTTGCCGGCGCGCATCGGGGTAGGCGTGCGCGCCGTCGAGCACCGCCACCGGCACCAGCACCTCCGGCGCGTCGAAAAGCAGGTCGCCGCGCCGTACCCGGCGCTCGATTCGGTCCTCGGTCAGCCCATCGCACCGCAGGTCGGCTCGCCACGCCTGGCGCATCACCTCGAGCAACCGGCGACGGACCTGCTGATCGGCCAGCCAGACGAATCGGACCGGCCGGGTGTGGTGCGGTGCCGGCGCGCGCAGCGCGATCGCAACCGCGCGGCGCAGCGCCGCCGGATCCACCCGGTCGTCACGATACGAGCGCACCGAACGACGCAACAGCACCGCCTCCGCGCGACCTGTGGCTCGTCCTTGGTGCAGCGCCTCGTCGGTGCCCAACCGGAACAGATCGTCGGTCAGCGGGCGGATCAGATCCGCTGCGGTGCTGGCGTCGTCGTCACCCGCCAACCCGCGCAGCACCGCCACCGGCACTCCGGCCAGCTTGCCCTTGACCAGGTCGGCGGCGGCGGCCACCTCGTCGGCGACGGCTACCTCGGTGACCGTCAGCTCGTTGCCGTGCCGGTCGACGGTGCCCAGGTAGCGGTGCAGCACGCGCAACCCGGCTGCCCCGATCGCGGCGTCGGTCTGCCCCACTCGCCACGCTCGACCCATCGTGTCGGTGACCACTACGGCGACGTCCACGCCCAGCTGCGTAGCCAGGCCGCAACGGAGCCGCGCGGCGCTGGCATCCGGGTCGATCGGCAGCAGTGCAACCTCATCAGGTGCCACGTTCGACGCGTCCACTCCGGACGCGGCTTGCACGAGGCCCAGCGAGTTCTCGGTGATCAGCGTGCGGCCGCGGCGAGCGATCACCCGCCGGGCCTCAGTGGCGACCAGCGCGCGGCGCGCGGCGTCCCGCGCTGGCGGATCAACTGGGACGGTGATCAGTCGTCCCTCGACCTTCGACACCACCTTGCTGGTGACGACGACCACGTCACCGTCGACGAGCCACGGCGCGGCGGTGACCAGCGCGCCGATCAGATCGTCGCCGGGTCGGAATTCGGGCAGTCCTCGAACCGGCAGGATGCGGATCTCACCTGGGGCGCCGTGATCGATCACTGCGGCAGGGCGAGATCCAGGGCTGCGCGCGCGATGGCCGCGGTCGCCGCAACGTCGGTCATCAGTAGCGGAATCTCTCGGACCTCGATCCCGGGCACCGTCGCCCGATCCCCGGTGTGCACCAGCCACCCGTCGAGGATCCCACCCGCGCGGCGCGCTCCGTAGTGCGCAGCCACCGCGCCCGCGTCACTCGGCACACCGATGGCGGCTAGGCAGGCCTCGGCCATCCCGCGTACCGCGTGGCCCCCGACGATCGGGGATAACCCGATCACCCGCGCCGAAGCGTTGCGCAACGCTGGCCGGATCCCGGGTACCGCCAGGATACTGCCGATCGACACCACCGGATTGGACGGCGCCAGTAGTACCGCATTCGCCGCGGCGATCGCGTCGAGCACCCCAGCGGCCGGCTCGGCGGTATCCGCGCCGACCGACACGAACTCGATGGGGGGCAGTTGCGCACGGTGCCGGATCCACCACTCCTGGAAGTGCATCGAGCGGCGGCCCTGCTCGTCGCCGACGATGACGTGGGTCTCGCAGCGGTCCTCGGTGGCCGGCAGCAGCCGCACTCCGGGGCGCCACCGCTCGCACAGCGCCGCGGTCACCGCGGACAGTGGGTAGCCGACTTGGAGCATCCGGGTGCGGACCAGGTGGGTGGCCAGGTCCAGATCGCCCAGCCCGAACCACTCCGGCTCAGCCCCATAGCGTGCCAGCTCCGCTTTGACCACCCAGCTCTCACCGGCACGCCCCCAGCCGCGTTCGGTATCAACGCCGCCGCCGAGGGTGTACATGCAGGTGTCAAGATCCGGGCAGATCCGCACTCCGTGCAGCCAGATGTCGTCGCCGGTGTTGACGACCGCGGTGATGTCATGCGCGGCGGTGCCGGGCCCATCAAGACCGAGCGCGGCCTTGAGCCCGAGTAGGAACCGGGCACCACCGACGCCGCCGACCAGCACCACGACGTTCACGGCAGTGATCAGGGTTTGTCGTTGGTCGAAGGCTGGTGGTCGAACGTGGTCTGCACCTGCTGGGAAGGCTTGAAGCGCTCGGAGTCCACGTAGGAACGGTAAGACGCTCGGTCGGCCCGAGTCAGCGCGACGTCGTCAACGAACGGGGTGAGCAGATTGCGGGGCCATAGCCGGCGCGCTCGCACCGCGTTGATCTCCGCACAGAACACCACAATTACCGCCTGCAGGTAGAGCCACGCCAACAATCCGAGAACCAGCCCGAAGACGCCGTAGATCTGGGAGGCGCCGTTGAGTTCATAACTGACGAACCAGGTACCCGCCATCTGCAGTACCTCAACCGCGACCCCGGCGGCGACAGCACCGGGCATCAGATCAGCCAGCGGAATTTCCCGGGCGGTCAGCACTCGGAATCCGACTAGGAACGCGCCGACGTTGACGATTATCGCGATCGCGATTGCAGCAATACGCTCGCCGGTGCTAATCCCGTAGCCGTATCCCGCGGCGACCGGGCCGACTGCGGCCAGTGCTGTGGTTATCAGGACCACCACGCCGAGTAGAGCGAACAACACCAGGCCGCGTAGCCGGGATAGCAGTGGGTCAGGGCGGGCATAGCGCGGCACGGCCCAAACCCGATTCAACGTCGTCTGGATGGCCACCGAGACGCCTAAGCCGCCATAAAGTGCGCCGAGGATCCCCAGGACCACACCCAGCCCGCTGCCGTGGATTGAGCTGACATTGTCGCGCAGTTGCGCTCCCACGATGGGGAATTGTTGCAGCGCCGAGCCCAGCACCACCTGTTGCCAGGCAGGGTGGGCCTGCAAGGTGTAGCCCAGCACACTCACCAGCAGTAGCAGCATGGGAAACAGCGAGACGAAACCGTAGTAGGTGATCAGGACAGCGAGGTAGCCACCTTGATCGTCGACGAACTTGTAAACCACTGCCAACGGGAAACCCACCCAGGTGTGACGCCGCTGGAAGCCGTCCAGCCTAGCTGCTAAACCCATCCCGCGCCCTCGCCGTCCCCGGATAACGCACTCAAGACACTGACGTTATCCTGGCGCTGATCAACCGTCGAGTAGGCTGGCCGGCCGGTGACTGGTCAGCGCCAGAAGAGGAACTCCTGAAGACCGGCCACCGCTGTCAACGGATCGCCACCGAGGGCGGCGAAGACCGCGAAGCTGGCGCCAAACAGAGCATTTCCCACGGCCGGTACACCGATGATCAAAACGAATAGTAGCAACGGCGCATACCAGCCGAGGCTGCCGGCGAATCTGCGAGCCCGCGCGGGAAGATACGGCTCTAAGACGCCGAACCCATCGAGCCCCGGCACCGGCAGGATGTTGAGCACGAACGCGAGGATCTGTACCAGGGCGAGATAGGACAAGCCGGCCGCTAGCCCGTCCGGCAGGCCGCTGATGGCAACCACGGCCGTGATTGCGGCGCCGAGGGCGAGATTCGTCAGCGGCCCGGCCAGTGACACCGCCGAGGCGACCGCTCGCGAGCGCAGCGCGGCCCGATTGATCCACACCGCGCCGCCAGGCAGCGGGACTCCGCCCAGGGCCAGCAGTGCCAGCGGCATCAGCAGCGACATCACCGGGTCGGTGTAGCGCCGGATGTCCAGGGTGAGGTATCCCTTGGCGCGCACCGAGCGGTCGCCGCCCCGGTAGGCCGTCAAGGCATGCCCGAACTCATGCAGGCACAGTGCGACCGCCCATCCGCCGAGGACCAATGCCACGATGCCGGCAGTGCGGGCCGTGCCGCTGCTCAACGCCGCACAAGCGCCGCCAGCGACGGTCGTCGCGAGCAGCAGCAGGAACAGGGGGCTGGGAGCCAGGCCGGTGGCAGGCACCGCCCTACTCTCTCCTAACCCCGGGCCGCCCTTCCCGTCGGCCGGGTGCGACCGGGCGGCTGACGACTACTCGGCGTGTCAACTGCGACACGCACTGTAAGACGCTAGATCAGCTCCGAGAACTTGCATCCGCGATGACAGAGGTGTAATCACAGGGTTGTTATTCTCCCGGCTGCTAGCCCGGGAACGCGCGAACCGGGGAGGAACTCTATGGCGAGAAGGGCGGACCGCCATGGATGAGAGGGATATCAGCTGGCCAGCGGACGGCAGGATCGAGCTTCAGGGTGACTGGGCCCCATTCGACGGGGAGGGCCAACAGGAGCAGGACTGGCAGGAGCGGGCGCTGTGCGCCCAGACCGATCCAGAGGCGTTCTTTCCGGAGAAGGGTGGATCCACCAGGGAAGCGAAGCTGATTTGTGCCGGCTGCGAGGTCCGCGCCGAGTGCCTGGAGTACGCGTTGGCTTTCGATGAGCGGTTCGGTATCTGGGGTGGGCTGTCAGAGCGTGAGCGTCGCAGGCTCAAACGCGGCGCAGGCTGATCCTGGCCGCTGCCCGGAGTCCGCGACAGTCGCGCGGGGGCGTTACCGTGTGCCCCCACCAACGGGGGATGGACAGGGAGGAGTCGGCGTGGCGCGCAATGCTCGGGTACCTGCCGGTGGCGGCAACGCCCGTCGTTCCGGCGGTTCGCCCAGCGTGAGCAACGTCGCGGCGCCGGTAGCTCCCAGCGCGCCCGAAGACAACGGCGTGGCTGAAACCGGCCCAGAGAAAACGGGCTCAGAGAAAACGGGCCCAACGAAAACCGGCACGCGAACCCGGCCGCGACCCTCGCCGCTGCCCAAGCATCCCGATCCGACGAACCCACAGATCGCTACTGACTCCAGTGTCCTGACGTTGGACGACGTAGGCATCGGCACGCGCACCCGAGAGTTCCTGCTGTCCCCGCCCGCGCTGCTGGCGGCGGCGATGACGGTGCTCGCGGTGCTGCTCAACCGCCACCGGCTGGCCCTGGACTTGTCTGGTGGCCGATTGTTGCCGGTGGAGCATCTGGGTCAGACTTGGTCGTCCTACCTGGCATCGTGGCATCCGGTCGGCGGGGGCAGTGCGGCCCCCGCGCCGGCGGCGCTGGCGGTCCTGGGCATGCTTGGTCTACCGGTGGGATCGCCGGCCAGCGCCGTGTCATTGCTGCTATTGGGCGCGCTGCCACTGGCCGCGCTGTCAGCCTATCGGGCAACCCGCGCCCTTCCGGTCAGTCGCGAGCGCCGAGCACTTGCTGCTGGCGCCTACGCGTTGCTCCCGCCGGCCATCGCTGGGTTGGCGCAGGGCCGACTCGATGTCGTGGTGACCTACCTGCTGCTGCCGCTGGTCCTGGCCGGTATCGCGTCGGTGTTACGCGGTCAGACAGGCCGGAAATCCGCTGGTTGGCTGTCCACCGCGGCTGCCACCGCTTTCGGGATTGCGGTGATCGGCGCATTCGCCCCGCTGGTGCACCTGCTGTTGTTGACCGTAATGCTCATCGGTTTTGTGCTGATCCCGGCCCCCCGGGTGACGACACTGCGGCGCACGGTCGGACTGTTCGCTGTGGTGCTGCTGCCGCTGGGGTTGCTTTTGCCATGGCCGGCGGTGGTTATTCAACGTCCTGAGGTGCTGTTGCAGGGCGTCGGCGCGGTGGTGCCCGAGCAGGTGCCGGGTTGGTTGCGGCTGATCGCTTTGGACCCCGGTGGGCCAGGCTCCGCACCATGGGTAGGAGCGGTGGTACTGCTAGCCGCACTGTTCGCGCTCGCCGTTGCGCCATCCCGGGCGATGCTGCCGGCGGTGGGGATGGCGGCGCTGAGCGCGCTCGCGGTGGCGCTGTTGATCCGGTTTCCGATGCGGCCGCTGGTGGGTGGTGATCCTCGGCCTGGCTTCACTGGCGGTGTGCTGCTCTTCGCGGGTTGCGGGTTGCTCTGGATGGTGCTGCTGGCCGGCCGCACCGCGGAGCCGACTCGGCAGTGGCTCGGTGAGCAGTGGGCTACGAGATTGTCGGCGATGCCGTGGGTAGGGTTGGCGGCGCTGTCAGCGGCGGCTGTTGCGGTGGGTACCGGCGGTCCGCTTACCAGCGGTCCGCCGGCCGGTCTACCGGTACTGGCGCCATCACTGGCCGCTGAGCTGGACCGGTTGGACACCTCAGTTCTCGTGATAGGTGCACCGAGTGAGCCGGTACGGCTGACCAGATCGCGGACTGCACGCTTCGGCGATGACGACATTGCCCCGCTGCGCGCCACCGGTGCCCGCTTGGAGCGGGCGGCCGCGGCACTGCGCGCCGGTCAGCCGGGCGAGACGTCCGCCGCGATGGCAGACGTGGCTGCCGCTGGGGTGCAATTCGTCGTTCTTCCCACTGCTGCGCAGGGTGTCCGCGCCCTCGCCGCAGCTGGACCCCTGGCCCGCTCGGCGCCCCGGACCGCGGACGGCAGACCGGTTCTGCGAGTGGTGCGACCAGTGTCGGGCGCGGAGCTGTTGGGTCCCGCGCTGGCGGAGCAGGCGCGCAGCGGTGCCGCTCCACCCATCGAACCAGGGGTTAGCGGCGTGCTCGCTCCGGCCCAGCCTCCGCGGCTGGCAGTGCGGGTAGCGCCCGGGGCGGACGGCCGGTTGCTCGTGGTCGCCGCCAACGACGAGCCGGGCTGGCAGGCCACCGTGGACGGCCACCCAGTTCCGGTGGTACGCGGGTGGGGTCACCAGGTCGCGGTCCCTGTGCGGGGTAACTCCGCCGAAGTTCGAGTAGTCCGTTCCGAGGTTCCCAGGACGGCGCTCTTGCTGATCGAGGGTGCGCTGCTGCTGCTCGTCGCGGGCACGGCCCTGCCGTCTCGGCGGCACTTGAAGAGGTAGCGGGTCAGTCCGCTTCGGGCGGGCCGTCGATGGTGTCTGGATCGAGTCCCAGATAGTTCGCCACCTGCTCGACAAGCACTTCATGAACGAGGTCTGACAGGTCACCGCCGTCCTGCGCGCGCGTCTCCAGCGGCCGCCGATAGAGCACGATTCGGGCTCGAGTGGGTAAGCCGGCGCGGTCAACGCCAGCCTGAACCAGACGGGCCAGCGGGACGTTTCCGTCTTCCACGACGTCGCTGCCCCAGCTGACAGTCGTCGGATCGCAGTCAGTGACCTCTGGCACCTCGTCAACGGCGACGTCGAGCCGGTCGAGCTCGGTGTGCCAACGCTCGTCGATTGGTTCGAGCGCTTCCAGCACGACTGCGTCGAAACGCTCCGCGCGGCTGCGCGCCGCCGGCAGCGTGGCTGGATACAACAATCCTCGCACGCCGCGGCCGCGCCGGTCGCGGCGTTTGCGTAGCCGCGAGCGGGCTGACCGGGTCACCGCCATCTGCCGAGACTACGCTGCTGTCGCAGCTGGCCGGCGCGGTGTTCCGCGCGCCTGCGGCACTGAACTGGACGTGCGCGCTATGGTCCGGGCCGTGCGCAGTGGGCGGCGATGCTTAAGGACAGGGTGCACAAACGCGGCAGTTGCCACGCTCACTTACGTCTATGCCGACTCCACTGCGGTGGTGGGCCCACTAGCGACCTGCAGCGAGCCGCATTCCTACGACTTGTGCGAGCAGCACGCGCTACGACTGACCGCGCCGCGGGGCTGGGACGTCGTGCGCCACGATGGTGAGTTCGCCGAGCCGGAGCCCTCAGCGGACGATCTCACCGCGCTGGCCGAAGCGGTACGCGAGGCTGGCCGAGTCGACCGACCAGTGGACCCCCTCCGCACCGCTGCCGCCACCAGCGGCGCTCGCCGCCACCTCAGGGTGCTTCCCGACCCGGTAGCCGACTGAGCTGCATTCCCATGCCGCAGTCAGCGGGCGCAGTGGGGTGACCGATGCTCGATCAACACCGCCCAGCCTGCACGATGCGAGCTAACGTCTCGGTGAGACCAGATTCGACGTGAGGAGAGCAGTGCCTGACCTGTCAGCGATCGTCAAGGCATACGACATCCGGGGCATTGTCGGGGAGCAGCTGAACTCCGCAGTGGTGCGTGACATCGGGGCGGCGTTCGCTGAGCTCATCGGGCGTTCGGCCGGTTCACCAGCGGTCGTTATCGGGTACGACATGCGGGACTCCTCACCCGGCCTGGCAGCAGCCTTCGCGCAGGGCGTGACGAGCCGCGGCGTCGACGTCATCTCCATCGGGTTAGCCAGCACCGACATGCTCTACTTCGCCTCCGGGTCCCTCGACTTACCAGGCGCGATGTTCACCGCAAGCCACAATCCGGCCCGTTACAACGGCATTAAGCTCTGCCGAGCGGGTGCCGCGCCGGTCGGTCAGGACAGCGGCCTCGACGAGATCCGGATTGCGGTGGAGGGTGGTATTGAGCCAGGGCCGGGTGGCGGTCGCGTCACCGAGCGGGACATGCTCGTCGACTACGCACAGTACCTGCGCTCCCTGGTGGACTTGTCCGCGATCCGCCCGTTACGCGTCGTTGTGGACGCTGGCAACGGAATGGGTGGGCATACCGTGCCCGCGGTTGTCGAGGGACTGCCGCTGAGCGTCATCCCGCTGTATTTCGAGCTGGACGGCAATTTCCCGAATCACGAGGCCAACCCCTTGGATCCGGCGAACCTGATGGATCTGCAGGCCGCTGTGCGCGAGCACGGCGCTGACCTTGGCCTGGCTTTCGACGGCGATGCCGACCGGTGTTTTGTGATCGACGAGCGCGGCGAGCCGGTGAGTCCCAGCGCTATCACCGCGTTGGTGGCGACCCGGGAGTTGGCCACTGAGCCCGGTGCGGCGGTGATCTACAACTTGATCACATCGCAAGCCGTACCAGAGATCGTCGCCGAACATGGTGGGCGGCCGGTACGCACCCGGGTCGGGCATTCATTCATCAAGCAGCGGATGGCGGAAACCGGGGCTATCTTTGGCGGTGAGCATTCCGCGCACTACTACTTCCACAATTTCTGGCGCGCTGACTCCGGAATGCTCGCCGCGTTGCACGTGCTTGCCGCACTGGGCCGGCAGCAGCGGCCGCTATCGGCGCTGATGGCCGAGTTCAGCCGATACGCCGCATCCGGTGAAATCAACTCCACGGTCGACGACCAGCGGGCCAGGATGGAACTCGTGCGGCAGCGGTTCGCGGCCCGAGACGGCATCCAGCTCGACGAGCTCGACGGTCTCACCGTACGGTGCCCCAACGGTTCATGGTTCAACCTGCGCCCGTCGAACACCGAACCGCTACTACGCCTGAACGTCGAGGCGCGGGACACCGCGGCGGTCGAGGTGTTGCGCGACGAGGTGTTGGCACTGGTGCGCGGCAACTGAGGAGGCGACGACGATGGCCGTGAACTTAGACGCTGCGCTGATGGAAATCTTGGCGTGTCCGTGCCCGGCGCACGCGCAGCTGCGCAGTGGTACTGCTGCTGATCCGGACGCGAATGCGTTGACCTGCACTGTGTGCGGACGCAGCTTCCCGGTGACCGATGGCATCCCGGTGATGCTGCTACACGAGGCGTTGCCCGGGACCGGACCGGACGCAGGCAGCGGCGGCGGGTAATGGACTCCGATCGTAGCCACCATCAGGGTGACAACAGCCAGAGTGATGACGATGACTTACTCGACGACCCTGGACGCCTAGAAACCATCGATACCGGTGGCTTGCTCCGCGCCGTGGCAACGGCGGGCGCCCAAGTGCGTTCCACGGCGGCCGCGGCCGAGGAGGCGGGTCTGCGAAAGCTAACCGGGGAACGTCCACGCGCCCTGGTGCTGCTGACCCGTCCGGGTGCGGCGTCCGCCGCAGCACCGCTGCTGCTTGCTCTGCTGGGGCCGTCGTGCCCGGTACCGGTGGTGACTACCCGGTCAGTGCCGATGTGGGTGGGCGCGTTGGACATCGTCCTGGCCAACACCACCGATCCCGGTGATCGGGAGCTGGCCGACGGCCTTGCCCGCGCGGTGCGCAGAGGAGCCCAGTTGGTGCTCACAGCGCCCGCGGACGGTCCGGTGGCGGCCGCAGTGGCAGGTCGCGCGGTGTTGGTGGCGCCCAGAATCGAGGTGCCACCGGGATTGGCGCTGCCGCGGACGCTGACCGCCGGTTTGTTGCTGTTGGATGCCCTGGGGTTGCTCGCCACTGACGTCGAGGCGCTGGCCGGCGAGCTGGACCGGGAAGCTGAGCGCGATTACGTCGCCCACGAGTCGTTGGTCAACCCCGCTAAGTCGCTGGCGCTGCGGCTGGCCGGGCGAACCCCGTTGCTGTGGGGTACTGACCCGGTGGCCACCGCGGTGGCAGGGCATTGCGCCGCGGCGCTCGCCGCGCATGCGGGGGTGGTGGCGCACGCGGCGGGATTCCATGAGGCGGCAGCGCTCCCGGTGCTGCGCCGTGAGGCGATACGCGGCAGTGCGGAGACCGATGTGTTTCGGGATCCGTACGAGGATGCTGCGCCGCACGGTGCACTGCCGGCGGTCCGGCCGGTGTTGCTCGGAGTGCTCACCGACGCCGGCACCGAGTCTGAGCGGGCCACGGCGTTGGACGCGTTGCCGGCCGCTGATGTGGTCACCGCCGACGAGGAGCTGATGGTGCGTCAAGGTGACCCGGGGGCCGCGGCGAGTGCCGCCGCGGTGCTGGCCCTACGGTTCGACTTCGCCGCGCTGTACCTCGGGTTGAGCCGCGGTGTGTTGGGCAGGCCAGGTTGGCTCGGCTCGGCCGGCTCGGTCGCTGAATGAACGCAGGCGGTAAGGGAGGGGTTGTGGAGCTGTTGCGCAACGCGGTGCGGCCTTACGCCTGGGGTTCCCGGACAGCGATTCCGGAGCTACTCGGCGGTCCGGTCCCCGCACCGCACCCGCAGGCGGAGCTATGGCTTGGCGCGCACCCGGCGGATCCGTCCGTGCTGATGCACGCAGACGGCGCCCAGACTTCTCTGCTGGAGGCGTTGCGGGCGGACCCGTGCCGGCATCTCGGCCAGCGCTGTGCGCAGCGCTGGGGAGGCCGGTTGCCGTTCCTGCTCAAAGTGCTGGCCGCCGACGAGCCGCTGAGCCTGCAGGCTCATCCGTCCGCGGAGCAGGCTGCTGAGGGCTTCGCCCGCGAGGAGGTCCGGGGAATCCCGCGGGATGCGCCGGAACGCAACTACGTCGACCCCAGCCACAAACCCGAGCTGATCTGTGCACTTACCGAACTCCAGGCGCTGGCTGGGTTCCGGGACCCACGGCGCACCGTCGACTTGCTTCAAGCTTTGGACGTGCCGGCGCTAGCGCCCTACCGTGCGATGCTCGCGGCTGAGCCCAACGCGGACGGGTTGCGAACCCTGTTCACCACGTGGATCACGATGCCCGAGCCTGCGATGAAGGCAATACTGCCTTCTACCTTGGATGCCTGCGTGGCGTTACTGCGCCGCAACGGCGTGTGCGGCTCGGTTCCCACCCCGTCGGGCGATTTTCAGACCCTTCGCGGAGGCGATTTTTTTCGGACGCCTCGCGAAAGCGAATTTCGGGCAGAGTGCCGGGTGATTCTGGAGCTGGCCGAAACCTATCCGGGCGACGTAGGAGTACTCGCGGCTCTGTTACTCAACCACGTTGTGCTGGCGTCGGGAGAGGCGATGTACCTGCCCGCCGGCAACCTGCACACCTACCTGCGGGGCACGGGTGTGGAGATCAGCGCGAACTCGGACAACGTATTGCGCGGCGGTTTGACCTCCAAACACATCGACGTCCCGGAGCTGCTGCGGGTACTGGACTTCTCCTATGGTGTGCTGCCGGTGCAACGCGGTGAACCGGTGGGGTTACATGAAACTGCTTACCGCACTCTGGCGGAGGAGTTTCAGCTGACCAGGCTGGAATGGGCGCACGGCGAGTCGACTCCGATCTGCCTGCGCAGTCAGTGGCCACAGATCCTGCTGTGTACTCAGGGCTCAGCGCAGCTGCATTCCCTCGACGGCGGCAGCGTCACCGTGCGTCGAGGTGGCTCGGTATGGCTGGCCGCCGAGGATCCCGAGGTCACTGTGTCCCCAGGGCCGGGCCCGGTGCAGCTATTCCGCGCTCTACCCGGCCTCGCGCCGTTGCCGGCCCACCCGGGGCCGTCGTTCGGCTCCGAATAGCGATCTATCAGCCGCCGAAACCGTCATTCGGGTCCGAATGGCGGGCTGGGCAACGGAGGTGAGAAAAATGTCAGCGGGCGGCGGTAAAGCGGCGATCGTGGCGGCGTTGCTGGCCAACGCCGGTATCGCGGCGGCGAAGTTCGTCGGCTTCCTGATCACCGGGTCATCGTCGATGCTCGCCGAGGCAGTGCACTCCGTAGCCGACACCTCCAACCAGGGGCTGTTGCTGCTCGGCGGCAAGCGCTCCCAGCGGGAAGCCACCGCAGAGCATCCCTTTGGCTACGGTCGCGACCGCTACTTTTACTCCTTCGTGGTGGCGCTGCTGCTCTTCAGCCTCGGTGCGGTGTTCGCGCTCTATGAGGGCGTCCACAAACTGCACAGTCCCGAAGAGCTCACTTCACCGGTGGTTGCCATCGGGATCCTGCTCGTGGCGATCGTGCTGGAGGGCTTTAGCTTCCGTACCGCGGTCAGGGAGTCCAAGCCGCTCAAAGGCGCCGGCAGCTGGTGGCGGTTCATCAGGCAGTCGAAGTCCCCGGAACTTCCAGTGGTGCTTTTGGAGGATTCCGGCGCGCTGGTCGGGCTGGTCTTCGCTCTGGCGGGCGTCGGGTTGGCGGTGCTCACCGGCGAGCCGATGTGGGATGCGATCGGCACCGTGGGTATCGGCCTGCTGCTCGGCGTCATCGCGGTCATCCTCATCGTCGAGACCAAGAGCCTGCTGATCGGCGAAGGTTCCGGGCCCGAGGAGCTGCGCGCCATCTGTACCGCGATGGTCGGCCGTGGCGTAGATCGGGTGATCCACCTCAGGACCCAGTACCTCGGCCCGGACGAGCTACTGATCGCTGCGAAGATCGCGGTGCCGGCCACTATGTCCACCGCCGAGGTGGCCAGGGTCATCGATGAGGCCGAGGCGCGGGTTCGCGGCGCCGTCCCCGCTGCCCGGATCATCTACCTCGAACCGGACCTCGATCGCACGCCGGCCAGCACCATCTGATGGTAAGGAGCGTAGTGCGTGTTTGAGTCACTGTTGATCGCCAACCGAGGCGAGATCGCTCGGCGGGTCATCCGCTCCGCACGGGCGATGGGCATCCGAACCGTCGCGGTGCACTCCTCGGTGGATGCGGAGCTGCCGTTCGTCGTCGAGGCCGACGAGGCGGTGGAGCTGACTGGGCCACCCGCTCAGGCCTACCGGGACGCCGACCAGCTACTCGGCGCGGCCCGACGGACCCGCGTAGTTGCGGTGCACCCCGGTTACGGGTTTCTGTCCGAGGACCCCGGGTTCGCCCGCGGCGTGTCCGACGCCGGCCTGGCGTGGGTGGGCCCCAGCGCTGAGGCGATCTCCGCGATGGGTGACAAGGTGGCCGCCCGGGAAACCGTCGCGGCAGCCGGGGTGCCGGTGGCGCCCGGTTCGGCTCGCGCCGTGGCCACGCAGGACGCTGCGGTCGTTGAAGCCGAGAAGGTCGGCTTCCCCGTCATGCTCAAGGCCGCCGCCGGCGGAGGTGGCATGGGTATGGCGTTGGCGACCGATGCGGCGACCGTGTGCGCTGAGTACACCAAGGTCGCCGCCTTTGCCCAGCGGCTCTTCGGTGACTCGAGGTTGTTCATCGAGCGGTACTTCCCGCGGGTACGGCACGTGGAGGTGCAGGTCCTGGGATTGGCTAACGGTCGGGTGGTAGCGCTGGGGGAGCGCGAATGCTCGGTGCAGCGGCGGCATCAGAAGGTCGCTGAGGAAAGCCCGTCACCCGCTGTCGAGGCGGATCTGCGCTGCCGGATGGAACACGCCGCGGTGCGGGCCGCCGCCACAGTGGATTATCGCAATGCGGGAACGGTGGAGTTCCTGCTCGACCAGGACACCGGTGAGTTCTTTTTCCTGGAGATGAACACCCGGCTGCAGGTGGAGCACCCGGTGACCGAGTCGCGCTATGGCGTGGACCTGGTGGCCGCCCAACTGCGTATCGCCGAGGGCGCCGAACCTGGTTTCGACGTCGACGCTGCGACCCCGATCGGGCACGCGATCGAACTGCGGGTCAACGCCGAGGACCCGAAGCGCTTCCTGCCCGGTCCCGGGCCGGTCACCGCGTGGGTGGAACCGACCGGCAAGGGGGTGCGAGTCGACTCTGGTTACGCGGCGGGCACCACGGTGACGCCGTTCTACGATTCGCTGCTCGCCAAGCTCGTGGTGCATGGCTGCGATCGGGAGCAGGCCCTGGAGCGGGCCCGCCTGGCGGTTGCCAGCTTCACCGTCACCGGGCCGAAGTGCAACCTGCCCTTTCACGCTGAGCTACTAGAGAACCCGGAATTCGTCTCAGGCCAGTACGACACCGGTCTGGTGGCCCGGATGCGCTCCTGACCCTCGTTGGGACCTGCGCTGGTCTAGCGTGTGCGGGCGTGGGGCGGCTGGTGGTTATTGAGGGGCTGGACGGGGCAGGCAAGCGAACTCTCGTCGACGCCCTGGACGCGGCGCTGAGCGCCCGGGGCGCGAGTGTCGCTCGGATGGCGTTTCCCCGATACGACTTCGACGTGCACGCTGAGCTGGCGCGCGACGCGCTGTACGGCCGGCTGGGCGATCTGGCCGGCTCGGTGCACGGCATGGCGGTGCTGTTCGCCCTGGACCGGCGAGGCGCCGTCGAGCAGCTGCGTGCGCTGCGATGCGGCCACGACGTGGTACTGCTGGATCGCTACGTCGCGTCCAACGCGGCATATGGCGCGGCGCGGCTGCACGAAGACGCGCGGGGTCCGTTCGTCGATTGGCTCCGGGCCCTTGAAATCGACCGGTTCGGCGTCCCGGTGCCCGATCTGCAGCTGCTGCTGCGGGTGCCGCTGAACCTCGCCGCCGCCCGTGCGGACCGCCGGGCCGACGCCGACAGCACGCGGGCGAAGGACCAGTATGAGATCGATCATGGACTGCAGGCGCGGTGCGCAGCCGTCTATGACGGTCTGGCGGCCGATGACTGGCTCGCCCCGTGGTCTGTCTTAGACGGCGCCGGCGGCTCCACAACGAATAACCTCAGCGAGCTGGCGGTGCGGCTGCTCGGCTAAGCGACCGCCGCCCGACCGGCGGGACCGTCGCACGCAATGCCACGATGGTGGCATGGCAACTCGTGTGCTCGTGGTGGAGGATGATCCGGCGTCCGCTGAGATGTTGTCCATCGCGTTACGTCAGGCGGGCTTCGAGACCGCGGTGGTCGGCGAGGGCACCAAGGTAATGCCCGCGCTGCGCGAGTTGAAGCCCGACCTGGTGTTGTTGGACTTGATGTTGCCGGGCATGAGCGGCATCGACGTGTGCAAGGCAATCCGCGCCGAGTCCGACGTCCCGGTCGTGATGCTCACCGCGAAGAGCGACACCGTCGACGTGGTGCTGGGCCTGGAATCCGGCGCCGACGACTACATGGTCAAGCCGCCCAAGACCCAGGAGCTGGTGGCGCGGTTGCGCGCCCGATTGCGCCGAATCGACGCCGATCCCGCCGAACAACTCACCATCGGTGACCTGGAGATCGACGTGCCAGGCCACCGGGTCAGCCGGGACGGAACACCGATTTCACTGACGCCGCTGGAGTTCGAGCTGCTGCTCGCGCTGGCCCGCAAGCCGCGCCAGGTATTCACCCGCGAGGTGCTGCTCGAGCAGGTCTGGGGCTACCGGCACGCCGCCGACACCCGCTTGGTCAACGTGCACGTGCAGCGCCTGCGCTCGAAGGTCGAGCGCGATCCCGAACATCCCGAGGTGGTGCTCACGGTGCGCGGTGTCGGATATAAGGCCGGCACCGCATGAGGCCTGCGCCGCTGCCCGCGTCAGGGATCATTTCGCGGTGACATCGCTCGCCGGACGGGCGACCGACCAGCTACGCCCGGTCACCGGAGCGGCCAGCGAGCTGGCCGCCCTGTTCGGTGCGGTCTGGCGCCGCTCTTTGAAGGTCCGGGTGGTGAGCAGCACCGTCGCGCTGTCGTCCACCGTGGTCCTGGTGCTGGGCATGGTACTGCAGGCCCAGCTCGCCCAGCGGCTGATCGAGAACAAGACGCAGGCCGCGCTGTTGCAGGCCGAGAACAGCAGGATCCTGGTGGAGTCCGAGCTCGGCGCGGTGGACCCCACCTCGGCATCGCTGGCCGGTCGCTTGAGCACCGCGGTCGATCGGCTGACCAATCCAGATCCGACCGGTACGGGTCCCGCTACGGCTAACGCCGGCACTTACCAGCCGGTGCTGGTCGACGGTGGGGACCCGTCCGGGGTGGCCGGCACAGGGGAAAAGATCGGTCCGCTGGAAGACGTCCCCGCGGTACTGCGGTCCGCGGTAGAACGCGGCGCGCTCGCTCACAAGATCGCCACAGTGCAACGCGGTTCGACCGGGATAACCATGCTGGTCGTCGGCATGCCAGTCGCCAGCGCGGGTCGCACCATGCAGCTGTACCTGCTGTTCCCGCTCACCGCCGAGCAGCGCACGCTGACCTTGGTGCAGTCCACCCTGGTGGTCGGCGGGTTGGTACTGCTGGTGCTGATCGCGGGCATCGCCAGCCTGGTGACCCGCCAGGTGGTGGTCCCCGTCCGGCAAGCCGCCGAGGTCGCCGAACGGTTCGCCCACGGTCACCTCGAAGAGCGCATCCCGGTCGTCGGGGAGGACGACATGGCCCGGCTGGGCACCTCGTTCAACGAGATGGCCGCCAGCATCCAGCGCCAGATCCGCCAGCTTGAGGAGTTCGGTGAACTGCAGCGCGGTTTCACCTCCGATGTGTCCCACGAGTTGCGCACCCCGCTGACCACGGTCCGGATGGCCGCCGATCTGCTCTACGAGTCACGCGACAAGCTGCACCCGGTGCTGCACCGCCCAGTCGAGCTGCTGGTCAGCGAGCTGGACCGGTTCGAGACGTTGCTGGCCGATCTGCTGGAGATCTCCCGGCTGGACGCCGGTGTCGCCGAGCTGCACGGTGAGATTGTCGACTTGCGCACCACCGTGGCGAACGCGGCGGCTTCGGTGCGCGCGGTGGCCGACCGTGCCGGCACTGCGCTGGAGCTGAAACTGCCGGACGACGTGGTGCTCGCCGAGGTCGACCCTCGGCGGGTCGAGCGAAACCTGCGCAATCAGCTGACCAACGCGTTGGACCACGGCCAGGGTCACCCGGTCGAAGTGACCGTCGCGGGCAACTCCGACGCGGTCGCGGTGCTCGTGCGCGACCACGGCATCGGACTGCAGCCAGGTCAGCAGGATCTGGTGTTCACCCGATTCTGGCGGGGCGACCCCTCGCGTGATCGGCGCACCGGTGGCACCGGACTCGGCCTTTCGATCAGCCTGGAGGACGCCCGCCTGCACGGCGGCTGGTTGCAGGCCTGGGGTGCGCCCGGGAAGGGCAGCGCGTTTCGGCTCACGCTGCCGAGAAGCCGGGACGTCACACTCACCGGTAGCCCGCTGCCGCTGGGCTCCCCGGGGAGGTCCCCAGGGTCGGGGCCACCCGTGCAGGGACCTGCAGTGCCCGCTGGACCGGGGCGCTGACGATGCCGATGCGCCTGCTACGCCTGCTGGCCACCGTCCTGCTCATCGTTGCCCCCCTGGCGGGCTGCGCGGCGGTCCCGGAGAGCTCCGATCTCGAAGTGGTGCGGTCCATGCCGGTGGGTTCCGGGTCGGCGTCGTCCGCTGGTCCACAACGGGGGGTGGACCCGTTCCGGTTGGTGCGCGAGTTCATCGAGGCCACCGGCAACCCGGCGAGCGGGCACGCCGCCGCCCGCGCTTTCCTGGCCCGCACCGCGGCCGCGAACTGGGACGACCGCGCCGGCCTGACCATAATCGAGGATGCGCCCGGGGCTGCCCCGCAGGCAGGCCCCGATGGGGGCATCCGCCGTATCCGGGTGGGGGGTTCGCGGCTTGGCGTGCTAGCCGCCGACGGCAGCTTCATGCCAGCGGCGGGAACCTTCTCCATCCCGCTCGACGTGGTCACCGAGCATGGCGAGTGGCGGATCACCAACCCACCGCCGGGTGTGCTGGTGGAGGCCAGCGCCTTGCAGCGCAACTACCGCCAAGTTCGGGTCAGCTTCGTCGACCCGAACCGCGGCACCCTGGTGCCGGACCTGCGCTGGGTATCCGCGCAACCGGCATCCACGCTACCCGGGCGGGTGTTGGACCTACTGCTGGCTGGACCGTCTGAGCGGCTGGCCGGTGCCGTCCGGACGGCGATCCCCGGCGGGACCAGGCTGCGGTCCAACGTGCTGGTCAGCCGCTCGGGACGGACGGTGATCAACCTCAGTGGGGTGGAAGCGCTGACCGATCAGCAACGGCGCCTGGTCGCGGCGCAGATCGTCAACTCCCTCGACGGCCTGGTCCCCGCCCCGATGCGATTGCTCGCCGACGGTGAGCCGCTGGTAGGGGAGCAGCCCGAGTGGCGCTCGGCTGACATCGCCGCCTACGCCGCGCCGGCGGGACCCCGGCCTGAGGTGCCAGGGCTGGTCGTCGTCGGTGGTCGACTGCGCAAATTGGACGGCACTCCTGCAGTGGGCTCGGCCGGTGCTGGCCAGTTCAGCGTGCTCAGCGCCGCGAGCTCGAATCCTGGTGGGGAGCTGTTGGCGGCTGTCGTAGCCGGTCCGGACGGGCGTCCGCAGCTGCGAGTCGGGCCATCCGACGGTGATCTGGCGGTGGTGCCGTTGGACGCGGCCACCATGAGCCGACCCACCTGGCGGCCCTCCGGCACCGAGGTGTGGACGGTCATCAACGGTCGCACGGTGATGGGCGTGGCCCTGTCCGGCGCCGGCCCGCCGTTGGCCTACCAGGTCAACGCCACCGAGCTGACCAGATTGGGCACTATCTCGGAGCTGCGGTCGTCCAGGGACGGGGCGCAGGCGGCCGCGGTGGTCGGCGGCCGGCTGGTGGTGGCCGCGGTGGTGACCGAGTCTGGATTGGTGAGCCTGCGCCATCCGCAGGTGCTGCGAGACGGCAGCCTGCCGCCCATCGCCAGCGTGGACTGGGCGCGTCCAGAACTTCTGGTGGTGGCGTCGGCCGGGCCGTCCCCACAGGTGTCGTCGGTGTCGGCAGACGGCCTCACCGTTCGGCAGTTGTCCGCCACCAACCTCACCGGCCCGCTCACCGAGGTCGTCGCCGCACCCGGCCGTGAGGTGTTGGTCGCGGACGCCACGGGATTGTGGGCGTATTCGGACACCCAAGAGGTGTGGGAACCCTTGCTCGGCGGGATCGGACCGGGCTCGGCACCCCTCTACCCGGGCTGAGGCACCGGCGCAACACCGGCACCGCGGCAGTGGGGACAGCCACGACCGATGTGCACAACTGCCCGGCTACCGGTGTGCGGGACCGGTGCACTGGGTGGGCCGCTGGCACGCTTGGTGAGGTGCTGAACCCGCTGCTGGATCTGCTGTTGCCGGTCGAATGCGCTGGTTGCGCAGTGCCCGGACCGTTGTTGTGCCCGGACTGTGCTGGCCTACTGGGCGCTCCGGTGCGGGTCTATCCGCCGTGTTGCACGGCTGGCCCGCCGGTCTACGCGCTGGGTACCTACCGCGGCCGGTTACGCACGGCACTGCTGGCCTACAAGGAACGCGGCCGCCGAGACCTCGCTGCTCCGCTGGGCGCCGCACTGGCGTCCGCACTGCTTCAACTGCCCTGCCTGCATCCACAGCGCACACCCGGGGTGTGGTTGGTACCGGTGCCGTCTCGGCGGGTGGCGGCGGGTCGGCGTGGGGGGCAGCACATGACGGTGCTGGCTCGGCGGGCGGCGGCTTCGCTGGCTGGTGCGGGGGTGGCCGCGGCGGTCGCCCCCGCGTTGCGGGTCGCCCCCGGAGTGCGCGACTCGGTGGGCCTGGCAGCGGCGGCTCGGCAGGCCAATCTGGCGGGACGGGTGTTGTCGCGCCGGGCCGGCCTACCACCCGCCGGCACGGCCGTGGTGCTGATCGATGACGTGGTGACTACCGGGACAACCGCTGCGGCGTGTGCCGCGGCGCTGCTCCGGACGGGTACCCCTGTGCCAGCGATCGTGGTGCTCGCTGCCGCCGGTTGTCACGCACCGTCGTAACCGTCGACAGCGTGATACCTACCACAGCGTTGACCCTGCGACTCGCGAGGCCAAGCTCTGGCGAGTGCACCGTCAGCGGACTACGGTCCGGGCATCAGCATCGCTGCCCGTTCGGGAGGAGGCGAGAAAGCCATGGTTCTGACGCCGGTGGTCGAGTGATCATCACGGGCGGCCCCCGCTGCTGCCGTCCGCGATCATCACTGAAGTGCCCCCGGCGTCGATGAAGTCCCTGTTGGACAACGCGAGGAGGTTGCCCGTGAACATTGTCGTGAAGGGCCGGAACGTCGAGGTACCCGATCACTACCGGATGCACGTTACCGAGAAGCTCGCCCGCGTCGAACGGTATGACCAGAAGGCCGTTCATTACGACGTCGAGCTGTTCCACGAACGCAATCCCCGGCAGTCGAAGAGCTGCCAGCGGGTAGAGATCACTGGTCGGTGTCGCGGGCAGGTAGTCCGCGCAGAGGCGTGTGGAGCCGACTTCTACGCCGCCCTAGATGCGGCGGTGAGCAAGCTGGACAACCGGCTGCGCCGAGTCGCAGACCGCCGCAAGGTCCACTACGGACGCCGCCACCCCACCTCCGTCGCCGAGGCCACCGCGCCGTTGGCAGCCACCCTCACCTCCGACATCGATGCTGCGGTCGAGACGAACGGCCAGCGGACGGGGCTGCTCGACCCACCCGATCCAGAACTTGACTACCAGTTGCCCACCCAGCGGGCCGAATCACCGACTGCCCAATCACTGGCTGGCCCGGATGCGCAAGGACCGGGGCGCGTCGTCCGGCGCAAGCGGCATTCCGCCACACCCATGACCGTCGACGATGCGCTCTATGAGATGGAGCTCGTGGGCCACGACTTCTACCTGTTCGCCGATGCCACGTCCGGACTGCCCAGCGTGGTATACCGCCGGCACGGCTTTGACTATGGAGTGATCCAGCTCGTCTGAGGCGCCCGTACCATCAAACATGATCGCCGTCTGTATGCGTGGCACGAGAGTTTCGTGTCGCTCAAGGCACGCAGACGGCGATCATGGCGTTTGGGTGCGTGACTGACCTGCGCTGATACCGCCGTAGTCGGGCTGGGCATACGATGGCCTGCAGATCGGCGGCGCTGGCGTGCCATGCGGTACGCCACAGCCGCCCGCCGCCGACCCGCCCTCCAACGGGTGCCCCGATACGAGTGAGGTCTGTCACGGTGGTCCTGTCCCGATTGCTCCGCGCCGGCGAGCACAAGACTGTGCGCCGGTTACGCGCCATTGCCGACCACATCAACGGTCTGGAAGGCGACGTCGCCAGCCGGTCGGACGCTGACCTGCGCGCCAAGACTGATGAGTTCCGCCGCCGCCACGGCAACGGCGAGTCGCTGGATGACCTGCTGCCCGAGGTCTTCGCGGTGGTCCGTGAGGCCGCCAAGCGCACCTTGGGCCAGCGCCACTTCGACGTTCAGCTGATGGGCGGCGCCGCGATGCACCTCGGCAACATCGCCGAGATGCGCACCGGTGAGGGAAAGACGCTGACCTGCGTGCTGCCGGCGTACCTCAACGCGATCGCCGGCAAAGGCGTGCACGTCGTCACCACCAACGACTACCTCGCCAATCGAGACTCCGAGTGGATGGGTCGGATACATCGGTTCCTCGGCATGGAGGTCGGGGTGATCCTGTCCCAGCTTAGCCCGGACGAGCGGCGCACCGCATACAACGCCGACATCACCTATGGCACGAACAACGAGTTCGGCTTCGACTACCTGCGCGACAACATGGCATGGAGCCTTGCGGACTGCGTTCAGCGTGGGCACCACTACGCCATCGTCGATGAAGTCGACTCCATTCTCATCGACGAGGCGCGCACCCCGCTGATCATCTCGGGGCCCGCGGACCAGTCCTCGCGATGGTATGGCGAGTTCGCCCGGCTCGCCCCGATGCTCAAGCGGGACGTGCATTACGAGGTGGACGAGCGCAAGCGCACCATCGGGGTCTCCGAGGAAGGTGTCGCGTTCGTCGAAGACCAGTTGGGCATCGAGAACCTCTACGAGGCGGCCAACACGCCGCTGGTCGGCTACCTCAATAACGCGCTGAAAGTCAAGGAGCTGTTCACCAGGGACAAGGATTACATCGTCCGCGACGGTGAGGTCCTGATCGTCGACGAGTTCACCGGCCGGGTGCTGCACGGCCGGCGCTACAACGAGGGCATGCACCAGGCCATCGAGGCCAAGGAGAAGGTGGAGATCAAGGCCGAGAACCAGACCTTGGCGACGATCACGCTGCAGAACTACTTCCGGCTCTACGACAAGCTCGCAGGGATGACAGGTACCGCGCAGACCGAAGCCGCCGAGCTGCTCCAGATCTACAAGCTGGGTGTGGTGTCGATCCCCACCAACATGCCGATGATCCGCACCGACCACGGTGACCTGGTCTATAAGACCGAGGAGGCCAAGTTCGCGGCGGTGGTGGAGGACATCGCACAGCGCCACATCAAGGGCCAACCGGTCCTGGTCGGAACTGCAAGCGTGGAGCGCTCCGAGTACCTGTCCAAGGCACTGGTGGCCGCAGGGATCCCGCACTCGGTGCTCAACGCCAAACAGCACGACAAGGAGGCGTTGATCGTTGCCGAGGCCGGCCGCAAAGGTGCGGTCACCGTTTCCACCAACATGGCCGGCCGCGGCACCGACATCATGCTGGGCGGCAACCCGACGTTCCTCGCCGATGTCGCGCTGCGGAGCCACGGGCTTGATCCGGTAGAGACGCCGCAGGAGTACGAGGCCGCCTGGGAAACCACGGTCAACGATGCCCGGGCCGAGGTCGAGGCCGAAGCCAAGGAGGTCGTCGCCGCTGGCGGACTGTATGTCTTAGGTACCGAGCGGCACGAGTCGCGGCGCATCGACAACCAGTTGCGTGGCCGCTCCGGGCGCCAAGGCGATCCCGGTGAGTCCCGGTTCTACCTGTCCCTGCGCGATGAGCTCATGGTGCGGTTCAACGGCCCGCTGGTCGAGTCGATCATGACCCGGCTGCGGCTCGAGGACGACGTCCCGATCGAGGCCAAGATGGTCAGCAGGGCGATCCAGTCCGCACAGACCCAGGTCGAGCAGCAGAACTTCGAGATCCGCAAGAACGTCCTGAAGTACGACGAGGTCATGGACCTGCAACGCAAGGTGATCTACGCCGAGCGCCG
>JAVXWL010000104.1:0-23272 GCA_032230565.1 Pseudonocardiales bacterium | reverse complement strand
GCCAGGTCTCCGCCCGGTGCCAGATCCTGGCGCCGGGGAAGGTGCGTCAGGGCTGGAGCTAGTCCGTGTTGTCGCGCATCGCCGTTGATCTGGTGAGCACGGTCGATGCGCCTCCGGGCGGAGGCCTCGTGGTACCGGGTCACATCACGCCGGGCAACACCACCTCCTGCGCCTGCGCGTAAGACTCCTCGTGTTCCTCCAGGTAGCGCTGCCACGCTGCGCTGTCCCAAATCTCCAAACGGTTGATCGCCCCGATCACCGCGCAGTCCTTGCTCAGCCCGGCGTAGCGACGCAGCTCGGCCGCGATCGAGATGCGGCCTTGCCCGTCCGGGCGTTGTTCATCGGTGCCAGCGAACAGGTAGCGCTGGTAGGCCCGCACCGCCTCGTTGGTGAACGGCGCCTGGGCCACCTTGCGGGCCATCTCCTCGAACTCAGCACGCGGGAAGACGAAGAGGCAGTGATCCTGACCCTTGGTGACCATCAACCCCCCTGCGAGCGCGTCGCGGAATTTCGCTGGCAACGTCAGCCGCCCCTTGTCGTCGAGCCGGGGTGTGTGCGTGCCCAGGAACACGGCCACCCACCTCCCAGGCCGAAGCACCGGCGGTGGAGCACCCTTGCGCTCCACCGTGAGCCACCTTACCCCACTTCCATCCACTGTCAATGAAGGATCACTCACTGTGATTCTCTGCAGCCCCTATCGGACCAGTTCAGAAAGGGTGGCGAGACGTGGGGCAGCGGGTCCAGCGGCGTGCGCTGCATGCAGAGCTGGGACACGTCGTACGGCCTTCAAGCGCACTCCCGAACAGGTTGACGCGCTCGGGTGGCGCAACAGGTGGGGTGAAGTGGGGAAGACACACCGACGCGGAAACCCCTCCCGGAGGGTGGTCATGCAATCACTGTTTGACACACTCGACGCAGCGCTGCTGTGGACCGACCCCCGGTACACCAGCGACCAGCGACGATGGTCAGGATCAAGCCATGAGTAGCCCAGGTCTCAGTTCGCCACCGACCGCCGACGTGCGCACCGTTGCGCAGCGGATCGTGGGCAACGTAGAGCGGATCCTGGTCGGCAAGCACGACGCGGTCCGCACCGCCATGATCACCCTGCTGGCCGAAGGTCACCTGCTGGTCGAGGACGTGCCCGGGGTGGGCAAGACGTCGCTGGCCAAGGCGTTGGCCCGGTCTATCGACTGCACGGTCACCCGGATCCAGTTCACCCCGGACCTGCTGCCCAGCGACATCACCGGGGTTTCGGTCTTCAATCGCGGCACCGGAGATTTCGACTTCCGCCCTGGCCCGGTTTTCGCCAACGTGGTGGTTGGCGATGAGATCAACCGGGCCTCTCCCAAGACGCAATCGGCGCTGCTGGAGTGCATGGAAGAGCGTCAAGTCTCCGTAGACGGGCACAGCTACCCGCTCGCCGGGCCGTTCATGGTCATTGCGACCCAGAACCCGGTGGAAATGGAAGGCACCTACCCGCTACCCGAAGCCCAGCGGGACCGGTTCACCGCCCGAATCTCGCTCGGTTATCCGGATCTGGCCGCCGAGCTCGCGATGGTCGACGAGCATGCAGCCACGGATCCGTTCGCCGCCCTGGAGCCGGTGTCCACTGCTGCCGAGGTGGGAGCCTTGTGCCAAGCGGTTCGGTCGATTCACGTCTCCGCTGACCTGCGCCGGTACGTGGTAGAGGTGGTCAGTGCAACCCGGCGGCTCGACGAGCTCCGGTTGGGCGCATCGCCGCGCGCCACGCTGCAGCTGATGCGCGCTAGCCGGGCGGCCGCTGCACTGGCCGGCCGGGACTTCGTGGTACCCGACGACGTGCAAATGATGGCACAGCCGGTGCTGTCTCACCGGCTGGTGCTCACCGCTCAGGCGCAGGTGGACCAGATCTCGCAGGAGGACGTGGTGCGCGATGTCCTGGCAGCAGTGCCGGTACCGCAAGCGCCTGGCGGGCCACCGCCGGTGAGCCTCGACGGCAGCGTCGCGGATCACTCCGGACAACGCCTCACAACGCAACCCGAGAAGCGCGCCGAGCGCAACGGCGGGGTGGTGTGGCGCCGCTCACCCCGGGTGACCTAGGTGCCTCGGCAGCAGCTCGCCGGTTTGACCACCCGCGGTCGGTGCCTGCTCGCCGCCGGGTTCGCTGTGGCGCTGTGCGCGGTGCTGGTCGACGAACGCGATCTGCTGCGGATGGCAGCATTCGCGATGATGCTTCCGCTGCTAGCCAGTGCGGTCGTGGGGTACACGCGGCTCAGGCTGCGAGCGGACCGGGACCTGGCTCCATCTCGCGTCGCGGTCGGCGGCGATTGCCAAGTGCGCTTGACGCTGCGCGGCACCGGGCGGCTGTGTGCCCAGCTGCTGGTCGACGATGTGGTACCCGACGCACTGGGTGGTAGCTGCTGCGCCGTAGTCACGCATCCACCGAAGACCGGTGCGGTAAAGCTGAGCTATCCGTTACGCCCGGTGCAGCGCGGGGTGCACTCGCTAGGCCCGCTGATCGCGCGGATCACTGATCCGCTGGACCTCGCGCAGTACGGTCACTCGCTCGCCGGGCACAGCAGGCTGATCGTGATCCCCGCTGTGGTGTCACTGACCGGGTTGCCCGCTGGCGGTGAGCTGGGTGGCAACGAGGTTGCGGGCGGCCGGATGGGATTCGGCCCGGGCCAGGATGAAGTGGTGGTGCGCAGTTACCGGCACGGTGACGACTTACGCAAGGTGCACTGGCGTACCTCAGCTCGACGAGACGAGCTGATGGTCCGGGTTGAGGAATGGCCGGAGCGCGGCCGAGCCACCGTGTTCCTGGACCACCGGGCTGCGGCGCACCGCGGCAGCGGACCTGCGGCAAGCCTGGAATATGCGGTGTCGCTGGCTGCCAGCGTGTATGTGCACCTGCGGCGGCACGGTCAGCAGGCGCGGCTGGTCACTGCGGACGGGCTGGTATTGGCTGGTGCCGCCGACCAGACCGACCACACCATCGACACCGCGCTCGACGCGCTGGCCGCGCTGCGCGTGACCGACGAGCCTGATCTCGCCAGCGGCCCGGCGATGGCCGGCCGGCATGACGTGGTGGCAGTGCTCGGCGACCTCGAGCCGTTGGCCATCCGACAGCTGCTAGCGCATCGCCCAGGCGGTAGGCGCAGCCACGCCGTGCTGCTGGACGTCGCAGCCTGGGATATCGCTGGCGACGGCTCATCTGGTCCGGTCGCAGCGGACCCGGCGCAGGCTGGCCGCCTGCTCATTGCGGCGGGCTGGTCGGTCGCGGTGGCCCGCCCGGAGCAGCCGCCTGCTTCGGTATGGGACCAGCTGTGCAGCAGTTCCCGCATAAAGTTGGTGGCGCCGCGGTGACCGGGCTGCGCACTCGGGTACTGCCCGCCGTAACGGCCGGGCTGGCCGTCGCGGTCGCAACGACATCGTTGACCGGGGTGCTGGCGGGCTCGCGCTGGTGGGGCTATGTGGTGCCTACGATTGCCGTCCTCGTCGCGGCTGGTGTGGGGTTGAACTGGCTGCGGATGTCACCGATCGTTGTCGCGGCCGGCCAGCTCGCCGCGTTGGTGGGACTCGTCACTGCGGTGTTCACCTCCGAAGGCTGGCTCGCGGTGCTACCGGGACCATCCTCGGCGGAGCAGCTATGGACATTGTTCAAAGGGGCCGCCCAACAAATCCGGGTCGGGGTGCCCCCGATGGCGCAGAGTGTCGAGCTGCTCTGCCTGGTCGTGGTCGCCGTCGGGCTGGTGACCGTCGCGATGCACGCCTTGGTCGTCTCAGCCGGCGCACCCGCCTACGCAGGGCTCGTGTTGTTGTGCGTACTCACCGTGCCAACCGCGGTGTCGGCCCGGATGCTGCCCTGGTGGAGCTTCGCACTGAGCGCCGGGGGCTATGCGCTGCTGCTCGCCGTTGACAGCCGGCGCCGGCAGCCGGCGTGGGGACAGTCCGCCGGCTCTGGCGGCAAGATCGGTGCCGTACCCGCTGCCGCTGTGGCGGTGGCTGGCGGTGCCATGGTGGTGGCACTGGTCATCGGAGCGACGGTGACGGCAGTGGGCACCGGCCGGTCGATCCACACCGGTACTGCCAGGGGCCGACCACTGGGCGGGATCGGATTGAATCCCTTTACTTCGCTGCGCGGGCAGCTGTCCGCCGGAGATGCCGTGCCGCTGTTCCGGGTTCGGGGGTTGGCACAACCGACCTACCTTCGGGCGCTCACACTGAGCCAGTTCACGCCCGGCGTGGGCTGGCAGATCGGCCCGCTGGACGGCGCGATACGAGCGCACGATGAGACCGTCGAGCGGTTACCTCTTCCCGCTGGTGTGGCGACCCCGGTAACCGGAGCCACCCTGCAGGTGCAGATCGAGCCGATCAACTACGTGGACAGCTGGCTACCGTCCTTCGGCTACCCGCTGGCGCTGGACCGCGTCGCTCCTGACTGGAGGTACGACCCCGACGCGATCACCATCTTCTCTGATCACCGCCAGCGCGCGGCGGAGTACACCGAGCTAGGGGTGCTGCCGGCACCGGACCTCCGGATGCTCCGCGCACCGGCTCCCGCTGGTGATGCCCCAGGCACCTCCGTCGATCCGCGATACCTCGACACCGGTGGGGTCGACCAGCGAGTCGCCCAGCTGGCTGCCCAAATCACCGCGGGCAGCCGTACCGCCTTCGATGCCACCGTCGCCCTCAACCAGTGGTTCACTGCCCCTCGTAACGGGTTCCGTTACGATCTGGGGACCGCCTCGGGCAACAGCGGCGACGACCTGGTGGATTTCCTGCTCACCGGCCGCCGCGGCTACTGCGAGCAGTTCGCGTCGGCGATGGCGATCATGTTGCGGACGCTGCACGTGCCGGCCCGGGTCGCGGTCGGTTTCACCCCTGGCAGCGTCACCGGTGGCTCACGGTTGATCACCACCGATGACGCCCACGCGTGGGTGGAGGTGTGGTTTCCCGGCGCTGGGTGGCTGCCGTTCGACTCGACTCCGCTGTCCGACGGGCGCACCGTGATACCAGGTTATGTGGCTACCGTCCCCGAAGCATCCAGCCACACCGCGCCGCCGACAGCACCGCCGGTACCCGGCATCCCCGCGCCGCCGCCGGAGGCACCTGCCCCAGCGGCGTCTCCCCCCGCGGGCAACCCCGAACGCACTGTGGGTCCGGCCCCCGGCTCCAGCATCGGCGCAAGCGTGACCGGGCTGCTGGTGCTCGGCTTCCTAGTGGGAATCGCCCCGTCGGGGGTACGTGAGCTCCGCCGTCGGCGGCGGCTGCGTCTGCTCGACGCCGGCGGACCGGAGGCGATCTCGGCCGCGTGGGACGAGGTATTGGCCGAGTCTATGGATCGGGGGGTCGATCCCGGCGCCGGCGAGAGCGTACGGGCTACCGCGCAGCGGATGGCCAACGAGCATGCCTTGGACGAACCGGGGCGGGCCGGGCTGCGTGACTTGGTCGCCGCGGTGGAGAGATCCTGGTATGCCAGCGCCGGTCACGGCCGGTCGAACCCCAGCCGATCCGGCACCTCGTTCGACAGTGACCCGCGGCCTGCATTCGACGCGGTGCGCGCCAGCCTGGCTCGGTGCGCGCCACCAACCCGCCTGGCCCGGCTACTCCCCCGCTCAGTACTGCGCAGACGCCCTTAGAACATCCCGCCCCGGACTAATGCTCCTCGAAGCGGCGACGGAACCGCTGCTCCATCCGCTGGGCCAGAGTGCTGCGACTTTGCCCCGCTGACGATGGGCCCGCGGATCCCCCGCGCCGGCCATCACCAGCAGTACGACGAGAGAAGATTGCGACAACAGCACCGGCGAACATCACCAAGAAGCCGAGGACGCTGATCACCGGGATCCCGATCGGGCGAAACGGGAGCACGACACCAGCGACAAGCAGCAGCAGTCCAAGCAAGAAAAGCGCAATTCCCTGGATCCGGCGCCGGTGAGACAGGCTGCGCATCCGGGCGCCCCGGACGTTGGACGCGAACTTGGGGTCTTCTGCATAGAGCGCGCGCTCTATCTGGTCGAGCAGACGCTGCTCGTGCTCGGAGAGTGGCATCGCTCCTCCTCCGGCACTCCGGTTGTCGATATGGTGTCCGGTTCCGACGGTAGTACCTGTGGCGATCGCTCGCCTACCGTGGGCTCCTACCCCGAGGATACGAGCCCGCGGCGATATGGACTAGCGGATCTGGTTACCCGATTCAGGGGACTGCGTGTCCCCGCAACCGGATGACCCAGGTGTCTCCAGCAGGGTAGCCAGCCGCACAGCACCACCACCGAACCGGGACCGCGCAGCGTCCGCCGCACGTTCCACCTCCGACCAGCATGCACTGACGGTGTCACCATCGAGGGTGAGCTGCTCGCCCACAGCCCCGCGGACCAATAGTTCCACCCGCACTCCCAGCAACCGTACCGCCGTCCCGCGGGGAAGGTTACCGTCCAGCAGCTCAGTGGCTACCGCGAACACCCGGTGCGCGGAGTCGGTCGGATCTGGCAGTGTCCGGGACCGGCTGACGGTGGTGAAATCGGGATAGCGGATCTTCAGCGCGATTCTACGACCGCGCAGGTCGCGGCCGCGCAGTGCAGCCGTGCAGCGCTCGACCAGCCGCAGCAGCTCGCGCCGCAGCGCCGCTCGGTCCACCACATCGCGGGCGAAGGTCTCCTCCGCGCCCACGGACTTCTCCGGCATGTCGGGCACCACCCGCCGCTCATCGCGACCGTTGGCGAGGTCGTGTAGATGTTGGGCGCACACCACACCCAGGGCACGCCGCAAGGCGGGCAGTGGCGCGGTGGCCACGTCGGCCACCGTGGCGCAGCCCAGCTTGCGCAGCGCCTGAGCAGTGCGCTCGCCCACTCCCCACAACGCGGACAGGGGCAACGGATGCAGAAACTCGAGCACCCCATCGGCGGGCACCACGAGCAACCCGTCGGGCTTGGAGAGCCCGGAGGCGAGCTTGGCGATGAACTTGCTCGGCCCGACCCCCACCGAGCAGCTCACCCGGTGAGCGTCAAAGACCTGGCCGCGGATCCACTCCCCAATCCCCGCCGGGCCCATTCCCAGCCTGCGCAACGAGCCTGCGACGTCGAGGAAAGCCTCGTCCAGGCTCAGTGGCTCCACCAACGGGGTTACCTCGCGAAACAGCGCCATCACCCCGCGAGAGACTTCCGCATAGCGCGGGAAATGCGGCGGGATGAACTCTGCTTGCGGGCATAGCCGGCGTGCGTGTGCCACCGGCATCGCCGAGCGAACCCCGAACGCCCGAGCCTGGTAACTCGCCGAGAGCACGACGCCGCGGTCTCCGGCCGGGTTGCTGCCGCCGGCAACCACCACGGGCCGCCCGGCCAGCTCAGGACGTTCGCGGATTTCGACGGAAGCATAGAAAGCATCCATGTCGACGTGGAGAACGTGGCAACCGCGATCGGTCGTGCAGCTAGCGCGGGGTAGTTCAGCACGGCGGGGTAAATCAGCACTGCGGCCCATGGCACCACCTCAACGGCGCGGTCATCGAACGTAGGTTCGATATCTGCCCATGCTAGCCGGCTGTCGCTGGGCGCCGGGCCAACGCGTGCAGCCGGCTGGCGATGTCGCGCAGGGGTACCCGGCTCGCCACCAGCAGCTCCAACTCGGCGAGCTGGTCAGCGGCTGCCGGTTGCCCCTCCAGCACGCCACCCGGGATCAGGTCGGCGACCACCCCGTCGCCCTGCACCAGCTCGAGGGCCAGGCCGCTGGCGGCAAGCAGCGCGAGCAGACCCTCGGTGTCGAAGCGGTGCAGTACCGGATCGGCCGCACCAAGCCTGCCGTCCGGATCGTCCAGCACCCGGCGGGCCTCAGCCAACCGGCCGGCCAGCGCACGCACCAGTACCGCCGCATACCGGTTGGCTACTAGGACCGACACCGCGCCGCCGGGCGCGGTGGCGGCGGCTAGTGCCTGGACCGCCCCAGCGGGGTCCTCGACGACCTCCAGCACACCGTGCCCGAGCACCAGGTCGGCACTGGCTGGCGCAACAACGTCCGCCAGCGAGTCCGCATCGCCCTGCACCGGGCTCACCAGCTGCTGGACACCCGCCTCGGCGGTCCGGCGGTTGAGGGTGGCCAGCGCATTGGGGCTCGGTTCTACCACTGTCACCACGCAGCCGGACCGGGCCAGCGGCACGGCCCAGACACCGCTGCCACCGCCTACGTCCAGCACCCGGGGAGCGACGCCGAGCCGCTGACGTGCCGCGACGACTTCGGCCTCCAGCGCCCGTTGCACCGCGCAGGCTCGCATGAACAGCACCTTAGAGGGCTCCCATAGGCTGCACCGATGCGAACCATTGCGGTGCTCGGCCTCAAGGGCGGGGTGGGCAAGACCACCGTCGTGCTCGGCTTGGCCGGGGCTGCTCTGCAGCGCAAGATCCGGACCCTCGTTGTGGATCTCGACCCGCAAGGCAACTGCACCGGCACCTTGGACCCGGGCGCTACGAAAGCCACCCTGGCCGACGTTCTGGCCGATCCCAGGCGTTCGGTAGTCATGGATGCGATCGCCCCCAGCGCCTGGGGTGACGGCCTGGACGTGCTGGTCGGCGGCGAAGAGACTGAGGCGCACAACTGGCCGGATCCTGACTTCGCCGCGCTTCGGCAGCTTGATCACGCGCTGTCGAAATTGGACACGGTGGCAGATTCACCGTACCGGTTGGTTCTCCTGGACTGCCCGCCCTCGTTGGGCCAGCTCACCCGTTCAGCGTTGGTCGCCGCCGACCGGGCGCTGCTGGTTACCGAACCGAGCATCTACGCGGTCGCCGGCGTGCAACGCGCGTTCGAGGCCGTGCAGCACGAACGCGAGCACAACCCCGAGCTGCAACCCTTGGGCGTGGTGCTCAACCGGGTCCGGGTGCGCTCCACTGAGCACAACTACCGGATCAACGAGCTACGCGAGATCTTCGGACCGCTCGTGCTACCCACGGTCTTACCGGACCGCGCGGCGGTGCAACACGCCCAGGGTGCCGGACTGTCGATCCAGCGCTGGGGCACTCCCGGAGCGCGCGAACTCACGGTGGCCTTCGATGTGCTGCTGGCTAAGATGCTGCGCTCCAGCCAGCTGCGCCGTCGTACCGACCTGTCCCCGGACCTAGCAACACTAGGTACCTGACCCGCCCCCATCGTCATTCGCCTCCGAATGGCGGTCAGCGCAGCCGGGTCAGTTGTGGTCGCGTTGCGGTGGGAGGGCTTGTTGGGGAGAGGCAGGCTGCGACGTGGGCTCACCGGCGGTGACCTCACCGGCGATCGGCGATCCACTGATCGACGCGCGGATCTGCTGCAGCCGGGTGCGGCCGGCCATGTCCAGCGTGGACTGCTGCACCTCCAGCATCCGGCCTTGGACCGAGTTCTGAGCCAGCTCCGCGGCTCCGAGGGCATTGGCGTAGCGGCGCTCGATCTTGTCCCTGACTTCGTCGAGAGAGGGGGTGTTGCCCGGCGCGGCCAGCTCGCTCATCGACCGCAGCGAAGCAGAGACCTGCTCCTGCATCTTCGCCTGCTCCAGCTGGGAAAGCAGCTTGGACCGCTCGGCGATTTTTTGCTGCAGCACCATCGCATTGCGCTCGACTGCTTGCTTAGCCTGAACGGAAGCTTGTAAGGCCTGGTCGTGCAGCGTTTTGAGGTCCTCAACGGACTGCTCCGCAGTCACCAACTGGGTGGCGAAGGACTCTGCAGCCTGCTCGTACTGCTGCGCCTTCTCCTCATCACCGTGGCCCCGCGCCTCGTCGGCGAGCACCAGGGCCTGCCGAGCCGAAGACTGGTACTTCTCGATCTCGCCGAGCTGCCGGTTGAGCTTGACCTCCAACTGGCGCTGATTGCCGATGACGGCGGCCGCTTGCTGCGACAGCGCTTGGTGCTGGCGCTGCGCATCCTCGATAGCCTGCTGGATCTGGATCTTGGGATCGGCGTATTCATCGATCTTGGACGAGAAGGAGGCCATGAGGTACTTCCAGGCCTTCACGAACGGGTTGGCCATCTCTTCCGCTGCCTCTCGTCGTCACCAATCGGCAGCCATTGAGCAGAGCTGCGCACTATCCCCATGGTGTCAGGTGAAAGGCAGCGCTTCCACCGAACCCAGGGACACCCCGGGGTTAGCCCTGAGCCAGCCGCAATCTCACTGGCTCAGGCCGCAACCAGCTCAGCCGCAAGAGTGTCGGGTACTTCTGGCAGGTAGACCGGACCGAGATCGTCAGCCACTCGCCGCAGCAGCTCGTCCAACGGCAGGTCAAGTGCGACGCAGATCGATCCGAGGAGTTCGCTGGATGGCTCCTTGCGACCGCGCTCGACCTCGGACAGATACCCCAGACTCACCCGGGCGACCCGGGATACCTCACGCAACGTGCGGCGTTGCGAGGTCCGCGTCCGGCGCAACCGCTCGCCGATGGCCTCACGCAGCAGCGTCATCGCGTTTCCTCCAGGTGTCGGCCGGCTTTGTACAACCGGCTTGCTTGCCTCTACCGTACTCATCGGGCGGCTGGGCGGGCGTCCGCCGTGGGCGAACGTGTCGTCTTCATAGCAGGTTTATGGCAGGACCACCGCTCGGCGACCGGAGGCCCGCAGCCGTAGCGCCCGCGCTATGTAGTCAGCGCCGGTGATAACGGTGAGCAGCACCGCGATACCCATCACTGCCCAGCGCACCGGATGCACCACCACTGGGAGCGGCAGCACGTAAAACTCGATCGCGACGGCCTGCGCGAAGGCCTTCACCTTGCCGCCACGGCTAGCCGGGATCACTCCATACCGCAAGACCCAGAAGCGCAGCGCCGTGACACCCAGCTCCCGCACGGCGATCAGCACGGTGATCCACCACCCCAGCTCACCGAGCAGGCTCAGGCCCACCAGCGCTGCGCCGATGAGTGCCTTGTCAGCGATAGGGTCGGCGATGGTGCCGAACCTGGTGATCAAACCGCGACGCCGAGCCAGGTCGCCGTCGAGCCGGTCGGTCAGTGAGGCGACGGCGAAAATCACCGCTGCGGTGATCCGCCACGCCGGATCGCCGCCACCGTGGGCGAACAACGCGAGCACGAACACCGGCACCAGCACCATGCGTGACATCGTCAGTAGGTTGGCCAGGTTCCACAGCGGGACTTTCGTCGCCGGCGGCGGGCTCACGGCACGCCGCCTACCGGGGCGATCAACTCCATCGGCTCGACGATCAGATCGACGCCCTCCGCGGCGATCACCCGGCAGCGCACCACATCACCGATCGCGAACGGCTGCATTCCCGATCCGGTCAACAGGCACTCGCCATCCACCTCAGGGGCCTGGTGCTCGGCGCGCCCAATGGTCTCGGCTTGCTCCGGGCCGGCGTCCGCCGCTGCAACACTTTCCACCAGCACGTCCACGATTTCTCCGACGCGCTCCTCAGCTCGCGCAGCGGTGAGCTGCTCGGCCAGCAGGCTGATCCGGGCGACGCGCTCGGCGATGGTGTCCTGGTCGTGCTGGCTAGGCAGCCCGGCAGCTTCAGTGCCGTCCTCGTCTGAGTAACCGAACACGCCGATCGCGTCCAGCCGCGCCTCGGTGACAAACCGCTCCAGCTCCGCGACGTCGGCGGCCGTCTCCCCCGGGAACCCGACGATCACGTTGCTGCGCACTCCTGCCGAGGGCGACTGCTGCCGGATCTGGTCCAACAGCCCGAGGAAGGATTCCCGCGAGCCGAACCGGCGCATGCGGCGCAGCACCGGCTCGCTGGCGTGCTGGAAGGACAGGTCGAAATAGCTGGCCACCCCGACTGTGCTGGCGATCGTGGTCACCAACGCGGGTCGGGTCTCGGCGGGCTGCAAGTAGGAAACCCGGATCCGCAGGACGCCGGGAATGACCGCGAGCCGGCGCAGCAGCTCCTCCAAGGCGCCCGAGCGGCCCAGGTCCTTGCCGTAAGACGTGGAGTTCTCGCTGACCAGGACCAGCTCCCGCACCCCTGACCCGGCCAGCCACGCCGCCTCAGCTACCACCTCGTCAACCGGGCGGGAGACGAAGGCGCCTCGGAAGGTCGGGATGGCGCAGAACGCGCAGCGTCGATCACAGCCTGAGGCGATCTTCAGTGGGGCGACCGGGGAATCGTCTAACCGGCGGCGCGGCACGCGGGGGCCCCAGCCGTGCCCGGGCAGCGCGGGACCGGCGGCGAGTGCCGCGGGCCGCGACGCCGGGGTGATCGGCAGCAGGGTACGGCGGTCCACCGGCTGATGGGTCGGTAGCGCCCGGCCGGCGACTACCTCACGAAGCCGCTCTCCCAGCTCCGGATAGCTGTCGAACCCTAAGACGGCGTCGGCCTCTGGCAAGTTGCGCGCCAGTTCGGCGCCGTAACGCTCGGCCAGGCAACCCACCGCGACGACCTTGGCGCCCGTGTCGGCGGCAGCCAGCAAGGTATCGATGGAGTCCTTCTTGGCAGCGGCGACGAAACCGCAGGTATTGACTACGACCACGTCGGCACCGCCGTCGGGATCGACGAGCTCCCAACCGTCCTCGGTCAGCCGGCCGGCCAGTTCCTCCGAATCGACCTCGTTGCGGGCGCAGCCCAGGGTGACGAGCGCGGCGCGGGGTGATGGCGAAGTGGAGGGCACCGGCTCAGCGTATCTGGCTGCCTATCATGATCAGGTGCACGTGACTTAATCAACGGGGTCGGGGCGCTGCAGCAGGCAGGCCGCGACCAGGCCGGTCCAGCCGGTCTGATGTGAGGCGCCCAGCCCGGCCCCGGTGTCTCCGTGGAAGTACTCGTGAAACCACAGTTGATCGTGCCAGTGCGGATCGGTCTGGAACAGCTCGTAATTTCCGAACACCGGCCGGCGTCCGGCGGAGTCGTTGCGAAACGTGCTGATCAACCGATCATTGAGATCGGCGGCCACCTCAGCCAGCGTCCGTTTCACCCCGGAGCCGGTCGGGTGCTCGACCACGAAGTCGTCGCCGAAGAACCGGGCGAACCGGCCGACCGCCTCGACGAGCAGGTAGTTGGCCGGGAACCACACCGGCCCGCGCCAGTTGGAGTTGCCACCGAACAGCCCGGAGGTCGACTCGGCCGGCTCGTAGTCCACCGACGCGTGCAGCTCCGGCAGGTCGAGCACGAACGGCGCGTCACGATGGCGGCGTGACACTGATCGCAGGCCGTGCGGCGACAGGAACTCCTGCTCCGAAAGCATCGGCTCCAGGATCCGGCGCAGCTGCTGCGGCCCCACCATCGACAGCAGCCGGCCCTCGAAGCCGTCCCGGATGTGGGTCTCGCCCACCACGCCGGCGTACTGCGGCAGGTGCCGGAGAAACCAGTGCATTCGAGCGGCGAAGTCCGGCAGCCGCTGCAGGACCGCGCTGCCCAATGTGGTGGTCGCACACAGCGGCAGCAGCCCCACCAGCGACCGCACCCGCAGCGGGATCCGCCGGCCGTCAGCCGCGGACAGCACGTCGTAGAAAAAGCTGTCGGTCGGATCCCATAGCGCGTCGTGGGCCGCCGCGGCGATCAATGCGAAGTGCTCGAAGAACTTCGTCGCGAGGTCCTCGTAGACCCGGTCGTGCTCGGCGAGCACCAGGGCCATCTCCAGCAGGTTCAGGCAGTACATCGCCATCCAGGCGGTGCCGTCGCTCTGTTCCAGGATTCCTTTAAGCGGCAGCGCCTTGGACCGGTCGATCGGCCCGATGTTGTCCAGTCCCAGGAAACCCCCTTCGAAAACATTGTTTTCCTCACTGTCCTTGCGGTTCACCCACCATGTGAAGTTGAGCAGCAGCTTGTGAAACACCCGGGCCAAGAACTCGAAGTCGCGCGAGCCGTCGTTTTCGAAGACCCGCAGCGCGGCCCAGGCGTGCACCGGTGGGTTGACGTCGCCGAAGGCCCACTCGTATGCGGGCAGCTGACCACCCGGGTGCATGTACCACTCGCGCAGCAGCAACAGCAGTTGATTCTTGGCGAACGTCGGGTCCAGGCGCGCCAACGGCACGCAGTGGAAGGCCAGGTCCCAGGCCGCGTACCAGGGGTATTCCCAAGGATCTGGCATCGAGATGACGTCAGCGTTGTTGAGGTGTCGCCAGGAGGAGTTACGCGCCTTAGGGTCCCGGCGCTGCTCCGGCGGCGGCGGGCCGGCGGGGTCGCCGTCGAGCCAGCGCGCCACGTCGTAGTGAAAAAACTGCTTGCCCCACAGCATCCCGGCCATCGCCTGCCGCAGTACCAGCGCATCGTCGGCGGACACTTCGGCCGGGGTCAGCGCTCGGTAGAACTCGTCGGCCTCCGCGCGGCGGGCCGTCATCACAGCATCGAACCCCTCCCCCAGCTCACCAGTGCCGTCGCCGGCGGTCAGCCGCAGCCGGATCACGGCCCGACCACCAGCCGGCACGTCGAGCCGGTACCACAACGCGCCTTTCGTGCCGATCCTGTCGGGGTTGACGGTCCCGGCGCCGCTCACCACATGATCATTGATCCCATCCTTGGGGTAGGCCGAGCGGCCCGGCACGCCGTAGAGCCGCTGGGTGTTGGTCTCGTTGTCGCACAACAGCGGCTGCGGAGCACCGTCGCCACCGAGGACCAGGGTGCCCATCTCCGCGTGCCGCGCGACCAGCGTCGCGCCCGTCCCCGCGCGGATCTCCGGGACCGCGTCCTGCCCAGGCAGTCCCCACGCCCAGGTGTTGCGGAACCACAGCGTCGGCAGCACGTGCAGTGTCGTCGGCTCCGGGCCGCGGTTGTCCACGGTGATCCGCAGGCGCAGGTCGGTCGGGTCGGCCTTGGCGAAGTCGACCGTCACTGCCCAGTACCGGTCCTGCGCGAACACGCCGGTGTCGACCAGTTCGTACTCCGGTACGTCCTTGCCCCGGTGGCGGTTTTGCTGCACCAGGTCGGCGTAGGGGAAGGGCCGCTGCGGGTAGTGGTATCGCCAGGTCATCCAGGAGTGCGTGGGCGTGGAATCCAGGTACCACCAGTAGTCCTTGACGTCCTCGCCGTGGTTGCCCTCCGGCCCGCTCAGCCCGAACATCCGCTCTTTCAGGATCGAGTCGACCCCATTCCACAACGCCAGCGCCAGGCAGAACGTCTGGCGCTCGTCACAGACCCCGGCCATGCCGTCCTCGTTCCAGCGGTATGCCCGTGAGCGCGCGTGATCGTGTGGGAAGTAGTCCCAGGCCTCGCCGTAAGCGCTGTAGTCCTCCCGCACCGTGCCCCAAGCCCGCTCGGACACATACGGACCCCACGCCCGCCAGGGCGCTGTGCCCACGTCTGCTTGCTGGAGCCGGGCGTGCTCGGCGGACGCCGTCTGTACCATGCCGATCAGTACAGCAGCTCGGCCCGGGCGTTACGTTCGTCCGTCTGCGGGACACTGCTGCGGTGACCCGATCAGGGGCGACGGGCAGCGTCTGACGCACGCCACGCAGTCCCTTACGACGACAGTCGCGTTATGGGGGATTGCTCACCGGGACTGCAGCGCATCCAGCGCGACGGCCATCGACGCCGCAACCCGGAAGTCCAACCGCGATCGGGCACCGTCACTATGTACCGGTCGCGGATCGTCTTTTGCCGCTCACTGGTGAGCACCAGATGCCCGGTGGCCTTGTCAGTGAAGTAGCCAAGAGGTGTGCCGTGCTCGTCGAAGACGTCGTGCTCGGAGCTCGATCTCGATAATCTCGTCGCGGTCTGATGGCCCCGGTCAGGCAACGAGCAGCGTGCCCTGTCTTGGGCGTAGCACCCGGGCCGTCGATTAGGTTCAGGCCTGTGACTACTCCGATCACCGTGCGTCGGGCAAGGGTCGGGGACGTCCGCCGGATCAAGGATCTGGTGGACCGCTACGCCGGCGCGGTCCTGCTGACCAAACAGCTCGTCACGCTCTATGAGGACGTCCAGGAATTCTGGGTGGCCGAACGGGATGGCGCGATACTCGGCTGCGCCGCGCTGCACGTGCTCTGGGAGGACCTCGCCGAGATCCGCACCCTGGCCGTGCACCCGGACGCCCTGGGCCAGGGGATCGGGCACGCGCTCGTTGCGCAACTGGTGAAGCAGGGACGAGCGCTGGGATTGCGCCGGCTGTTTGTGCTGACCTTCGAGGAGCACTTTTTCTCCCGGCATGGGTTCACGACTATCGAGGGGACACCGGTGACGGCGGAGGTCTACGAAGAGATGCGGCGCTCCCACGACGAAGGCGTCGCGGAGTTTCTCGACCTGCCCTATGTCAAGCCCAACACCCTGGGCAACACCCGGATGCTGCTTGAACTGTGAACGATCCGGGTCGAGCACAGCTAACCCGACACCTTGTCAGCCCGTCACAGGTTCGAAACCCACGCGTTATGAACTCAGGGAATCGTCGTAATGACGGGAGTCGCCGACACCGGCCAGTGGCTGAGGAGGTCTCCGGTGCCTGACAAACACATCGCGGTCTCGCAAGAAGTCGACCAGTACGCCTCGCAACGGATAGCCGCAACCGCCGCCGCGAAGGCCAAGCGGTTATGGCCGGGAGTGATCGGCGAAGTGCTGGCGGACGAGATCATGGCGCTGCTGGATCTGCCGTTGTGGATGCAATCGCAAACGCGCACGCACCGGCTCATCAAGGCGATACGGGACATCGCGGAGGAGTCAGCGGTATCCAGCAATGAGAGACCAGCCGCTTAGCGTCAGCTGCTCGGTGCTGCCGGTCACTGCGCCAGGCCGGCTCAGTCGGCCTCGCCCCGCGCTGGGCTGCCGCCGCGCAGCGAGTACAGCAGTCCGTCGAGTTCATCAGGCTTTGCGAGGACCTCGCGAGCCTTGGACCCCTCCGAGGGCCCCACTACGCCTCGGCTTTCCAGCAGGTCCATCAGCCGGCCCGCCTTGGCGAACCCGACCCGCAACTTCCGTTGCAGCATCGACGTTGAGCCGAACTGCGAGGTGACCACGAGTTCGGCGGCCTGCAGCAGCACGTCGAGGTCGTCACCAATGTCCGGATCGACCTCCTTGTGCTCACCGGGTTTGGCCGCGGTCACCCCGTCGGTGTACTCCGGAGCGGCTTGGTCCTTGGCATAGGCGACGACCTTGGCGATCTCGGCGTCACCGATGTAGGCGCCCTGGATGCGTACCGGCTTCGACGCGCCCATCGGCAAATAGAGCCCGTCGCCCATGCCGATCAGCTTCTCGGCGCCGGGTTGATCCAGGATCACCCGGCTGTCGGTGAGCGAGGAGGTAGCAAACGCCAGCCGGGACGGCACGTTGGTCTTGATCAGTCCGGTGACCACGTCGACGCTGGGACGCTGAGTGGCCAGCACGAGATGGATTCCGGCCGCGCGGGCCTTCTGCGTGATACGCACGATGGCATCCTCGACGTCGCGCGGGGCGGTCATCATCAGGTCAGCCAGCTCGTCGACGATCGTCATGATGTACGGATACGGGCGGTATTCGCGCTGCGAGCCCGGCGGCGCCGCGATCTCGCCGCTGCGCACCTTGGTGTTGAAGTCATCGATGTGCCGCACCTTGGCGGCCTGCATGTCCTGGTAGCGCTGCTCCATCTCCTCCACCAGCCAGGTCAGTGCTGCGGCTGCCTTCTTGGGCTGGGTAATGATGGGTGTGATCAGGTGCGGGATGCCCTCGTATGGGGTCAGCTCCACCATCTTCGGGTCGATCAGGATCATCCTGACCTCATCGGGGGTGGCCCTGATCAGCAGCGAAACGAGCAGCGAGTTCACGAAGCTCGACTTGCCCGAACCGGTGGAACCGGCTACCAGCAGGTGCGGCATCTTGGTCAGGTTCGCGGTGACGAAGTGACCCTCTATGTCCTTGCCCAGCCCGATCACCATGGGATGGTGGTCACGGCTAGACGTCGGCGCGCGCAGCACGTCACCCAGCCGCACCGTCTCGCGGTCGCTGTTGGGGACCTCGATACCCACCGCGGACTTGCCCGGGATCGGGGCGAGCAGCCGCACGTTGTCGGTGGCCACCGCGTAGGCGATGTTGCGGGTCAGCTGGGTGATCTTTTCCACCTTGACCCCGGGCCCCACCTCCACCTCGTACCGGGTGACGGTCGGGCCGCGGGCGAAACCAGTCACCTGGGCGTCCACCGAGAACTGGTCGAGCACCCCGTTGATTGCCTCGATCATCGCGTCATTGGCCTTGCTTCGGGCCTTCGGCGGATCCCCCTTGAGCAGCAGATCGGGTGGAGGGAGGCGGTAGTCACCCTCGACCACCCGGTGCGTGGATGTCGCTGACCCGGGCTTGACGGCGGCTCGCTCCATGGCCAACTCGGGGACCGCCTCGGCAGGCTTGCGCTCCGCCGGAGCTTGGGCGAGTTCCGCGACAGTAGCCTCCGCTGGGTCCTCGGTCTGGGTGGCCTGCCTTCGCCGTGCCGGGCGACGTAACCGCGCGGTGGCCGGATCGGCGTTCGTCACGCTGGTATCGGTGTCAGCCGTATCTGTGCCGGCCGCATCGGTCTCGGTGTCCTGATCCGGTAGCGCTCCGCACAGCTGGCGGATTCGTTCGGGAACCGCTCGAACCGGTGTTCCGGTCAACACCAGGAACCCGTAACCGGCCAGCAGCGCCAGCAGCGGCGCCGCCACCCAGATCGTGAACCCCTCGACCAACGGATCTGCAGCCAGGAAACCCACCATTCCGGCCGCCCGGGACCTTCCCACCGCGTCCGCAGGTCCGCCGGCCGCGAGATGCCACAGGCCCAGGGTTCCCAATGTCAGCCACAGCGTGCCAACGATGCGGCGGGGTCGGGCCGTCGGATTGGGTTCGGTACGCATCAGGGTCACTCCGACCGCAGCAAGCACTACAGGCAATCCCACCGACGCAGCGCCGAACAGGGCACCCAGTGCCTGCTGAAGGCCGGCACCGATCGGTCCCCCCGCCGTCCACCAGACTGCAGCGGCGACGACCACGGCGAGCCCCACCAGACCGAGGGCGAGACCATCGCGACGGTGCTCAGGTTCCAGCCCGCGAGTGCGGCCCATCGCCCTGACTAGGCCACCGCTACCGCGAGCCAGCACGGACCAAGCGCCGCCCAGACCGCGGCGCCCGCGCCCGACCCGGGGCGCTGACCGCCGGGCTGGACGCTGCGGGCTCGACCGCTGCCTCGGCTTGACCCCGGCGCTGCGGGACCGCGCGGCCGTGGTCTTCGTCGAGCTCCGCCCCCTCATGTCCGACACGCTAGCCGGTCCACCCGTGTTCACATCGGCACGCCACGCCCCAGTAGCCTCACTGAGCACGTGCCCGCAGCGGGCAACTGCTCAGCCGACGGGCAGCACCGTGGGCACGATCATCGGCCGGCGCCGGTAGGTGTCGGCGACCCATTTGCCCACCACCCGCCGCACCGCCTGGGCGATCCGATGCGGATCGGTGATCCCCTCCACTTCGGTGCGGGCCAGCTCCATCTCCACCAGCGGCACAACACCGTCGAGGGCCTTAGGGTCGTCGGAGAAACCGCGGCCCGAGATCGTTGGCGGCGCCACCGCGCGCCCGGTCGCGGCCACCACCATCACGGTGATCGCGATGAACCCACCCTCACCGAGAATGAGCCGATCGGACAGCGTGGAGTCCCCCACATCACCGACCGACAGCCCGTCGACATAGACCTGCCCGACCTCGACCCGGCCGACGATCTCCGCCCGACCGTCCACCAGGTCTACGACGACGCCGTCCTCGGCGATCACCACCCGCTCCTCGGGCACCCCGGTGCGCACCGCCAGAGCGGCATTGGCACGCAGATGCCGCCATTCACCGTGCACCGGCATGACGTTGGACGGTCGGATCGCGTTATAAAGAAACAGCAGCTCTCCGGCCGGCGCGTGCCCGGACACGTGCACCCTTGCGGTGCCCTGGTGCACCACAACGGCGCCTAGCCGGGTGAGCCCGTTAACCACCCGGAACACCGAAGTCTCGTTGCCCGGGATGAGCGAGCTGGCCAGCACGACGGTGTCCCCGGTATGGATCCGAATCTGCCGGTGCTCCCCGCGGGCCATCCGCGACAGCGCTGACAGCGGTTCGCCCTGCGAGCCGGTGGAGACGAACAGCACCTGCCGCTCGGGCATCGCCATCGCCTCCTCAAGGTCCACCAGCAGACCCGGCGGCACCCGCAGCAGCCCGAGATCGGCGGCGACGCCCATGTTGCGCACCATCGACCTGCCCACTAGCGCGACCTTGCGTCCGTGCGCCGCAGCGACATCCAGGACCTGCTGTACCCGGTGCACATGGCTGGCGAAGCAGGCCACTATGACCCGCTGGGTGGCCTTGCCGATCACCGAGTCCAGTACCGGGCCGATGTCACGCTCCGGGGTGACGAAACCGGGCACCTCGGCATTGGTCGAGTCGATCAGGAGCAGGTCCACTCCCTCATCACCCAACCTGGAAAACCCGGCGAGATCAGTCAGCCGCCCATCCAGCGGCAGTTGGTCGAGCTTGACGTCGCCGGTGTGCAACACCAGTCCCGCCGGGGTGCGGATGGCCACCGCCAGCGCGTCGGGAATGGAGTGATTCACCGCGAAGAACTCACACTCGAATGGGCCACAGCGATGCCGAGCACCCTCCGCGACCTGCATCAGCTGCGGTTTCTGGCGATGCTCACGGCATTTCTCGCGGACCAGAGCGAGGGTGAACTCAGAACCCACTACGGGGAGGTCAGGACGTAGCTTGAGCAAGAACGGCACGGCGCCGATGTGGTCCTCGTGCCCGTGGGTGAGCACCAGCGCCTCGATATCGTCCAGCCGGTGCTCAATCGCCCGGAAGTCGGGCAGGATCAGGTCGACCCCCGGCGCGTCGTCTTCAGGAAACAACACCCCGCAGTCCACTACCAGCAACCGGTCGGAGTACTGGAAGACCGTCATGTTGCGGCCGATTTCGCCGATGCCGCCGAGTGCGACTACCCGCAGGCCACCTTCGGGTAGCGGCGGTGGTGCTGCCGTGGGCACGCCCGGCACGGGCAGCGGGGTTCCGGTAGGGACAGCAGCGCTCACGTGAGAACTCCGGCCTCAGCCAGCGCTGAAGCGATAGCGGTGATGTGGTCAGAATCTGCGGCGATCTGCGGCAATCGAGGGTCACCGACATCAAGCCCGGTCAGCCGCAGGGCGGCCTTGCCGAAGGCCACGCCGCCGGCCATGGTGAAGCTCCGGATCAAGCTGAGGGTGGAGGCGTGGATCTCACGTGCCCTGGTCACCTCGCCGGCCTCGAATGCGGTGATCATAGCCCGCAGCCGATCTGGCACGACGTTGCCGATAACGCTGATCAAGCCTACCGCACCCACCGCCAGCCACGGCAGGTTGAGCCCGTCGTCTCCACAGTAGTACGCCAGATCAGTATTGGCGATGATCTCCGCACCGACGACGAGGTCCCCCTTGGCGTCCTTCACCGCGACAATCCGTGGGTGTTGCGCTAACCGGTAGAGACTGTCCCCCGTGATTGGTACCACTGAGCGCGGCGGGATGTCATAAAGCATCACGGGCAGGTCGGTCGCATCGGCGACCGCGGTGAAATGCGCGATCAGCCCCGCCTGCGGCGGGCGGGAGTAGTACGGGGTCACCACCAGCAGGCCGTGGGCACCGGCCTGTGCCGACTGCCGGGCCAGCTCGACGCTATGCGCGGTGTCGTAAGTTCCGGCGCCAGCCACCACGGCAGCCCGATCTCCCACTGCCTGCACCACTGCCCGCACTAGATCAGCTTTCTCGGCGTCGGTCGTGGTGGGTGACTCACCGGTGGTGCCGTTGATCACCAGCCCATCGCAACCTCGCTCCACCAACTGGTGGGCGAGCTTGCCCGCGGTGTCCAGATCAAGCTCGCCGTCGGCGGCGAACGGCGTAACCATGGCGGTGAGCACCCGGCCGAAAGGCCGGCCGGGCGCAGACGTCGGCGCACTACTCATATGTCGACGCTACCGTTGCCGGTCAGTGCACCGGTGAGGGCTCCGGGGTGCTGACTAGAATCCCCGCTGGCTGTCCTGGAGGTGCTGGACGTCCATCGGGTCACCGTCAATGTCGACCATCGCTTGGGCACGACCGTAGGCGTGCAACGTCAGCTCCTCGGACGGACCGATGACGGTAACGCTTCGGCGACCACGCCGTGCGACGAGCTCCGTGCCATTCGAGCCGCCGTCTGGGCTGCTGTCTGAGCGACGTAGTACGACACCGACGGACGAGCGCCGGTAGCACAGCCGGGCAAGCTGCGACAGTAACGTCCACAACGCGTCAGCACGGTCTGCGTCTGCTGGCCGCTGTTGCCACCCCCGCCCGACCCGTCGCACGTCCTCATGGTGAACGAAGAACTCGATTCCGTTGGTCTTCTCCCCCACCGGCCCCAGCCGCATCAATGACCACCATGGCGGCCCGTTGCGGACCATGGCGAGGAGCTGTGGCCAGGGCCGTTCAGCGGTGCTGCGCTGTACCCGAGCCGTCAGCGGCGCCAGCGGCTGCAGCAGAATGCCTGCGGCGGCCACCGGCCGGCTCTCCCTGACCACCAGATGCGCCGCCAAGTCGCGAGTCGTCCACCCTTCGCACAACGTCGGGGCGTCCGGGCCCAGCCGGTCCATCAGATTGCACAGCTCGTGCCGCTCGACGGCGGCAAGCGTCCGGCCCCCCACGCCCGCGATCACCCTTCTCGGTCGGGCCCGGCCGCGGTGAGCTCAACCTGCAAGAGCACTCGTTGCTCGCGCTCCATCGCCGCCCGGTAGTCGTCCCAGTCCGGATGTTCGCCGGCCACCCTCCGGTAGTAGTCCACCAGTCCTTCCATCGCCTCGGGTAACTCCACTATCCGCACCGAGCCACCCACCTGGATCCAGCGCCCGTAGAACGCGTCAGACAGCACACACAGCCACGCGCGCGGGTCGCGTCGCAAATTTCGCACCTTGAACGCCGTCTTGCGGGTGCTCACCACTACCCGGCCCGCTGCGTCGACCGTCGCCGCCACCGGCGACATCTGCGGCGTGCCGTCGCGCCGCAGGGTGGTCAGCACCGCGTGGTGCTGCTCACCGACAACGGCCCGTGCCTCGTCGAGGTCCATAACTGCACGCTACTTCAGCCCTCTGACACGAACGGGCTGGAGGCGATCTCGGAACCGTCTGGTAGGACGCTGATCTCGAAATCACCGAACGCGTTGGGTGCCGCCTTGTACAGCTGGCGCAGACACTCCACGGCCAGCTCGCGGATCTCGACGTCAGCGTGCTCGGTGGCACGCATCGCGATGAAGTGCCGCCAGGCCCGGTAGTTGCCGGTGACCACGATGCGGGTCTCAGTGGCATTGGGCAGCACCGAGCGAGCCGCCTGGCGGGCCTGCTTGCGGCGCAGCGTGGCGTTCGGCTCGTCGGCGAAGCGTTCTTCCAAACCGGCGAGCAGGTAATTGTAGGCCTGCTGGCTAGCCTGGGCAGCGGCGTGGAACCGC
>JAVXWL010000084.1:0-17218 GCA_032230565.1 Pseudonocardiales bacterium | reverse complement strand
CCGGTCTGGATCGCTTCCAGAGGCGTGCTGCTCTTCTCCGACATACCCGCCAGCACCATCCACGAGCTTCAGCCACCCGCCACCGTCACGGTCTTCCGGAAGCCGAGCGGCCTGAGCAACGGGCTCGGGCTCGACCCGCAGGGGCGGCTCATCGCGAGCGAGGGCGACAACCGGCGGGTGTCGCGCACACTGGCCGACGGCACCGTGGTGACGGTGGCGGACCGCTGGCAGGGCAAGCGACTGAACTCGCCCAACGACAACATCACCCGCAGCGACGGCACCGTTTACTTCACCGATCCCCCCTACGGCCTCCCAGCCGGCCAGGCGCGCGAGCTCGACTTCCAGGGCGTGTTCCGGGTCGACCCGGCGGGAGCGCTGCACCTCGAGTCCAGCGACATGAACCGTCCCAACGGCGTGGCGCTGTCGCCGGATGAGACGACACTGTATGTGGACGACACCGCGGCGGGACTGGTGCGCAAGTTCCCGGTCAGGCCCGACGGTTCGCTGGGACCGCCCACGATGTTCGTGCCCGACACGGGTGGCGGCGGCGACGGGATGGCAGTGGATGACGCGGGAAACGTCTACGTTGCCACCGACGGCGGCGTGAAGGTGTACAAGCCGAACGGCATGACGTGGGGCACCATCGCCGTCCCCGAAGTGCCCTCCAACTGCACCTTCGGCGGCCCCGACCGCAAAACCCTCTACATCACGACCAAAACATCCCTCTACCGGGTAGCGCTCGGTATCCCCGGACGTTCCTAGCGCATCCACCGGGCTCAGCAGGGTAAAACACGTGCGAATAACCCCGCTGAGCCCGCTGAATGCGCCTAACGTGAAGATGGTGGAGGGGCACGTTGCGCTGGTTGCTGAGCTGCACGAGCGGCTCGCGCAAGCCCGGCTGGGTGGACCGGCGAGGGCTCGGCAGCGGCATGTCGGGCGCGGCAAGCTGTTGCCCCGGGACCGGGTCGATTCGCTGGTGGATCCGTCGAGCCCGTTCCTGGAGCTGTCCCCGCTCGCGGCCACCGGCATGTACGGCGACGAGGCCCCCGCCGCGGGAATCATCACCGGGATCGGCCGAGTGGCCGGGCGGGAGTGCGTGATCGTCGCCAACGACGCGACGGTCAAGGGCGGCACCTACTACCCGATCACAGTGAAGAAACACCTACGCGCCCAGGAAGTGGCGCTGCACAACCGCCTACCGTGCCTCTACCTCGTCGATTCCGGCGGCGCCTACCTACCGGAGCAGGATCAGGTGTTTCCCGATCGGGAGCATTTCGGCCGGATCTTCTACAACCAGGCGACGATGTCCGCGCGCGGGATCCCGCAGATCGCGGCGGTGCTGGGGTCCTGCACTGCGGGCGGCGCCTACGTGCCGGCGATGAGCGACCAGGCGGTGATCGTTCGCAACCAGGGCACGATCTTCCTCGGCGGGCCGCCGCTGGTCGCCGCGGCCACCGGTGAGGTGGTGACCGCCGAGGAGCTGGGCGGGGCCGAGTTGCACTCCCGGGTCTCCGGCGTCACCGACCACCTCGCCGACGACGACGCTCACGCGCTGCGGATCGTGCGCTCCATCGTCGGTACCCTCGGGCCCCGCCCGCCGCGGCCGTGGGAGGTCATCGCCACCGAAGAACCGTCCGTGGACGGGATTTACGACGTGGTACCGGTGGATTCGCGCACCGCCTACGACGTCCGCGCGGTGATCGCCCGGATCGTCGATGGGTCTCGTTTCGACGAGTTCAAGGCCGAGTACGGCGCCACGCTGGTCACCGGTTTCGCCCGGTGCCACGGTCACCCGGTGGGGATATTGGCCAACAACGGCATCCTGTTCAGCGAGTCGGCACTGAAGGGTGCGCATTTCATCGAGCTGTGCGACCAGCGCGGTATTCCGCTCGTTTTCCTGCAGAACATCTCTGGTTTTATGGTGGGCCGAGAATATGAGGCCGGCGGCATTGCGAAACACGGCGCTAAAATGGTTACCGCTGTCGCGACCACACGAGTTCCCAAGCTGACCGTCATCATCGGTGGTTCATTTGGCGCCGGCAATTACGCCATGTGTGGCCGAGCGTATTCACCACGTTTTCTCTTCATGTGGCCTAATGCGCGGATTTCGGTAATGGGAGGGGAGCAGGCGGCCACGGTGCTCGGTACCGTCAGGGGTGCTGATGACACTTTCGCGCAGCGCATCCAGGAGCAGTACGAACATCAAGGAAACCCTTATTACTCGACGGCCCGGCTCTGGGACGACGGAGTGATCGACCCGGCGGACACCCGGATGGTGCTCGGATTGGCGCTGTCAGCCTGCTCTCACACTCCGCTAGAGCCCAGCCGCTTCGGCATCTTCCGGATGTGAGCGCCATGTTCGACACGGTGCTGGTGGCCAATCGCGGCGAGATCGCGGTCCGGGTGATCCGCACGCTGCGCGCGATGGGCGTGCGCTCAGTGGCCGTGTACAGCGACGCCGATGCCGGCGCTCGGCACGTCCGGGACGCCGACGTCGCCGTCCGGATCGGTCCACCGCCGGCGGCTGCGAGCTACCTGTCGATCGAAGCGATACTCGACGCCGCGGCCCGCACCGGCGCGCAGGCTGTGCACCCCGGCTACGGGTTCCTTTCGGAGAACGCTGCCTTCGCCCGGGCCTGCGCCTGCGCCGGGCTGATCTTCGTCGGACCGCCGGCCGACGCCATCGAGGCGATGGGCGACAAGATCCGAGCCAAGTCGACGGTGGCGGCCGCGGGCGTCCCGGTGATCCCGGGCAGCGACGACCGCACCTGCGACGATGACGCGTTGGCCGCCGCGGCCGACGTGCTGGGCTACCCCGTGCTACTCAAGCCATCCGCCGGCGGTGGCGGCAAAGGCATGCGGGTGGTGCGCCGCGCGCAGGACCTACCCGAGGCCATCGCCAGCGCCCGCCGGGAGGCCCGCGGCGCCTTCGGCGACGGCACTTTGCTCGTCGAACAGTTCATCGCCACCGCGCGGCACATCGAGATCCAGGTGCTGGCCGACGCGCGCGGCGCGGTAGTCCATCTTGGTGAGCGCGAGTGCAGCCTGCAGCGGCGGCACCAGAAGATCATCGAAGAATCACCGTCGGTACTGCTCGACGCTGCGGCTCGAGCCCGGATGGGTCAGTACGCGGTGGCCGTCGCGCAGGCCGTGGGGTACACCAGCGCGGGCACGGTCGAGTTCATCGTGCCGGCGGATAGCCCAGATCAGTTCCTCTTTCTGGAGATGAATACCCGGTTGCAGGTCGAGCACCCGGTCACTGAACTCGTCACGGGGCTTGACCTGGTCGCGTACCAGCTGCGGGTCGCGGCGGGGGAGCCGCTCGGCTTACGCCAGGACGCCGTCACCGCAGCCGGCCACGCGGTGCAGGCGCGGATCTACGCCGAAGATCCCGCCAATGGGTTCCTGCCCACCGGCGGGCCGGTTCTGCAGCTCCGTGAACCCGCGGGTGTTCGCGTTGACTCCGGGCTGCGGGTCGGCGACGTCGTGGGCAGCGACTATGACCCGCTGCTGGTTAAGGTCATCGCGCACGGTCCGGACCGGGAAACCGCGCTGCGCCGGCTGGACGCCGCGTTGGCCCAGACCAGCATCCTGGGCTTGGGCACCAATGTGGCGTACCTGCGCGGCCTGCTCGCTGATGCCGACGTGCAGGCCGGAAAGCTGGACACCGGACTGGTGGCCCGCCGTAAGCCACCCAGCCCACATGTGCCTGACCAGGTGTTCGCCGCGGCCGCATTGCGTGCCCTGCTGGCCTTGGAACCCACCGAGCCGGTGGTCGATCCGTTCGCGCTGCCCGGCGGCTGGCGGATCGGCGAGCCTGCCTGGACCCGTTGGCGGTTACAGGCTGGTGGGTTCGACCCGGTTGAGGTCCGAACCCGGGGCCGGGTTGCAAGCGCCGAGCTGGCAGTCGGCGACAGCGCGCCGACCCGCGCGTCGGCCCGGTGGGATGACGGGGATTTGATCATCACACTTGATCAGATCACCTGCCGCTACAGCTGCGCGGTCGACGGTGCCGCGGTGTGGCTTGGTCACGACGGGCACAGTTGGGAGCTGCACGAGCAGCAGCCCCTCGATGCCGCGCGGTCGCCAGGGCAGGGCGTCGCCGGGGCGGTGCACGCGCCGATGCCCGGCACCATCATCGCCATCGACGTCACGGAGGGACAGCAGGTCACCGCAGGTGCCCGGCTGCTCGTACTCGAAGCGATGAAGATGGAGCATGTGCTCACCGCGCCGATCGACGGCGTGGTTCGCGACCTGCGCGCCCGCCTTGGAACCACCGTCGAGCGCCACGCCGTGTTGCTGGTCGTTGACCCGTGAGGGAGGACACACCATGGAACTCAGCGAGGAGTACGCGGCGCTACGTGCCACCGTCGAGGAGTTCGCCCGCAAGGAGGTCGCCCCGGTCATCGCGGATCTCTACGAGCACGGCACGTTCCCCTATGCGTTGGTTGCGAAGATGGGCGCACTGGGGTTGTTCGGGTTACCCTTCCCCGAGGAGTACGGCGGGATGGGCGGCGACTATTTCGCCCTGTGCCTGGCGTTGGAGGAACTGGCGAGGGTGGACTCGTCGGTGGCCATCACACTGGAAGACAGCGTGTCGCTGGGCGCGATGCCTATCTTCCGGTTCGGCACCGAGGAGCAAAAGCAGCGTTGGCTTCCGGAACTGTGCACCGGCCAACGGCTCGGGGCCTTCGGTCTCACCGAGCCCGGTGGGGGATCTGACGCGGGCGCTACCCGCACCACCGCCCGCTGCGATGGCGACGACTGGGTGATAAATGGGTCCAAAGCATTCATCACCAATTCGGGCACCGACGTCACATCTGTGGTCACCGTCACCGCGATCACCGGCGTCAGCGGAGGTCGCAAGGAGATCTCCGCCATCATGGTCCCCGCCGGGCACCCGGGCTTCACGGTCTCCGCGAGCTACTCCAAAGTCGGCTGGCGGTGCTCGGACACCCGCGGGCTGTTCTTTGATGACTGCCGAGTGCCGTTGGGCAATCTACTCGGCGAGCGCGGCCGAGGTTATGCGCAGTTCCTGGCCATTCTCGACGAGGGTCGCATCGCGATCGCTGCGTTGGGAGTAGGCCTGGCCCAGGGCTGTATTGACGAATGCGTATCGTACGCTCGGCAGCGGCATGCTTTCGGTCACGCCATCGGCAGCTATCAGGCGATCCAGTTCAAGATTGCGGATATGGAGGCGCGGACGCATGCCGCCCGGCTGACTTATTACCATGCCGCCGAGCGGATGCTGCACGGCGAACCGTTCAAAAAAGAGGCTGCCATTGCGAAGCTGGTCTCCTCGAATGCGGCGATGGACAACGCTAGGGACGCCACCCAAGTCTTCGGCGGGTACGGTTTCATGAACGAGTATCCGGTAGCCCGCTTCTACCGCGACGCCAAAGTCCTAGAGATCGGCGAAGGCACCAGCGAAGTCCAGCGCATCCTCATCGCCCGCCACCTAGGGGTGCGCTGAAGGCAGCGGGGTCCACACCGCGTCACGATCGCCCAGATCGACGAGGATGCAGGGCTTTAGCCACGGTACGCTCAGAGTCCAGATGCAGGCGGCAGGAGGTGGCCGTGAGCGTGAACTATGTGGCCAGACCGTGGGAGAGTCGACTGTTCCGGCAGTGCCGCCGGGCCTGGGACCTCGGTGCGCGGGAACGGCAGGACTACGAGCGGATCGAGCCGGCGCAGGTGTTTGACCTCGGCGAAGCGATCCACGACGCGCTCGATGTCTACTACTTCCCTGGCATGTGGGACTGGAACCGGGCGATCGTGCGGCCGCTGGCCGTCGCCGGCTTCGAGAAATCGATGCGCCGGCAGCGCGCTGCTTACACCCAGATCCGTGAGTTATCCGCTGACCAGGTCCAGGATTGGGAGCAGCACCTGGAGCTGGGCACCGGCATCCTCCAGCGCTATTTCGAATGGGCCGACGACGTCGACCGTTTCACCCCGATCCAGGTCGCCTCGCAGTTTGACATCGCTTTGCCCGACCCAGCCAACCCGAGCAGTGGGCTGATCACCCCGGACGGTCGGCCACTGCAATTTCGGGTGCGGATCGACCTGGTGGTGATCGACGACCATGAGCTGTACTGGCTGGTCGAGCACCGGATCGTCACCGGTTCGCAGTGGCCGGAGCTTGACCAGCTGCGGCTCGACGAGCAGGCGCTGACCCGGAGCTGGGCGTGGCAGCTGCACTTTCTGGCCCAACTCGAAGGCACCATCCACAACGAGCTGCGCGCTGCAGTGCCGGTGGCCGCAGGCAAGCCCAAGGTCAACGTGCGGGCGGTGCCAGGGCCTGCTGGGATCACGACACAGCGAGCCACCGAGTCCTTCCGGCGCACCCACATCCCGCGGGCTGAGCTGGAAATCGCCCGGCACGGCACCGCCATAGCGCTGCAAATTCAGGATATGACGGATCCGGCACTGCGGATGTACCCGAATCCGTCCTGGGAGAACTGTTCGACCTGCGCCTACCGATCGCCGTGCGTGGCGATAACCCAAGGTATCGACGAACGTCCGATCCTTGATGTGTCCTATCGCAAGCGGGTCAGCGGAGACTTCGAACTCGGGCGGTTGGGATCGGTGTGGGGATTCGTTCCCGAGATCCACCGGGTCGCGGAGTACCGGACTCCCGGTGCGGGCCAGTAACGCCAGTGCGCATTCGGGTGGTGAGCTGGAACGTCGATTCCCGGCCGACCGGACTGCTGGACGCCAAGATCGAGCTGCTGCGCAAGCTGCAACCTGACCTTGTGCTGCTCCAGGAAATTGGCCGGTCGGTCTACCGCGCGTTGTTGCCGCACCCGTCCGCGCACGAGCGGATGCACCGCAAGGCCAGGCAGTTCTCCTGGGGAGCTCTGTCTACCGACCTGTGCAAGCCGAGGGCCAGCGAGTACCGGCTGGGATGCGCTGTGCTCGGGGTTTCGAGCACAGCGCTGATCGATGCGCAGGTGCTGGATCAGGCGCCGTTCGACATCAGTAATCCGGCGCGGCCCGGGTTCTTGTGGCGGACGGTGGCGGCCCAAGTGGCATTGTCCACGGGCGACCTGCTGACCGTCTGCAGTTTCCACGGTCGCCAACCACCTGGCGTGCCCGCTGTCGGGCTACAGCAGACGTTCCACGCTGGGATCGCTAGCTGGCTCACCGACGTGCCCGGCCCGGTGATCTTCGGCATCGACGCTGGTCCCCGGGTACCCGACAGCGCAGATCCGCTGTTGGGCCCGGACCCGGTTCACCACCTGAACCACGTCCTCAACGTCGATGACGACCACCTGTGGGCCACCCCCGACCTCACAGTGCTCGACGTCCAGTGCCTGGCCGACGACGCTACGGCTGCGGGCAGCGACCACGCCCTGCTGCTCGCCGATCTCGAGTTGCCCGACTCACCCGGTTGACGTGCCCCAGCGGGTCAGACACGAGGTCTCCACTCCCGGGGCCGCTAGGCCATGGGTCGGTCCGTGGGGGCGATCGGCGCGGGGAGGACGTCGCGGCCGATGAGATAGCGGTCCACGCCAGCGGCGGCGGAGCGGCCTTCGGCGATGGCCCACACAATCAGCGACTGCCCACGGCCCATATCTCCGGCGACGAAGACACCCGGCACGCTGGTCATGAAAGACGCGTCGCGCGCAACGTTGCCGCGTACGTCGTAGTCGACGCCGAGCCCTTCGAGCAGCTTGCCTTTCTCGGGGCCCACGAAGCCCATCGCAAGCAGCACCAGATCGGCGGGCAGGATCTGCTCGCTGTCCGGAACCGGCACGAACTTGCCGCTTTCGAAGACGACCTGCGCCAGCCACAGCTCGCGCACCCGGCCATCGGCGTCACCGAGGAACTGCTGGGTGCTCACCGCGAACAGTCGCTCGCCGCCTTCCTCGTGGGCCGAGGACACCCGGTAGATCAGCGGATAGGTGGGCCAGGGCTGGGTCTCTGGGCGGCGTTGCGGCGGGGTCGGCAAGATTTCCAGCTGGGTCACCGAGGCCGCGCCCTGACGGTGCGCGGTGCCCAGGCAGTCGGCACCGGTGTCGCCCCCGCCGATGATCACTACATGTTTGCCCTCAGCGTCGATCGGTGACCGATCAAGATCGCCTTCCTGGACCCGATTCGACGGCGGCAGGTATTCCATCGCCTGGTAGATACCGGCCAGCTCGCGACCGGGCACCGGCAGGTCCCGCCACGCGGTGGCCCCGCCGGCGAGCACCACGGCGTCGAATCCCTCACGCAGCTCCTCAGCGGTGATGTCCACGCCAACGTCGACGCCAGCCTGGAACTCGGTGCCTTCGGTACGCATCTGATCCAGCCGGCGGTTCAGCCGTTGCTTGGCCATCTTGAACTCGGGAATGCCGTAGCGCAGTAGCCCGCCGATTCGGTCCGCACGCTCGTAAACCACCACGTCGTGTCCGACCCGGGTCAGCTGCTGGGCCGCGGCCAGCCCGGCCGGACCGGACCCGACCACGGCGACTTTCTTGCCGGTGCGCACGGCAGGTGGTTGGGGGACAACCCAGCCCTCGTCCCAGGCCCGGTCGATGATCTCGATCTCGACCTGCTTGATGGTCACCGCGTCGTCGTTGATGGCCAGCACGCAGGCCGCTTCGCAGGGCGCCGGGCACAGTGTCCCGGTGAACTCGGGAAAATTGTTGGTGGCATGCAGCCGCTCGATGGCCTCCGCCCAGTCCCGGCGCCAGACCAGGTCGTTCCACTCCGGGATCAGGTTGCCCAGCGGGCAACCGACATGGCAGAACGGGATGCCGCAATCCATGCAGCGGCCGGCCTGCCTTTCGACCGCAGCGGCGGGGAAGTCCTCGTAGACCTCGTGCCAGTCACGTAATCGCAGCTCGACCGGCCGGCGCGGCGGATTCTGCCGACCGGTGGTGAGGAAGCCCTTGGGATCAGCCATGCGCTGCCTCCATGATCGCCTCATCGACGTCCCGACCGTCGCGCTGCGCCGCCGCCTGAGCGGCCAGCACCCGCTTGAAGTCCTTGGGCATCACCTTGCCGAACCGATCCACGGCCGAATCCCAGTCGGCCAGCAGCGCGTAGGCCACGGCGGAGCCGGTCTCGGCGTGGTGCCGCGCGACGGCGTCGGCTAGGAAGGCCCGGTCCTCGTCAGTTAGCGGGTCCAGGTCGACCATTTCCGGGTTGACCCGTTGAGTGGGCAGATCGAGCACGTATGCGACCCCGCCGGACATCCCCGCGGCGAAGTTGCGACCGATCGACCCGAGCACCACCACCCGGCCGCCGGTCATGTACTCGCACCCGTGATCACCGACGCCCTCGACGACGGCCAGCGCGCCGGAGTTGCGCACGCAGAACCGTTCGCCGACCATTCCCCGCAGGAACAGTTCCCCGGACGTCGCGCCGTAGAGGATCACGTTGCCGGCGATAATGTTGTGCTCTGCGGTGAACTGTGCGTCGGGGTGTGGGCGGACGGTGATCCGCCCACCGGACAGACCCTTGCCGACGTAATCGTTGGCGTCGCCGATCAGCCGCAGGGTGATCCCGCGCGGCAGGAACGCCCCGAAAGACTGACCGGCCGATCCGGTCAGGGTGATGTCGATGGTGTTGTCCGGCAGCCCGGCGCCACCCCAGCGGCGGGTCAGGTGAGAGCCCAGCATGGTGCCCACCGTGCGGTTGACGTTGCGCACCGGCAGGTCCAGCCGCACCGGCTCCCCGCCGGCCAGCGCGCCCTCGCACAGCTGGATCAGGGTGTTGTCCAGCGCCTTGTCCAGCCCGTGGTCTTGTTCCCTGATCCGGTGCCGCGGCGCCTCCGGGTCTAGATCGTCCGGCAGGTGCAGGATCGGCGACAAATCCAGCCCGGCGGCTTTCCAATGCTCGATCGCCGAGCGGGTGTCGAGCATCTCGGTGCGCCCGACGGCCTCCTCCAGCGTCCGGAACCCGAGCGCCGCCAGGTACTCGCGGACCTGCTCAGCGATGAACTGGAAGAAGTTGACCACGTACTCGGCCTTGCCGGTGAACTTCGCCCGCAGTACCGGATTCTGGGTGGCCACCCCAACCGGGCAGGTGTCCAGGTGGCAGACCCGCATCATGATGCAGCCCGAGACCACCAGCGGTGCGGTGGCGAAGCCGTACTCCTCGGCGCCCAGCAGCGCGGCGATTACGACGTCGCGACCGGTCTTGAGTTGGCCGTCGGTCTGCACGACGATCCGGTCCCGCAGCTTGTTGGCGATCAGCGTTTGCTGGGTCTCGGCCAGGCCCAGCTCCCAGGGCGTGCCGGCATGCTTGATCGACGACAGTGGCGACGCGCCGGTGCCGCCGTCGTGCCCGGAGATGAGCACCACGTCGGAGTACGCCTTGGCCACCCCCGCGGCCACCGTGCCGACCCCTACCTCGGAGACCAGCTTGACGTGCACGCGGGCCCGCGGGTTGGCGTTCTTCAGATCGTGGATCAGCTGTTTGATGTCCTCGATGGAGTAGATGTCGTGATGCGGCGGCGGGGAGATCAGCCCCACCCCGGGGGTGGAATACCGGGTCTTGGCGATCCACGGGTACACCTTGGTCCCGGGTAGCTGGCCGCCCTCGCCGGGTTTGGCGCCTTGCGAGATCTTGATCTGCAGATCGTCTGCGTTGACCAGGTACTCGCTGGTCACCCCGAACCGACCGGAGGCCACCTGCTTGATCGCCGAGCGGCGCAGGTCACCGTTGGCATCGCGGGTGTAGCGGTCGGCGTCCTCGCCGCCCTCACCGGTGTTGGACTTGCCGCCCAGCCGGTTCATCGCGATGGCCAGCGTCTCGTGCATCTCCTTGGAGATCGATCCATAGGAGATGGCGCCGGTGGCGAACCGCTTGACGATCGACTCCACCGGCTCGACCTCGTCAATCGGCACCGGCGGGCGCAGGCCCTCGCGGAAGGTGAACAGCCCGCGCAGGGTCATCAGCCGCTTCGACTGGTCGTCGACCAGCCGGGTGTACTCCTTGAACACGTCGTAGCGGTCCGCCCGGGTGGAGTGCTGCAGCTTGAACACTGTGGCGGGGGAGAAAACGTGCGCCTCGCCTTCGCGGCGCCACTGGTAGTCACCGCCGATTGCCAGCTCCCGGTGCGGGGCACGCACGCCGTCTGCCGGGAACGCCCGGTTGTGCCACATCGCTACCTCGTCGGCCAGCGTGTCGAAGCCGACCCCACCAAGCCGGGACGTGGTGCCGGTGAAGCAGGAATCGATCACCTCCGGCCCGAGCCCGATCGCCTCGAAGATCTGCGCGCCGGTGTAGGAGGCCACCGTGGACACGCCCATTTTCGACATCGTCTTGCGGACGCCCTTGCCCAGCGCCTTGATCAGGTTTCGGGTGGCGGTCTTGCCGTCGATTCCGCCCAGCAGGCCCCGGTTGGCGAGATCCTCCACGGTGGCCATCGCCAGGTACGGATTGACCGCAGCCGCCCCGTAGCCGATCAGCAGTGCCACGTGATGCACCTCGCGGGCGTCGGCGGCCTCGACGATCAGGCCGACCTGGGTGCGGGTCTTGCACCGCACCAGGTGGTGGTGCACCGCGCCGGTGAGCAGCAGCGACGGGATCGAGGCGTGCTCAGCGTCAACGCCCCGGCCCGACAGCACGATCAGTCGCGCACCGCCGGCCACCATGTCGGTAACCTCGGCGCGGATCTCGTCGAGCCGGCGGACCAGCGCTGCGCCGCCGCCGTGGACGTCATAGAGGCCTTTGACGGTATATGTCTGGTATTCCGGCTGGTCACCGTCGTCATTGACGTGGACGATCTTGGCGAGCTCATCGTTGTCCAGCACCGGAAACGGCAGCACGATCCGCCGGCAGGAGTCCGCGGTAGCCGCCAGCAGGTTGGGCTGCGCACCCAGCTGCGCTTGCAGTGAGGTCACCAGCTCCTCCCGGATCGCATCCAGCGGCGGGTTGGTCACCTGGGCGAACAGTTGGGTGAAGTAGTCGAACAGCGGCCGGGACTGCTGCGAGAACGGGGCCAGCGGCGCGTCATTGCCCATCGACCCGATCGGCTCGGCGCCGGTGCGGGCCATCGGCGCCAGAAGTATTGCGAGCTCTTCCTGGGTGTATCCCAGGCTCTGCTGGCGGCGTACCAGCGAAGCGTGGGTATGCACCTCGCGGTCACGCTCGGGCAGGTCGGCCAGCCGGGTCAGCCCTTGGGCGACCCAGTCGGCATAGGGGTGCTCGGCGGCGAGCTGGCCTTTGATCTCGTCGTCACCGACGATCCGGCCGGCGGCGGTGTCGGCCAGGAACATCCGGCCCGGCTCCAGCCGACCCTTGCGCACCACCGTGGTGGGGTCGATGTCGAGCACCCCGACCTCACTGGCCAGCACCACTAGGCCGTCCTCGGTGACCCAGTAGCGGGCGGGGCGCAGGCCGTTGCGGTCCAGCACGGCGCCGATCACGGTGCCGTCAGTGAACGCGACCAGGGCGGGGCCGTCCCACGGCTCCATTAACGTGGAGTGGAACTCGTAGAACGCCCGGCGCGCCGGGTCCATCTCGGTGTGGTTCTCCCACGCCTCCGGGATCATCATCAGGACCGCATGGGGCATCAAGCGGCCACCCAGGTGCAGCAGTTCGAGCACCTCGTCGAAGGACGCGGAGTCGCTGGCATCCGGGGTGGCGATCGGATACAGCCGCTCCAGGTCGCCGGCGATGAGGTCGGTGGCGAGCTTGTTTTCCCGGGCGCGCATCCAGTTGCGGTTGCCGCGCAGGGTGTTGATCTCACCGTTGTGCGCGACGAAGCGGTAGGGGTGCGCCAGCGGCCAGGACGGGAAGGTGTTGGTCGAAAACCGGGAGTGCACCAGTCCCAGTGAGCTGGTGACCCGCTCGTCGGACAGATCGGGGTAGAAGCTCACCAGCTGTTCCTCGGTGAGCATTCCCTTGTACACGATCGTGCGCCCGGACAGGCTGGGGAAGTAGACGTCGAGGTCGTGCTCGGCGCGCTTGCGCACGCAGTACACCCGCCGCTCCAGCGCCAGCCCCGTTTCGGGCCGGGTTTCTGGGCCGGCTACGAACAGTTGCTGGAAGCGAGGCATCGCCGAGCGGGCTGTCGGTCCGACCCCCTCGGGCTGCACCGGCAGCTGCCGCCAACCCAGTACCCGCATGCCCTCCTGCACCGCGATGTCCTCGACGGCGGCCATCACGGCGGCCTCCGCAGTGTCGTCGTCCGGGAGGAAGGCGGTGCCGACCGCGTACTGGCCTGGTTGCGGCAGCTCGAAGTCGACGACCTGCCGGAAGAAGCCGTCGGGCACCTGGATCAGGATGCCGGCGCCGTCACCGGTGTCGGGTTCCCCGCCGCGGGCCCCCCGGTGTTCGAGGTTGAGCAACGCAGTGAGAGCCTTGCGCACGATGCCATGATCGCGGCGGCCGGCGAGGTCGGCCACGAAAGCCACGCCGCAGGCGTCATGCTCATAGGCGGGGTCGTACAGACCGGCTGCCGGACGTCCACGCTGTCCAGAATTCGACCCTGCAGGCAGGTAGGTAGCGGTCACAAGCACCTCCCGTCGTCTCGATTGGGTTGATACACGCATCGGGACGACGTGCACCCAGCTGCGGTGACCCCAGGTTACCGCAGCGGATTACCCACCCGTTATCTCTTCTGGCCGACGGTCTCGCCAGCGGCGCGCCGATTGACTTCGCCGTCACAGGGATTGACATACCGTCACAATCTGTGTATTCGCAGGCCACGGCAGTCGCGGCGCACAGAGGTGCCGCAGCTGGCAACTTTCTTACCGAATTGTCGCCAGTGGCACGTTCGCAACACATGTGCACACTTTCCGAGGGGATAGATGTGACAAATGTGACGGTGAAGTAGCTGCCGGCCGACCGACGACTCACGATGTTTGCGGGCGGCTCGCTTGGGCCGAGATGGCGCGCGGAGCCTTCCGCGCTGAGGACGCATGCTGACTCATCCGTCCGGGGGTGGCGTCGTCGCCGCCTCGCCCGGCTGAGTGCACAATCACCCCCTACCGGAGGCTCGCCGGACCCGCGGCGGCTGCCGGGGAAAGGATGCGTGGTCGGATGGATGACCGTCGGTTGCTGTTGGTGCATGCCCATCCCGACGACGAGTCGTCCATGACCGGCGCGACCATGGCCAGCTACGCGCGGCAGGGCGCCACTGTTGTCCTGGTGACGTGTACCCGTGGCGAGCGGGGCGAAATCGTCGCGCCCGACCTTGCCGGGTTGCGCGAAACCGATTCCGACGGGCTGGGCCTGCACCGGGAGAAGGAGTTGGCTGAGGCACTGGCCGCGTTGGGCACCGCGCGGCAGCACTGGCTGGGCGGCCGCGGTCGCTGGCGTGACAGTGGGATCCCTGCCATCGAGGACCCGGCGGCCTTCGCCTGCGCCGACCTCGACGAGGCGGTCCGGGCTATGGTCGGGATCCTGCGCGCCGAGCGTCCCCAGGTGGTGGTGACCTACGATGCCGAGGGCGGGTACGGGCACCCGGACCACATCCAGGCCAACCGGGTGACCATGGCCGCGTTGGATCCCGCTGCTGACGCCCATTTCGAGCCGGAGCTCGGCGCGCCGTGGCAGGTGGCGAAGGTCTACTGGATGACCTTGTCGCGCAGGTTGATCCAGAGCGCGATGGACGCTGGGGTGCTGTCGTCAACGGACGTGATACCCAACTCGCTGCCCGACGAGGAGATCACCGCGGTGCTGGACGGGCGGGCGTACCTGGGTAGCAAGGTCGCCGCGCTGCGGGCGTACCGCAGCCAGGTCGATCTGCGCAACGGGGTTTTCGCCATGCTCACCCAGGTCCCCGAGTTCGCGGTGGAGAGCTACCTGCTGGTCCGCGGGCAGCGCGGGCCGGGCTCGGGACCGTACAACTGGGAGGACGATCTGTTCGCTGGTCTGGTGGGTCAGCCTGTGGCGGATTCCGGATGAGCTCTCCGGAGCAGATTCAGGGTGCGCTTCGGCGCGTCCGCCGGCGCGGCGTCAGGCGCTGGGGGTCCAGCCGGGCCGTTGTGGCCGTCACCGTCGTCATTGCCAGCGGTGGTCCCGCCGTGCTACTCGCTCGGCGCGCCGGTTCGCATTCTGGGGTGTTCGCGCTGCCGGGCGGACGCACGGATCGCTGGGAGTCAGCGTCCTCGGCGGGCCGCCGCCGGCTCACCGACGAGCTCGGGATGCGACTGCCACCGGAGTCGGTGCTCGGGTTGCTTGACGACTACATCACCGACACCAGGCTCGTGATCACGCCAGTCGTGCTCTGGGGCGGCGCGCACTCCCCTGCGGTCGACGTCCTCGCCGTTGCGTTCGATGACCTCGACGTCGAGCCGGTGTTCGTGGCGAGTTCGGGATCTGACCGTCCGGCGATCCGGTTGCCGTTGCACGGCGGCTGGTTGCACGCCCCCACCGCTGCCGTCCTGCACCAGTTCCGCGAGGTCGTCCTACACCGCCGACGCAGCCGGGTAGCCGCCTCGTGAGTGCCAATCGGTGCTGGAGCGCTTAACGCCACTCACGACCAGTAACGTGGGCGCGTGCGGGTGGCGACGTGGAATGTGAACTCGGTGCGTTCGCGGATGCCTCGGCTGTTGCCTTGGTTGGACCAGCGGGTGCCAGACGTGGTGTGCCTGCAGGAAACCAAGCTGCCCGCGGACGCCTTCGACGAGCTGGTTCGCCCGGCGCTGGCCGCGCGCGGGTACGCCGTCGCGCACCACGGCGACGGCCGGTGGAACGGGGTGGCGATTGCGTCCCGGGTCGGCTTGGACGATGTCGTCGCTGGGCTGCTCGACGAGCCCGCCAATCCGGTGGGGCAGCTGCCAGGCCCTGAGGCCCGTGCGGTTTCCGCGACCTGCGCAGGACTGCGGGTGTTCTCGGTGTACGTGCCCAATGGCCGCACCCCCGAGGACCCGCACTACCAGTACAAGCTGGACTGGCTGGCCGCGCTGCGCGCCACCGTGGTCGCCGGCGATCCTGCGGTGACTGTGGTCTGTGGTGACATGAACGTCGCCCCCACCGACGACGACGTCTACAGCCCAACCGCCTTCGCCTCCTCGACCCACGTCACACCCCCGGAACGCGATGCCCTGCGCGCCCTGGAGCTGCACGACGTGGTGCGGGAACGCTGGCCCGCCGAGCGGATCTTCACCTACTGGGACTACCGCGCCGGCATGTTCCACACCGACCGCGGGATGCGGATCGATCTGATCCTGGCCGGTGCAGCAGTCGCGCCGCGGGCGTGCGCCGCGTGGGTGGACCGCCACGCCCGCAAGGGCACCGGCCCCAGCGACCACGCGCCGGTGATCGTGGACTTCGACGACGCGCCGGACGGCGACTGCGGCCCGATGGTCCCGCCCCCGTCAGCGTCTCGCAGCAGTGCGCGGCGCTGAGCTTCCCACGGTGAGCAGGCCGACCGCCGGTAACAACTTCGAGGTGGCCATCGCCGTCGCGATCGCCACCTTCGGCGCCACCAGCGGCCAGGCCCTGGCCGGGGTCGTCGGCCCCCTGATCGAGGTTCCTGTTCTGGTCGGGCTGGTCTATGTCGCGCTGGCCGGCCGCCGCTGGTTCAGCGCCGCACCAGCACCGATGCAGCATGGGCGACCACTGATGGCCACACCTTAATCGTCAGGTGTGTCGCCGTTGGCTTCGGAGAAGACCCGGCTACCGAGGAAGTCCTCCGGCTTCAAGGTAGTGAGGTCGTCCCGGCCGACGGCTTCGTCGGTCGTCATCATCCGGCTGGCGTGCCGGAGCCTGGCCCGCTCGATCGCGTTGCGCACGCTGCGGGCGTTGGCGAACCGCGGTTGCCCCTTCCGGCGGTCGAGGTACTCCCGGAAGGTCTTGGCGGCCTCCGGGGTGAAGTTGTAACCCTCCGCCTGCATCATCAACTTCCCGATGCCCTCCAGCTCATCGAGGGTGTAATCGGGGAAATCGATGTGGTGCGCGATCCGCGAGCTCATCCCGGGGTTGGACACGAAGAAGGAGTCCATCCGATCTTTGTAGCCCGCGAGGATCACCACCAGATCTTCCCGGTGGTTCTCCATCACCTGCAGCAGGATCTCGATGGACTCCTGCCCGTAGTCGCGCTCATTGTCCGCGCGATACAGGTAGTAGGCCTCATCGATGAACAGCACACCGCCCATCGCCCGCTTGAGGACCTCTTTCGTCTTGGGGGCCGTGTGCCCGACGTATTGGCCGACCAGGTCATCCCTGGTCACTGACACCAGGTGCCCGCGACGAAGGTAACCCAGCCGGTGCAACATGTCGGCCATCCGCATCGCCACGGTGGTCTTGCCGGTGCCCGGGCTCCCGGTGAAGC
>JAVXWL010000107.1:0-3838 GCA_032230565.1 Pseudonocardiales bacterium | reverse complement strand
GGGTGACCGACCAGTTGCGGGTCAGCCCCGGTGGCCGGGACATCGGCATTGATCCGCTCACCACGCAACCGGTCATAAATCGGCTCTGACCCATAGGGCGGACACTCTAGGCTGGGTCTACGGGGGCGGCAGCGCCGTGGTGTGTACAGCCTGTGGAGCGGGTACGAGATTGTGTTTACAGACTGTGGATGGTGCCAGCGACGCGTAATCCGACGGATCCACCGGACCAACATCAATAACATAAGTCCCCCAGGGGGGACCTCACAACCCTCTTTTGTATCTTACTGTAGCCACGCGCACCGAGAGGCGGCACTCGTGGCGTGACATGTTAACGAAAGGGCTATACTGACCGATGTCACCGACACAGAGCGAAGCCGCGGCGGCGACAATGCGGGCGACGCCCCACTGACGCACAGATAAGGCTTTTTAGCGGACGGCTGACCAATCTGTGCACCCCTGCGGACAGAAGATCGACTTTCCCCCGCCAACCAGCGCCCGATAGGCGTCCCACGACTCAGCCGCAACCTATCCACAGGCGCGACACATTCTAGACGTCGTGGACCACCGTCAGGGCCGGCACGTGTCGGCATAGCAGAGCAGCGCACCAACCGTTCTGAGCGGTCACGCCAGCTCCACCGGCGTGCGGGCCCAAGGGCCGCCACGCCCCGGAGTGGACCACGACCCGGCACGGACACGGCGCCGGGTCGGTGACCTTGGGCGGACGCCGGGTGCCTGTCTTCGACCGGGGAACTGGTTGTCGCTACGCCTCGTCAGCTCACCGTGCAAGCATCTGGTCGATATATGCCGCGCCGACGTGAACCCCAGCGGTGGGTGCGAATACCAGCGCCATCAACAACGCGAACCCCACGCCCACCACATCGCGGATCAATCCTCTCGGGTTTCCGTGCCGTCGATCAAGGACGGCGACATTAGCCGCACCCCACGTCGGTCGCTGCTGGGCGGTGTAGGCGCGACAGGACGTGTCCCGAGGGTTCCCTGCGGTGGGCCAGCGATCCTTTAGACCGGTCCGGTGGCCTTGCTGCGACAGTCCGGGCACACCTGGTTCGGGTTCGGCGGTCGGCCGGGGCACGCAGCGCTCCCGTCGCTGATCACCCCGTACGTGGTGATCGACTGAGGGTCGCCGGCTTACCATACGGCAGCCTCACACGCCGACTTCCCCCAGACGAGCTACACCGGCAAGCCAGCCCCGGTATAGGGGTGTGCGTCGCGCGGGCATATACCTGGTGGGTACTCGCCCATCGCGCACTAAGCTTGGGGGGAGGTCATCCAGCTTGGCCACTCAGCTCGGTGATCCGCGACTCGCCGACAGCATACGGCGTGCCGGCGGCCGCGCTTCGCACTAAGACAGGTGTGCTCGCCGCCGGATCAACCGGATAACCAGGTAGATGACGATGATCACGTTGAGAGCTAGGCCACCCACCCGTTCCGGCAATATGCTCCTGGTCAGTCGCTTCCTTTAGGAAACTGAACGCTGTGCCGATGTCCACGGCTCGGTCACTCCCGACTCGACGGCAGGTTTCCACCGCGTCCCACTAGTACCCGGTTCGTCGCTGCTCCCTATGCCGGACGGCCCGGTCCGGGCTGACAATCTCACCGCACCACCACCAGCCGTGCCGATTTTCGGGTCATGGTCGCTTTCGGGTTCGGTGCGTGTGTCGAACCCGGAACCGACGAAGCCCTGCTGGGTGGGCATCGGGTCTGGCGGTGAGGCGGATCCGGGCCCGTCAAGCTCTCGGAGCTGTGAGTCTAGGTAGGTCACCAGGCGGGTGCGGTACTCGTGCTCGAATGCGCGCAGATCGTCGATTTTCTTCTCCAGGATGCTCTTTTCCTGGCTGAGCGAACCGATGATCTCGGTGTGCTGCCGCGCCGCGTCGCGCTCCAGCGACGCGGCCTTCTCCCGGGACTGCCGCTCCAGGGTGTCGGCCCTCGTTCGGGCGTCAGTGAGTAGGGTCTCGGCCCGGGTTCTGGCCTTGGTGACCATGCCGTCGGCCTTCGCCCTGGCTTGGCGGAGCAACTGCTCGGAGGTGGTGCGGGTCTTGCTCAACATCTGGTCCGCTTCGGTTTTGGCCTCGCGGGTCAACCGGTCAGCTATCTCCTGGGCCAGGCCCAACACCTTGGCGGCTCGAACGGGATAATCATCGCCTGGCGAAGTCTGTTCGGTCCTCGGCGTCGGTATCGAGGTTATCACCGGCCTCGGTGGCTGCAGCGGGCGAAGGTTACCTCCGGTGTCGACCGGTGCAGCGCGCTGCTGCTGCTCAAGCTGCGCAACCCGGTTACGGAGGTGGTTGTTTTCCGTAGTCAACCGCGCCAGTTCGGCGCCCACGACGTCGAGGAAGGAGTCCACCTCGTCTTCGTGGTAGCCCCGCTTGCCGATCGGCGGTTTGCTGAATGCGACGTTGCGGACATCAGCGGCGGTCACTGGCATCGGATCACCTCACACACTTCTCGACCGGTGCCCTGGCCCGGTACAGGGGTTTGGTCTCGGCACTGCGAAGCCCGGTGGCCGCTACGGTCTCGGATCGACCTCTCGCCTCCGACGCCTCCACGCGTCCCGAAACGGAATCTGCTGCCGATCCGGGTATTCATCCGCGTGATCACCCTTTTCCGATGTACCCGTGTGAGCCATCAGCGGATCGCTACTTCATCGCTGCCATCGCAGCGGCGAGGCGCGCGGCTCGCATTCCAGCCCGGCCTGGTGGTGGAAATTGGATCGTCATTGGGCGTTGCTCAGCGCGAGGGACGCACAGCGACGGTGGCGCGGGGTGGAGGCGGGCGGGAGCGTGGGGGTGCTGGTGGGGGTGTATCAAGTCGAGCAACGCTTGCAGTGCCCGCTGCGGCGGCCCTTCGTAGGCCCACACCACGACCTCCGGAGTGAACACGTCGACCCGACCATGGTGCGGTACGGGAACCCTGGCCGTCGTGACTCGGTCGAAGCACCGGATGGTGACTAGATCAACGTAATCCTTCCACTGGTAGGCCGCGACCAAAGCAAACGGCGCGGCTCTAGGTCCGCAGCAATACAGGACGAACCCATCAGCGACCACCTCCAGCAGCAGCCGTTCCACCTCCGCCGGCAAACCCGCCTGGCCATCGGAGCGCAGCACCGATAACGAAGATGGCCTCATTGATCGACCACCATCTGACTCACCCACGTAGCAGCAAGCCCATTGCGCCATCCGAGCGACACGCACATGATTGTTGTGCCTGGTCTTAGTGGCGCTAGTGCGTACAAACCCACGATGCAATCTCCCAGCCCGGGGTGGCTCATCGACACGTTTACGCTCAGTCACGATCCCAGACCTCACGTGCCGATGCAAGAGCGAATGCACGCGCATGCAATCTCACTATCGACGTTCCGTGCCGATGCAAGAACGTTGACGTGCGGAGTTGGCAGATGGGAACCGTCTCGTGACGTCTCCGGGTCTCGTTGGGTCTCCTGGCGAGGTCTGTTTCCGTGCACCTCGCCAGGATGTCTTCAGCATACAAAATAACGCGAAGATCTGGTCTTCGATACCGCGAAGGCAGAAAAACACAATCCTCTCTGTCTGATCTGGGGGAATCAAGGGTGCAGACGGGAATGAGAGAAAAGAAGACACCACGTGCAGCCGCACCCTACCGTGAGGTAGAACTCGAACTCCGGCGGCGGCATGTAGCCGAGCGCTTGCCGCAGTCCCCTCAGGCCGCGGGCGGTATTCATCGCGGAAACTTGCAAGTGAAACTGTGCGGGGTTGAACCCGCAGGTTTCAACGTCCACCATGATTTCAAGTTATGGGCGCGGCCGTTCACCCAGCTCCCGAATGCGCGGACGTGCGGGTCA
>JAVXWL010000041.1:0-4028 GCA_032230565.1 Pseudonocardiales bacterium | reverse complement strand
CGCTCCGGCGGAAGGAGTTCCGCGAGGATGGCGTCCCGAGTCAGAGCATGGCGGAACCGGAAGCGGGGGCCGGGATCGGCGGCCTCCACGGACAGCAGCTGGGCATCGACAGCACGGCGCAGGCGATCGACAACAGTGGCTTCGTCTTGGCCGCTCATGTCCGCCAGCAGGCGCCAGTCGAAGCTTCGGCCTTGTAGTGCCGCCGCGACGAGAAGGTCCCGAACGCCCGGGCGTGAGGCGAGGCGGCGCCACACGGTCTCGGCAAACGTGGCGGGGATGGTCAGCCCCGGTGAGCGGTCGAGGACCCAGCCGTCTGCTGTCCTCTCCAACTCGTGGGCCTGGACCATTGCCGCCAGCAGCTCCTCGACGAGAAAAGGCAGTCCATCGGCCCTTGCCACGACCACCTCGGCAAGCTCGCGGGGGATTACCGGAGTGTGCAGGCAGCCCTCGGCAACCGACACGACCTCCTCGTCGCTCAGCCTCCGCAGCGACACCATGGTTGCGGAGCGTCGGGCGGCGAGATCGTAAGCGCACGACAGGGCCCTGCTGGGTTCCTCGTCACGAAGCGAGATCACACAGAGGACCGGTTCCCCCGCGATGTTGTCGGCGAGGTACTCGACGACCTCGACAGTCTCGGCGTCCGCCCAGTGCAGGTCCTCAAGCAGGAGCACGCAGCCAGGACCGTCACCCAGGGCGGCGAGCAGCCTGAGCACGGCTTCGCCCAGCACCACGAGCGAGTCCTCGCCGGGTGACTCGCCAGGGAGACGCCACTGCGGGATGAGTCGGCCGAGGATGGGCAGAAACGGTGTCAACTCCCGAACCTGCGGTGGTCCCGACTTACGAAGGTGCGAGAACAGTGCCTCCGCGACCGGCCGGAAGGGGTGCGGGCTGTCGCGCTCAACCGCCCGGCCGGTCAGCACCTGCGCCCCCCGACGAACACCTTCGGTGGCGACCTCCCACAACAACCGCGACTTGCCAACCCCGGCCTCGCCCGCGACCACCAGTGTCGCGCCGTGTCCGTCAGGCAGGCGATCGAGTGCGCGTCGTAGCTTCTGCCACTCCTGGTCGCGGCCGACAACCACGGGGCACCGCAGCTCACGCACCAGACCAGCATGCCACCGGCGCAGGTGCCCGCAGGGCTGAGCAGCAGTCTCGCGGCGCAGCTCTTGCGCGCGCTCTACCGACACGCTGGCGTCGTCACAGCACGCGGCCTGGGTCGAGCCTGCCCCTGCGCGGAGTCACCGATGGACCTGCCCGCCGGACAGGTCATCGCGCGGGTCGGGCACAACGGCTCGGGCAAAACCACCCTGGCGAAGCTAGAGGTACAACGTCCACAGCCGGCCCTGAGCTACTGCTTCATACGAAACGCAGCAGCGGCGACGGCGCGCCCCGCTGAGGATCATCCGGGCGGCTGCCAAGGTCACGCTGTACGGCACCGCGGCGCTCGGGCGGGAATGCAGCAGCCTGGAACGTTCCCTGGAGGACCCCTGCCCCCTGCGAGAGAGCACCAGGCCGGGACGAAACCGGACTTATCAGATTCCACGGAATGCTGCACACGGCAGACGAGCAACGGTGATCCAGCCAGCATCACGCAGCGACGGGCTCCGGGCAGATCGCGCTTGCCGTCCGTCTCAGTTTCCGTCTCAGTTCATGTAGGTTCGAACACTCGCAGGTGTTGTGGTCGTCGCTCTGACCCGCGCGGATACTCGCAACGAACCCGTCTGAACACCCAGAACCGAATTGGAAATCGTGTTGGGTGTTAAAACCCTCGCGGGTTCAAATCCCGCATCCTCCGCCACCTACCAGCACAAACGCCGGTTGATGTGATCATGAGGTGACCGGCGTACCTGCGGTTCATCTCCGTTGCACCGGGTCGTTCCAACACGCGGACCACTAACAAGTGTCGATCCTGGTGCGGCGCCGCCACGTCACCGCGCCCGCTGAGCGGCTACCGTTGCTCCGCAATTGGGCATGCGTTGCTGCCCTCGCCGTCTCCGAACGCGACCTCGTCATTGACACCTCAGCGGCCGACCACCCTACCGTGAGGAGCGTGGAGATGTCCGATCGGTGAAGAGGCCCTGGCTCAGCCTCTTCGCTTCGGCCGATTCCGGCAGGTGTGGATCGGGCAGTTCGTCAACATCGTCGGCGATGCAGTGTTCATGGTCGCCGTTGCTCTGTACTTGCTGCCGCGGGAGGACGCTCCAGCTGCGATCGGCCTGGTGCTCGGTGCCAGTGCGATCGGCGTGGTCTCGCTGCTCGTCGGCGGCGCTTCGGCAGACCGATACCGGCGCAGCAGGATCATCATCGCCTCAGATCTGGTTCGCGGGTGCGGCCTGGGCCTTCTTTTGTTGCTCGGTCGCGATGCGCCGCTGTGGGCGCTCGCCGCGGCGGCCGCGGTGATGGGCTCGAGCACCGGCTACTACCGGCCGGCTTACCTTTCCCTGCTGCCGACGCTGGTGCCCGTCGAAATCCTGCCTGACGCCAACGCCGTGCGGGCCCTCACCTCTCGCTTCGCGATCATCATCGGTTCCGCCCTGGGGGCGCCCTCTTCCTGGCGTTCGAACCGAGGCTCGTCCTCGTACTCGACCTGGTGACGTTCCTGGTCAGCATCCTCACGTTGGTCGGACTGGGCGTAGCAGCGGGGGTTCGGTCTGTGTTCCAGCGCCCATGGATCGCCGCGGTCATGCTGCAGGGCATGGCGCAGGTCGCCTTCGTCACCGGACCGGTGATCGTGTGCCCTTCTGTGTGAGGCTCCCCAGCTAGTGTCCCTTGCCCTGCGCGCTCCCGCCTGGAGCGTGATCGCGTTCTGCGGGCTGACCGGCCTCGGCCTATCCATGTTCGCGGTGCTATGGACGACGGCCCTGCAACGGCAGGTCGTCGGAACCCATCTCGGCAGGGTCATGGCCATGGACAGCTGACCGCCAGCGCCCTCAGCCCGGTGGGGCTGAACCTGTCGGGGTGGGTCGTTGTCAGTATCGGTTTGACCAATGTGGCGTGGCTCGCGACCGCGGTCTTAGTCGCCTCAATGGTGGCCGTGCTACCGATTCCCGACGTACTGACCTTCGGTCGTCGCGTGAGGCCCTCACCGAGCACGACCCGCTAAAGGCGCAGAACTCCCGGGTGGCGGTGTGCCTCGCGGGATGGATTCGGCTACCTCGCAGTGGATTGTATTAGCGATGAGTGAGCAAGTTCTGACAGTCAAGACGCCGCCTGCGGCGGCGCGGGCATGGCTGAGTCCGTCGTCCTGCGCGCGGCCTGGCGGCCGTGCTCGCGGGGGGCGGGCCGGCAGGCGCGGTGGTCAAGGGGAGTCCCCATTGGCCGCAGGGCGACCGAGGCCCCCGAGAGTGCAGCAGCTTCAGTGATCTAGATGGTTACCCTCAGTCTTCGTCGTCCTGGCGCTATTCCACATGGACGATGCCAGCAACGATGCCGAGAGCAGTGGCGGCGTCAGTGGCGCTGGGCTCTGATAGTTCTAGCCTGACGGTGACCAACTCCCGCGGCGCGCGATTGTCGGCCGCAATCAAAGCCTGTGCATCGTCGGACACGGCGCTGCCATCGACGGTGTTCGCCGAAAAGGTCTTGCACAATCTAAAACAATCTGCGCTCACCTCACCCACAACCCGAACCAGTCGGACCATCGCCGCGAACGCCGAGGGAGACCCTTCTCTGTCTAGGCCGGCGCTCTGCGAGTGTCTCGCACCAGACAGATGGGTCATCGACCACTCACCTGCCCGTGGAGGCCGACACACCGGATCCCTACCCCCTGCCCGTGACGCCGACGAGTGGCCCAACCACCTCACCTGCCAACACCAACTGGAGCATGACATGAACGCCGCCCTCCTCCCGATCGTGCGCTGGGCTCAGCGGTGCCGGCTCCAACTGGCGATGTGCCTCGCTACTATGGCGGGCCTCGGAGTTGGCCTCGTCGTGGCCTACGCGCTGCGACCCTCCAGCGACCTCGCCATGAACCTGACCGTCGGTGCCTGCATGGTGGCGGTCCAATCGGCCATGTACGCCTCGTTGGTCCT
>JAVXWL010000246.1:0-7058 GCA_032230565.1 Pseudonocardiales bacterium | reverse complement strand
CCGCGTACCGGGTCCTGACGTTGATGAGTTCGCCGAAGCCAGCGAAGTGGTGGCCGCGCTGGCCGGGCCGCACGGTGGTCGTGACACATTGCTGGCCGTTCAGCACCCGCACCGCACGCCCCAAGCGTTGACGCAGGGACTGTCGCTGGCCGATGCGTTGCCTGCAGCCCGCCAAGCCCTGGACCGGCTGCGGGCCAGTGCGTATCGCCAGGTGGCCGACGTGGTGGCGCCCTATCGGGTGGACGGCCCAGACGGAGTGGCGGTCGGTCTGTTATGTCTGGTCGATTCGGCCGCGGTGGACGTGCACGGGAGGTCCTGGGTACGACACAGCGAGGAGGTCTACCCGCAGGTAGCGATCGAACGCGCCGCGGTACTCGCCGGGCTCGGCTGCGCCACCAGCGCAGCGATGCTCGTGCCCGTCATCAATGGTGAGCAGTTGACCGCCGCCGTGCTGGACACCATCGATGGCCTGGGAGCGCCGGTGGTGTCGATCAACGATTCTGGCGGTCGAATGCACCGACTGTGGCTGTTAGGCCCGGGAGCTGGTCAGGAAGCGGTGCTCGCCACTGCGGCCGGCAGTCCGCTCCTGGTTGCCGATGGAAATCATCGGGTGGCCGCCGCGGCGGCCAGCGATCGGTCCAGCCTGCTCTCGTTGGTGACCGGCGGACCGGCGCTGCGGATCGGCGCGATCCACCGGGCGCTTGTCGGTACTGGATTGACCTCCGGTGATCTGGCTGACGCCTGGTTGCGAGCTGGATTGTCGGTGTGTCAAGGCAGGCAGCCCGACCCCCCGGGCTGCCCCGGCAGCGTGGTGGCCCGCGCATCCGGCGCCGATCTTCTCGTCACATTGCCCGGACCCGAACCAGGCGAACTGCTTCCCAGGATTGACCATGGGCTGGTCGAGCGGTTGCTCATCGCCGACGCGCTGAGCATCGACCCGGCAGGACCCCACGTGCGGGCTCTGCCCGCAGGGCATCCCGCGGGCCCGCAGGTCGACGCCGTGTTGCAGCTGGCCCCCGTGCCGTTCGCCGACGTCTTAGCGGTACACCAGCAAGGCCGGCGGATGCCACGCAAGAGCACCTATTTCACTCCGAAGCCCCGCAGTGGGCTGCTGCTGGCCGACCTCACCGAATGACCACTGACGGCCGGTGCAACTGGACCTGGCCAAGTTGCCTACTGATGATCTCGGCGGTCATCCAACTGCAGGTCGGCTGGCGGCGCCGATCGGTCGGGGAGCCAGGGTTGAGCAATCGCAGACCGGTGGGAGCTACCGTGTCCCACGGTATGTGACTATGCCCGAAGACCACCACGTCGGCGTCGGGGAAACGGGCGGCGCAGCGCTGCTCCCGGCCGCGCGATGGTCCAGTCTCATGAACGACCACCAGTCGTATTCCGATCAGTTCGACCGTTGCCACCTGCGGCAATCGTGCGCTTAATTCCGGCCCGTCGTTGTTACCGACCACTCCGATCAACCGGTCTGATCGAGCCAGCAACGCATCGAGCAGCTCGACACACACCCAGTCGCCGGCGTGCACCACGACATCTGCGTCATCGACGGCCTGCCACAGCTGCTCGGGCAGGTCCCGGGCCCGCTGCGGGACATGCGTATCGGCCATCAGCAGTAGCTTCACGCGTCCATCGTGCCGGCCGGCTGTCCTGAGTGCCCGGCCGAGGCAACATCGCGGCTGCCGAGAAGCACATGGGGGACGTCGTCGGTGATAATGCCTTGACGAAGTTAGCTAGGCTAATCTAATTATCCGTTATGAGTGGTTGGTGCCAAAGTTAGCGTTGGTATCCTCCGCGGCCGCATCGTGGCCCACCTGGTGGCGGGTGGTCACCGAGTTTGCCTTCTTCCTGGCAGTGGCTTCGGTCATCGGCGGGACGTTGACGTACCTCGCGGTCGTGCGTCCGGTACTGCGGGCCACGGAGATGGGAATCGAGGACGCCGACGTGGTCGTCATGCGGCGCCGGAGTGCGACGCTGCTCGCTTGGTCTGGTCTCGCGCTCGTGGGGGCGGCTTATTTCCAGCTCGCGAGTGGGGTGGCCCGCGCAGACGGGGCCACGTCGTTGCTGAAGCGCTGTTACCAGCCCAGATGTGGCATTTCCTCGCGCAGCCCGCGAGGGCTGGCTCCTGGGTGTCATCGGGGGTGTTGATGTTGGTGCAGAACGTACTTTTCATCGTGGTGGCCGTGCTACTGGTCTCGCTGTTCGTTCCTGGCGTCCGGGACCGTCTCGATAAGGTGACTGCGGCCGCCGCATCATGCGCGGTGACGGCGTTGATGGTGAATTTGTTGCCGACGAATCTGGACGCCGAGACGTTCGACGACGTGCTCGGCATGATCATGACCCCAGTGGTTGGCTGTACCTGGCTGGGCGGCCTGGCCAGCCTCGTGCTGCTAAGTCGAACCTGGCCTGCACTCGGCAGACACGCGGGGCTGTTCTGGGCCCGCATCTGGCAACGCTTCAGCGTCCTCGCGCTGACCGCAGTGGGCGCGGTGATCACTTCAGGTTCGTGGCTGACGTGGAAGCACGTCGGCGGTGTCTCCGAGCTCATCACCACGACATACGGGCGGTTTCTACTCGGCAAGCTTTTCCTGGTGTTCGCTCTGATTGCAGCCGGCGCCTACAACCAGTTCTTGCTCACACCGCGTATCGCAAGGACACACGCGGCTGGCGAGATCGAAAGGGGTTTCACGCTAACCTCGCGCTACTTCCCGCCATTGCGGCCGTCGAGACCACGCTCGGGATCAGCGTCCTTTCATCGTGCCCTTCCTCACCGGATCCGCCCGCGCCCAGGCCGGTGACGGTCGGGCTCCCACCCTCGACGGCAATATCTTGGCTTTGGCGCTCGTTCTCGTCGCGACGCTGGGAGCCACCTTCTACGCGGCACATAGAGTGTCCTTGATGCTCACTCACCGCGCCAAGGCATCCGGTAACTTTAACCGTCTGCACTGAGAAGCCTAAGGAGCAAACGCGCGCGCCGAGCTTCCCACCTGGCGAGTTTGTCGGGTCGCCGTGACCGTCGGGGCCCAGGCTAGCCAGGCGCGCTGCGCTTCATACTTGCGATCGCCTGTTCTGGAATAGGCGGTATTGCAGACTTGAGCTGGTCGATGCCGAGCAACGCCAGCAGGCCGGCGAGCAGCAGTGCGGCGCCGCCAACGATCAGTGCGGCCGCCCATAACGGCAACGACCGGGCCAGCGCGACGATCGCTGCGACCATCAGAGCGCCTAGCCCGAGCAGCGCAACCGTCCCGGCAGCAGCGATCAACCCGCCGCCGATCCCGGCTCGCTTGGCCTTGTGCTTCAGCTCCGTCAGGGCCAGCTGCAGCTCATCTCGGACTAGCCGCGAGATCTGCTCGGAGAGCCGAGTGACCAGCTCCGCGGCGGACGGTTCGCGGTGACCAGACTCATCTATCTCGCTCATGACGCGGAGATACCCAGGACGGTGCTCTTCGACACCATCCAACCGGATACTCGCCTCGGCGGCGCGGTCACCAGATGCCCAAGAATGCCGGATCCATCTGCTTGTCGAACAATCGTCCAGCATCGCCTTCACCAACGTGGTAGACACCCTAGCGAACGGCCAATCTGTGCGGAGCAGTAGCGGCGCGAGGGCGCGGGTTACGCTTACAGTCAGGTCACGTCCCGGCTAGCTCGCCTGGACGGTTGAAGCGGTAGAAGAACGGCCCGAGCTCTCCGTTTCCGAGGACTCGCGTCAAGGCGACAAGACCCTCCAGTAATGGAGCTTTCCCTAGATCACCGAGGTGAATCGGATCGAAACCGGCGTCGCGGATCAACTGCTCGGTGATCTCGCGAGCCTCCGAATCCGATGCGAACAGCGTGCCGGGTCGCACCGATTCTGTGTCGACCTGGTCATAGAGTGAGGCGAAGTTCGTATTAAACGCCTTCGATGTCGGCCCACCAATGATCGACTTGACTTGCTGCGCCACAGCGTCGTACCCGGCCGGGCGGTCACCGTAGTTGTTGGTGACATCGATGGTGACCTGACCGCTGAGACCACTGACCCGCGCCAAGCCCTCTGCGATGGCGTCGCCAGGGATCGCGACCACCACAACATCGGCCCCGGTGGCATCACCACCGTCCCGGCCGAGTGCTGTCACGTCATGGCCGGCAGCTGTCCATCGCCGCGCTAACCCACCCGCGACGTGTCCCCGCCCGATCACCGTGATCCGCAAGGTTTCCTACTTCCTACCACCACTGGTGGTTAGTACTGCAACGCTACCTCGGTGTGCCGTGAGAGGCTAAGGCCTGCCCGGTGGCGATGATCACCGTGTGGTTGCGGGTTACCTTCCGATTTTCCGAAGTCTGAATAATAGTTCGCCGAGTACCGCTAACGTCGAGACCTGCATGGGGCTCGCGCGCATTTGGAGTATACGAGAATTCGGCTTCGACCGTAGTGACCGCAGGCTAGGACATCACCAATGATGACCTGGTGCTCCGAGAAAGGGACGACGGCCAGGGGTGTCGCAGGTAGGAACGGCGGCAGGCGGAGTTCCCGCGGATGTGAGCGCTGCGGTCGCCGCGCGTGCGTCGGTGCGGATGTTGCGCCGCATGGGGCCTTGGGATGTTTGTAGATGAAGCGGTAGTTGGTGGTCAGTGAGCTGGTCAGTAACTCGGTCGATCATGCGAGAAGCGCCAGCCGGGTAACGCTGAGCCTCGATGGGCGCGGCCTGACCATCGCGGTGCACGACTTTTGCGTGTGAGAGCCACCGCGCCCCAAACCTCTTAGTAGGCCGACAGGAACGCGCCGACGCAGCCTATTCATCGTGACCGCGGTGTCGAGCGCCTGGGGTAGAAGGACATGCCGACGGAAAGACGATTTGGGCAGTGCACCAGACCATCGGGTTTGATCGTTACCCGTATCGACCCTTGGTACCGATGCGTGAAGAGCACAGTTGACGCTGGCCACGGCAGAGAGCTGGCCGAGCTGCTCGCGGGTGTGGACGTGTCCGACTCGCCTGGGCTCTTTCCGGTGGGGCGTTGACGGCGGTATGGTCGGTGTGCCGGTTGAGCCGCCAGCCGGAGGGGTTCTCCAAACTGGCCCTGGGATTTCTTCGGTATTCGCGCAGGGTGGCTTCCGGTGGCCGATCGTCAGTGGTGGGGTGTCCGTGGCGGTGATGGGCCGCACGGTTTTAGCGTTCGCCCGAGCGCTCAAGCGGGCGAAACGATCGTGGAGGTAGTTGGCGAGCTGGATCTGGCCACTGCCCCCTTGCTAGATGAGGTGTTGTCGCACGATGGCGCCGTGGCGACCGGCCGTGTGGTGATCGATGTTTCGCATGTCACCTTTATGGGCGCCGCCGGTCTGAGTGTGCTCGTGGGCGCGCACTACCGCCTTCTCGGTGAGAGTCGGGCGGGGCTTGTAGTCCGTGGTGCGTCAGGGAGCCCGCGGCGGGTCGTCGAGCTTACCGAGCTGAGCTTCCTGCTGGAAGACACGGATTCGGCGAAGGCGGCGGGCGCGGCACCTTGCCAGGGCCTCCGGGGTCGCAACCTTGAGATAGGGCGCCGCGCGGCTGGGCTGTCTGTCACGGATTTGTTCGTGTCCTACTTCGCCCTGGGGGGCACTGCGCACCTCGGTGACATGCGTGCCTTCCTCGGTGGCATGGATCATGCCTTGGACGGTCACCAGCAAGACGTGGCAGCCCATGCCGTCAACGAGCGATTCGTCGAGCTGGGGCACCCGGACCTTTCACTGTCGTATGTATCGGACTAAAGGCAGTCAGGGGCGGAATTCACATGATCGATGATCCCTCGGCAGACGAGCGGAGGTGGGCGGCCGACAAGCGCGATTTCGTCGCCGACTGCAGAGACGACACCTCCGACGAGCGTGACGCCAAGGCCGGCACCAGGGACGACACGGCCGACGCGCGCGATCAGGTCGCCGATGAACGAGAAACCGCCCTGGGAGGCTGGGAACGACGCCTGCACGCCTACGCTGGGCAGCTGGGTGTCGCTCTCGATGGCACCCGGCACGAGCGCGACCAAGCACCTGCTCAGCGCGCCAAGTCCCGGATCTCGCGAAAAGCCCAGCGTCAGCAGCGGGAGGATCGTCGAACCGAACGCGACGCCGCCTCAGCAGCCCGGGTGCAGGCAACCAAGCGACGGCAAGCCGCCACGCCCCATACGGCCCTGGCCATGGCCTTCGCCCAGATCGCTGAGCATCTCTACGACGCGGATAGCTTCGATGAGGTCCTCTCGCGGATCGCGCAGGCCGCCGTCTCGACCGTCGTGGGCTGTCAGCTGGCCAGCATCACCATGAGAAAAGACGGTGCCTTGTGCACCATGGCATCCACCCACGCCGCCGCAACTGAAGTTGACCAGGCTCAGTACCAGGCCAGCGAGGGGCCCTGCCTCGACGCCATCGACGACGCCATCGTCTACGCCCCGGCGTTTCCCGACAACCGGTGGCCGAGGCTCGGCTCACGTCCAACCGGGTCCGGCGTGCAGCCAGCGGTCTCCTACCAACTGGCCGCCACAGCACCCTTGACCAACGCTTCCCTTGGGGGATCGCTCAACTCCTACGCCACCTCTCCCCATGCCTTCGACGTCGAAGCACGCGAGATCGGGCTCGTCCTGGCTGCTCACGCTTCCGTGGCCGCCAGCACCATCCACGAACGCACCGCCCTCGAGCAGCTGGGAGGCCAACTCCACGAGGCGCTGTCGTCCAGGGACGTCATCGGCCAAGCCAAGGGCATCTTGATGGAACGACTCCGCATCACTCCTGAAGACGCCTTCGATGCGCTACGACGGGCATCCCAGCGACTGAACCTCAAACTCCGCGAGATCGCCCAGAACCTCGCCGAGACCGGCGAGTTCGCCGACGGCAGCGATCGAAGCTAAGCACGGACAGCTCTTTCATCGAAAGGCGTTCGTATCATGCAGGTCGCGGTGCGAGGGCGAAACCACCGCCCTTGTCGACAGTGGCGAGTCACTATCAGTCGGCCAACGCCCCGAAGCCGCTTCCTCAGCTCAGAGGTCGGCCATTCCGGATCACCCCTCAACAGAACCGGCGTGGACCTAGCGCCCGGCTCTGCGTCCAG
>JAVXWL010000179.1:0-3077 GCA_032230565.1 Pseudonocardiales bacterium | reverse complement strand
AGCGGTCCTCAACCACGCTGGACCTCTACACGCGCCGCACCGACGATCACGGTCGCATCCTGCGCGCGCTCGATGACGATGATGACGTCTGCTGACGATTCGCTGACGATCGGCAATGTTGGCTCGCCTGAAGATCGACCCATGGCATCGAATAATGCCTCTGACCTGCGGTTTTGGTGGTGGGCGATACTGGGATCGAACCAGTGACCTCTTCGGTGTGAACGAAGCGCTCTCCCGCTGAGCTAATCGCCCCCTGCTGATCGCGGTAGCGGCATCACCATACAGGATCAGGTCAGCGGCGACTGCACCCAATCCCCGTGCAGACCAATCCATCCGGCAACTAGACCGAGGGCGTTTGCCATCCAGAGGGTGACCGCGACGATGGCTCCGGTCAGCACAATCACTCCTATCCGGACGGCGGCAGGCTGCCGACTCACCCACCCGGTCCAGGCGTCGTAGCGTGCGCGAGTCCAGCGCAGCGCCCGCTTGGCCCAGGCGAACTCGGTTCCCAGGATTGCGAGGCCGGCAAACAAGATCAGCCACCCGGGTCCTGGATAGGGGATAGCGAGGATGCCGGTCGCGAGCACCGCTGTACCGACCACACCCACCACGATCCGGTAGGCGAGATTGAGACCCGGCCTGCGGCGCACCCAGTCCCGGAACGGGGCGAACCGGTTCTCGCGCCCAGCTTGATCTGTTGACCTCCTGGGTGGTTTCTCGGCTACGGTCAGCGTGTCACCTGTCCACTCGCCACGACATCGGTCGGGGTCGCGGGGGCGCGTCGACCCGGTTCAAGGGAAACCGCGTAGCCGGTGAACTTTCCCGATGCACCGGCTGTGGGTACCGACTGCGGTCCGGGTGCCTCTTGCGCTACGTCGAAGGCCGTCAGGGCTACCGGTACTGCCCCATTAAGTCCCCACAGAACGTAGGTGTGGTCTTCGCTGTTGCTAGGCAGGCGCGTGGCTATGACCGCGACCTGGTCCTGGTTCGCGAGCACCATGCCCACCACACTGCCGCTCTTGGTGACCAGCGGCACCCGGATCGACGCCGGGTCTGCAGCGCTTTGTATCGCCTCGGACATCCCTGCCACCTGGCGTTGGGCCTGGTTGAGCTCGCCGTTGAGCTGCACCACACGGACTCCCAGTACCACCGCAGCAGCTACCAGGATCACCACCGTGGCCGCAACCAGTTCCCGAACGCGCCATCGCGATGCTTTGGTGATGGGTCGTCCCCCTCGTGCCGAGGATGCCATTGGCGCAACCTGCGCAACCGGGCTGGCGCCTGTCACGCTCAGTATGCGCTGCTCCAGCTCGGCGCTGGGCATCGCCTCCGGCACCGAAAGGCCGAGCATGGCGCCAATTTCCTCGGTCTCCGCGGCGATTTCAACGCAGGTCGGGCACTCCGGCATGTGTGTGGCGATCAAGGATTCTTCGGCCGGTTCCAGGGCGTGCAACGCCCACCCGATCGCCAAGTCGCGATGCGGGCAGCCTGCAGCGGGCTGCTGCTGGTCGTTCATCGCTTCGCCTCTCTCACCACGCGCGCCTCAGCGATCAACGTGTCCGGCCCCAGCTGATCGGCCAGCAGCAACCGCAGCCGCTGCACAGCAGTGAACATGCGGGACTTCACCGTACCTAACGGCACACCGGTCTGAACTGCGATTTCACGCTGAGTGTGTCCGCCGAAGTAGGCGAGCGCGAGCACCTGCCGCTGTTCGACTGGTAGCTGATGAAGCGCCGCACGCACCTGCTCGGCCGCGACACGGGCCATCGCCGCCTGATCGGCACCCGGTACCGGCGTTGGAGACCAGTCCTCGCCCGCCTCTGGCGCAGCGACCATGCGCCGTCGGATGGTGCTCTCTCTTCGCACCGCATCCACCGCCTTGTGGTGAATGAGCGTAAGCAGCCAGGTGGCGAAGCCTCCCCGGGCAGGGTCAAATCGGGACGGATCCCGCCACAGCGTCAGGAACACCTCCTGCACCACATCCTCCGCCAGACCCTCGTCAACACAGATGCGGCGGGCCAGCGAGTAGCACGGCCGACCAAAGCGTTGATACAACTGGGACAGTGCGGCTCCATCGGCATCCCTGAGCCGTCGCACCAACTCGACGTCGGAAGGGCCCTCACCCATACTGAGAGCTGGCGGCACCGGATCCGAACTGTTTCGCCATCGTTCGGGCCGGGGGATGCTCGATCGAGCCTCATCGGCCACCAGAAGATCCTCACGTCGTACCTACGCCGGGCAGAACCTACCGGTTCAGGCTAGTTGCCCTACTGTATCGGGACAGACGGAGGCAGCTAGGCACGATGAGCGACGACCCGTCACTCACGTGAACTTCCCTGACCCGTCCGGGTGGTCTGCCATAGGCATCCGGGCGTAGCACGGCCATTTCCGCGTCACAGCAACGAAAGTCAATCGTTTCAGAGCTGACGGCACAGAAAGGGGCGACAACGATGCGTAACGACCATGTGACCCTCCGTTCATCTGCGGTCTTTGATCTGCTGGCACCACGGACTCCTGCGGTGCCTGTTCAAGTTGCGCTGCGTTACGACACTCGTGATCCATACGCCATCGTCGCGGCTTTTCGCACTGGGCGGGCTGGGTGGGTCGAGTGGGTGTTCTCCCGCGATCTACTCGCCGACGGCCTGATCGCCGATGCGGGTGACGGTGACGTACGGATCCGGCCGGGCTCAGGCGATCCCGAGATCGTCGTCGTGGAACTCAACTCACCTTCGGGTCACGCCATGTTCGAGGCCAGCGCCCAGCGGCTCGCCGAGTTTCTCGACGCAAGCTACGACATCGTCCTGCCGGGGAACGAGACTCGGTGGATCAACGTCGATGACGCGCTCGACCAGATGATCGCCAACGATCTGCCATGAGCTCGGGGGCGGCTTGATCCTGACTCCCCGTGTCAGCTACAGTTCTGTCACGCACCGGGGGGAGCCAGATCAAATCCCGTTGGGAACATGCGGACGTAGCGCAGCTGGTAGCGCATCACCTTGCCAAGGTGAGGGTCGCGGGTTCGAATCCCGTCGTCCGCTCTGTGCGGCCCACCACGCCGGGCCGCTCCACGGGCGGGT